>ONCX01000046.1:0-18305 GCA_900316455.1 uncultured Eubacteriales bacterium
TACGGTCCCTGCCAGCGCCTGCTCTTTCCCCTCTATCGGGCGGCTTCCTGCGCTTCTTTCGCTTCCGTCTCTCTGCGACAGCTTTGCTATTCTATCACTTCATTTTTCAATTGTCAAGCATAAATTTTAATTTTTTTACCTGATTTTTCATGTTTGACACTTTGCACATTTTGATTGCGATTATGATAATCAAAATCACTGATACATTTGACATTTCTCAACATTTATCAACCCTTTTCAACATGATTTTGCACTGAATAAGACCTTTTAACGCCAAGCCATCGAACATCTTTATTCTGAATCCATTTCAATATTTATATATACTAATGTATAATAACTCCATGCCATTTTTATTTTTAAATAATTATTGACAATCCCACATTAAAATGCTAAAATTGTCTTGTGAATTTCATCGGGCGCACGGCTGCCTGAAGCAAAGACCGCACTTTATATTTGATTATATGGATATATACAATTATGATATAATTAAACCTTGCATTTAATTGAACTTATTTTTTCGAAAGGAATGACACAAAAATGGATTGCTTATTCTGCGAAATTGCGAAGGGCAATATCCCCTCTACCAAGGTTTACGAGGACGAAACCGTTCTCGCCTTCAAGGACATCAACCCGATGGCTCCAGTGCATATTCTCGTAATACCCAAGGAACATATCGCTGATTCCGCCGCCGACATAACTCCCGAAAACAGCGCTGCTATCGCCCACATCTTTGAGATAATCGCAAAAATCGCCAAGGAACAGGGGCTTGACAACGGCTTCCGCGTTATCACAAACAGCGGCGAGGACGGCGCTCAGAGCGTAAATCACATTCATTTTCATATTTTAGGCGGCAGAAAGCTGCCGGAAAAGATGGCGTAAATTATGTTTGGACTTTTTAAGCTGCAAACGCAGACTCAAGAAATTTCCCATAAACGATAAAATTGACATTGCAGCTTTTATTCTCTTCGGCGACGTTGAGATAACCGAAAAATCCGCCGAGGCTTTGCTCGCTAAAGTTCCGGATTTTGATATAATCCTTACGCCCGAAGCAAAGAGCATTCCTCTCGCATATGAAATGTCACGTCAGTCGGGTAAAAAATACATTGTCGCCCGCAAGGGTCTCAAGGTATACATGGGCAATGCCATCAGCGTGGACGACAAATCCATAACCACACAGGGATTACAGAAGCTCTACCTCGGCGAGGACGACGCCGCCGAGCTTAAAGGCAAAAGAGTCCTTGTGCTTGACGACGTTATCAGCACAGGCGGCTCTCTTAACGCGGCAGTCGCGCTTGCCGAACAGGCAGGCTGCAATATAGTCGCAAAGTGCGCCGTGCTTGCTGAGGGCGACGCAAGAAACAGGGACGACATTATCTTCCTCGAGACTCTTCCGCTTTTCTTTAAGTAATCTCCTGTATCTTAAATTCAGAATGGAGCGGGCACCATGAAACGACCACTTGCCGCTATAGGATTAACGTATATGGCAACATCAGCCTTTGCAGTCTGCTTCTTTCCTGAAATAAATTTCATACTTAGCATTATGGCTGCGATCACCGCGATCGCAGCCTGTTTTATTTACCGTGAAAAATCACGCGATATTATTCTCATTGTCTGCCCTGTGTGCATAGCTTTTCTTATTATAGGCTGCTGTCAGACAAATGCCGGCAGGCTTTCGGACCGTCTCGGCGAGAAATCCTGCGTCATATCGGGCGAGATATGCGAAATCCCGCGCTGTCAGTATGGACGATGGTATTACATAATCCGTACCGACAGAGTGGATATTCCTGACGTAAAACAAAGCATACGTATCGTTATGACAAGCCGGAAAGCCTTAGAAGAGGCAAAGGAAGGCGACCGTATAACCTGCGAGGTGCATTTTGTACAAAGCAGCGGTGAAACCGGCTACAACAGTACAACATCCCTGCGTGCCGACGGAATAGACGCTCGCTGCTGGTGCAAAACCTATTCCGGGCATAAAGTTACGCGGAATAATTTTAAATTCAGATATATTCCTCAAAGGATAAAACGAGCCGTAATCTCCCGCATACGAAAAGCCCTGCCAAAGCGTGCGGCTGCCATGCTGTGCGGAATGCTTCTCGGCGACACGGGATATATGGACAGCGCTACTGTCGATAATTTCCGCTCCACCGGAATATCCCATCTTCTGGCTGTATCGGGCTTTCATCTGACTCTTCTTACGCTTGCTCTTCAGGCGGTGCTGCGGAAGCTCAAAACCAATTATTACATATATCTGTGTATCGTAATTTTCTTTATTCTGTCATTTATGGCTGTCACAGGTTTTTCACCATCGGTTGCACGCGCCGCTACGATGCACATACTCGCTCTTCTCAGCGGGATTTTCCTGCGTAATTCCGACAGCGTTACGTCGCTTTCATTTGCGGTGCTGCTAATGTGCATCGTTAATCCGTGGGCTGCCGCTGACATAGGCTTACAACTTTCGGTGTGTTCCACTCTGGGATTGATTTTATTTCACCCAAGATTCAATAAGGCTATTCTTGAATCAACAAAAAAACTGCTGCTTTATGTCAATAAAATGCCGGAAAGCAGCAGGATCAGACGCTTTGGGAAAAATGTCCTGCGTTCAATATCTGTTTCGCTGTCGGCGGTTTTTGCGACTCTCCCGCTCACGTCAATACATTTCGACTCGGTTTCAATTATTTCTCCCGTCACAAATTTACTCTGTATCTACATATCTTCAATTTTTATTATTCTCGGCATACTCGCCTCGTTTATCTACACCATACCTGTTGTCGGGTGGATAATTTCGCTTCCGCTGAGATTTTTCGCGGCTGTGCTGTGCGGGTATCTTGAATCGGTTACACAAATTCTCGCGGAACTGCCGTTCTCCACCGTCAACACGGGCTTTTCATATACGCCTTACATATTCCTGTTCATAACGCTGCTGATTGGCGGCGCGTTTATAATGTACCGCCGAGCTGATTGCGAAAAGCTTGGCAGGCGTCTCCGCCGCGTTGTGCTGTGCGGGATTGCAGTCATGCTTCTTTCCGCGATGCTGTCGCATCAGGTATTCTGCCGCGGCGCGGAAATAATAGTATTCGACGTGGGGGACGGCGGCATGTGCGTATGCGCCAAAGACCGCACCCATGCGGTCTTTGCGGAAACAGGAGGGGATTCCTATGGAATGTCCGTCATAAAGCAAACTCTGCAAAGCAAAGGAGTCGAAAAGATTGACGCAATATCCGTATCAGACGAGAATGAAGCCAGAAGCGGGAATTTGCGTAATATGCTTGAACAGTATCAGCCACGCTTTATACTCACAGACATCGACTCATTCACTGTAAGAAAATTCAAAAACACGGCAAAAACGGAGATCTCTCCTTACGAAAGCCGAATAGTAAACGATTCTCTCGCGCTGCAAACGGAGGCATTCACTGATACGGAGGGAAAAAAGTGGCGGAAAATAACATGCGGTGATACAACCGCTCTCATATGCCCTGAAAAAGGCAACTGCGTTCTTCTTCCCGAAGACTGGCGAAGCTGCGACGCCGTAATAACCGGCGATGATATACTCGGTATTTCCACACTGAATTACGGCGCGGTCATAATAACCGCAAAGGAGAAAAAAGCCGATTCACTACAAAACAGATTGCAGGGAATCGGCATAAAGCATGTTTACAGTACATCCGTAAACGGAAACATCGTGCTTACGGTAAAAAATGATAAGCTTCTTGTCAGGACTCAGAAAAGATCATGATTTTTCCGTCTAATTAACGGTTTAGCATTTCAGACCTTTACATACTTGAAATATTCAAGCACCATAGCGGCGCATGTAGCAGCAGCCTTTGCGGCGAATTCCGGATAATCCATATGAGCATTTTCGTCGGCGGAATCGGATATGCAGCGCACCGCTCCGAACGGAATGCCTGCAAGATCGCATACCTGGGCTATTGCGCCGCCCTCCATGTCGCAGGCGGAGGCGTTGAAGCGTTCATGTATCTTCTTGCCCGTCTTTTTGTCGGCAATGAACTGGTCTCCCGTTGCAATCGTACCCGTATGCGTGCGCGCCTTATTGCCTATTGCGGCTTTCAGACGCGATGTGATCCACTCATCGGTATCAAAGAAAATCTTATTGACAGTGGAAACAAAGCCCACCGGATCGCCTATCGGCGTAGTGTCAACATCATGCTGCACAAAACGCTCGGCTATTACTATATCGTTCTGCTTTATTCCCTTGACTATTCCGCCCGCAACGCCGGTATTGATTATCTCAGTGACCCCGAATGAGCTTATCATTATCTGAGCGCATACCGCGGCATTGACCTTTCCTATTCCGCCGCGCGCCAGAACAACCTGTCTCCCGCTTAAAATGCCCGAAGTAAACGGAATGCCGCTGATTACAGTATGTCCGGCGTCCTGTATGTTAGCCGCAATATTCTCCACTTCAACGTCCATTGCGCCTATAATGCCGGTAATATTTTTTTCTGCCATTTTCAATACGCTCCTTTTAATATCAGCAATTATAGTGAAATAATTGTGTATTAAGCCATGTATCTGTCGCACAGACTTTAGCTATTTAATATGATAACACATTTTTCTCCTGTATTCAACCTATTATGCGATTTTTTATATAGTTATTTTGTACACATTTTGGTGCTAAAAAAGTGTATCTTTGTGTGAAATACATCTTGCATGAACTTATTGTAATATTCATGCAAAAAAGGAAAATTCAACCTCCGTCAACAACGCGTTTTCAACAATCGGTGGATAACTCGCTGAAAAATCTCAGAATTCCCACCAAAACGCACCGATTTTTTCTTTTCACGGTGGAAAAGTCGGTGGAAAGGGTTGATAAGTCAGTTTATATTCTCATTTACAGGTTGTAATAACTTTTTAAAAGGCATAAATCATTCATAGAATAAGTTTATCCGACATATATCGGCATTGTATTTGAAGATTATATATGGTATAATGCTTTTGAGTATGGATTTTTAACTATAAAAATGGAGGCAAAAGCAAATGGTAAGACCTATTATCCGGGACGTGCTTTTTCTGGGTCAGAAATCCCTGCCGGCGACACCCGACGATATTCCTGCAGCGGACGACCTTCTCGATACGCTGAAAGCGCATTCGGCTGAATGCGTCGGCATGGCGGCGAATATGATAGGCGTAAGGAAACGCATTATCGTCGTCGATCTCGGCGGCATGGCTCTGGAGATGTTCAACCCGCGGATAATCAGCAAATCAGTCGCTTATGAGACCGAGGAAGGCTGCCTTTCACTTTATGGTGTACGCAGCGTCACACGCTACAGAAATATAAAGGTGGAATGGAAAACCCGTGCGTTTCAGACGAGAACGCAGACCTTCACAGGGAACGCGGCACAGATAATCCAGCACGAGATAGATCACTGCAACGGAATAATTATATAAAAAAAAACGTTCTTCAAAGTTTGAAGTGGTGAAATAGCCGAATATGCTTTTTTTGTGTTTTTAAGCTCTTTTTTTGAATTTTGTCTATTGCAAAGACCTTGAAAACATGATAAAATATTTAAGTTGTTTGTTTATATGATCATCAATTTTACGGAGAAGAGGTTATTCAAAATGTCCACCAAATACATATTCGTCACAGGAGGCGTTGTTTCCGGTCTCGGCAAGGGGATTACGGCTGCGTCCTTAGGCAGACTTCTCAAAGCGAGAGGTCTGCGCGTCACAATGCAGAAGCTTGACCCTTACTTCAATATCGACCCCGGCACGATGAATCCCATCCAGCACGGCGAGGTGTTCGTCACTGACGACGGAGCCGAAACGGATCTTGATTTAGGACACTACGAGAGGTTTATAGACGAAAATCTCAACAGCAGCAGCAACGCCACCTCAGGCAAAATGTATAACAACGTCCTCAAGCGCGAACGCCGCGGAGATTACAACGGCGGCACGGTTCAGATCATTCCGCATATCACCCGTGAAATACAGGAATACATCGCCATGAACAAGCAGAACGCCGATATAGCTATCATAGAGATAGGCGGCACAGTCGGCGATATAGAAAGCCAGGCATTCCTTGAAGCCATCAGACAGTTTTCCAACACTATCGGCAGAAACAACTGTCTGTTCATACATGTAACCCTTCTTGTCTATCTTGCCGCAAGCAAGGAGCACAAGACCAAGCCCACGCAGCATTCCGTAAAGGAGCTTCTGAGAGTCGGCATTCAGCCGGATATAATAGTGCTTCGCTCGGAACGGCCGTTCGATCCTTCTATAAAAGGCAAGATTGCGACATTCTGCAATATCAAGGAGGAAAACGTTATAGCAAACCTTGACGTTCCTCTGCTTTATGAAGCCCCGCTTTTCCTTAAAGGCGAAAAGCTCGACGATATCGTCTGCAAATATTTCGGCTTTGACGTAAACGCGCCTCAGGATCTTTCTGACTGGATAGAAATGGTGAATACGGCGAAGAGTCTCACAGAGTCGGTAAGAATAGCCATGGTCGGCAAATACACAGCGCTCCACGATTCTTACATAAGCGTGGTAGAGGCGCTTAAACACGGCGGCTTTGGCAACAAGGTCGATATTGATATAAAATGGATCGATTCCGACACCATAGACGAAAGCAACGTTGCAGAAATGCTCGGCGACGTAGACGGAATACTTGTTCCGGGCGGCTTCGGCGTGAGAGGAATAGAGGGTATGATACTGGCTGCCAATTACGCCCGCACAAATAACGTTCCCTACCTTGGCATATGCCTTGGCATGCAGATAGCCATGATAGAGTTTGCCCGCAACGTGCTTGGCTTCAGAGACGCAAACAGCATGGAATTCAAGAATGACACCACTCACGCTGTAATAGATCTTATGCCGGAGCAGAAAAACGTAACCGAACTCGGCGCGACAATGCGCCGCGGCAAATATCCCTGCAAGCTCCTGCCAGGGTCAAAGGTACATGAGTGCTACGGCACCGACCTTATAGAGGAACGTCACCGCCACCGCTACGAGGTCAATAACATATATCGCGGAGAATACGAAAGAAAAGGACTTGTTTTCTCAGGTCAGGCTCCCGACGGTCACGTTGTGGAGATGATCGAGCTGCCCGACCATATGTGGTTTGTCGCATGCCAGTTCCATCCCGAATTCAAGTCGCGTCCCAACCGTCCGCATCCGCTTTTCAAAAGCTTTATCGAAGCGGCAAAGAAAAACAGGGACAAGTAATCGCGTGCCATAAAATTACAAAGATTGTTTAATTAATGGATAATTCAGTCAATAATATAACCGGCGGAGAGATCAGGGAATACTGCCAGCTTGTGCGCTCGGTCATGGAAGCCCGTCTGGAGGGACGGACGCCGCTTGCGTTCACACACACCTACGGCTGTCAGGGAAACGTTTCCGACGGGGAAAGGATAAACGGCATGCTGTCGGAGATGGGTTTTGATTTCACCGACGATCCCGACAGCGCGGACTTTATTCTTTACAACACCTGCGCGGTAAGGGAACACGCGGAGGACAGGGTATTCGGCAATGTCGGCGCTCTGAAGCACGTCAAAAACCGCAATCCCAATCTTATAATAGCTCTTTGCGGCTGTATGGTGCAGCAAAAGAGCGTTGCCGACAAGATACGCGCAAGCTATCCGCACGTAAGTCTCGTATTCGGCACACACGTCATCAGCCGTTTTCCCGAATTGCTTTACCGGACGCTCACGGGAGGCAAACGCGTATTTGAGCTTTCGCAGGAGGACAATTCCATATGTGAAGCGCTGCCGGTAAGGCGCGACAGCAATATCAGGGCATGGCTTCCCATAATGTACGGTTGCGACAACTTCTGCACCTATTGCATAGTTCCGCACGTCCGGGGCAGGGAACGCAGCCGCGACGCAAACCGAGTCCTCACGGAAGCGCGTGACATAGTAGCCGCCGGATACAGGGAAATAACGCTTCTCGGTCAGAATGTAAACAGCTATGCCGTCAGGAACGCCGTAAGCTCGGACGGCGAGGACTGGAACTTCCCAAAGCTGCTGCGTGAAATCGACAGCATAGAAGGGGATTATATCCTCCGCTTCATGACAAGCCACCCCAAGGACTGCACTCCGGAGCTGCTTGACGCAATGGCTCAGGGGAAGCATACCGCACATCACCTTCATCTGCCGGTGCAGTGCGGGTCAGACCGGGTGCTGAAAGCGATGAACCGCCGGTATACACGCGAAAAATATCTTGAGCTTGTCCGTATGGCAAGGGAAAAAATGCCGGATATATCGCTGACAAGCGACATCATCGTGGGATTTCCCGGCGAAACCTACGAGGAATTTCAGGAAACGCTTTCGCTCGTGCGCGAGGTGAAATACACATCGCTCTTTACATTCATCTATTCCGCGCGCGAAGGCACGCCCGCTGCAAGAATGGAGGATCCTGTCCCGCATTCCGAAAAGGCGAAATGGATGAAGGAGCTTCTTGAAACGCAGGAATCAATAGCCGCCGAGCGCTGCGCTTCCATGATGGGCAGCCGTCAAAGGGTGCTTGTTGAGGGCGTAGACAGCCGCGACAATTCGCTTTTCTGCCGTACGGGAACAAATATCGTAGTCAAGTGCATGGGAAGTCCGGATAAGGTAGGCAGCTTTGCGGAATGTGAAATAACCGACGCTAAAAACTGGGTTCTCCAGGGTCGGTTTATATAAAAAAAGTAAAAAAAAGGAGAAAAACAAAATGACAGTCATTGAAAAAGCAAGAGAAATGGGTAAGCTCATTCAGGAGACAGACGAGTACAAGGCTCTGATGGATGCAAGAACGGCAAGCGACAACGACGAGGAGCTTCAGAAGCAGATAGGCGAATTCAATCTCGTCCGCATGAAGATGGAAATTGAATCCTCAAAACCCGAACCGGATCAGAATAAGGTAAACGAGCTTAACGAACAGCTTATGAGCATCTATTCCGCCGTGATGGAAAGCGAAAACATGGTCGCCTTCAACAAGGCAAAGGACGTTGTTGACCATATGATGAATCACGTAACCGCCATACTCACCGCAGCCGTAAACGGCGAGGATCCCGACACCTACGATCCCGACGCTGCCTGCACCGGCGACTGCTGCTCATGCGGAGGCTGCCACTGATTCTTTTTTAGGAAAGGAGTAAACACTCCAGATGTCAGGCAAAAATAAAAAAAAATACATCAGGGCTAAAAGCAACGCTGTCAAAAATACAACAGCTGCAAAAAAAGCTCCGGCTCCACCCACAAAAAAACAGTCAGTAAAGACTCTGCCTCCATCGCCGCTTTTTGACAGGAACAATTTTATGGAGTTATTCGCGCGCGTTTTTCTACTGAGTATGGCATTCATATTTCCCCTTGCCATGGGACCTGAAAAATACGGCAATATAACTCATTACAAAAATTCGGTGTTTTATGTGCTTGCGGCGCTTGGACTTTGCTCTGTAATTATATCAATGATAATCAAAGTGATCTCAACGCCCGAGGATAAATTCAGCGTTGCTCTTCCAAAGTTCAATCTGCCGGACGTCGCCGTACTGCTCTACTGGGGATTCCTCTTTATTTCGGCAATTCTCTCCCCGTATAAGGACGTCGCCTTTAACGGTCAGGGAGTTCGCAACGACGGTCTTATAATTCAGAGCTTCTATGTCGCGGTTTATTTTCTTATATCGCACCTTATAAAGCTTCGCAAATTCGACCTTAACATCTATTGCTTCGGAGCGACAATCGTCGCGGGTCTTGTGATGTTCCATTTCTTCGGTATAGACCTGCTTAATACCGGCTTCTCAAAGCCCAACTGGGAAAGCGGTTTGCTCTTTATGGGTCCGATGGGAAATATCAATCTCACCTCATATTTTGTAACCGCCGCGCTTGTTCTGGCTGCAGGAATTTATATCACGGGTCAGCAGCTTAAATTCGACAGGAACGGAGCCCTCATTCTCAGCTGCTTTGCGCTCATGCTCTGGGCTGAACTTAATCTGAATACCGACGCCGGTATAGTGGCGCTTGGCGTGGTTCTTCTTGTGTCGATGCCGCTTATGATTATTTCGCTTGAAAGGCTCGGAAGATATCTTGCGGTGGTTTCGGCTGCGCTCGGCGTAATAGCCTTCAACCGGATCGTTGTCAAAACATTGATACTTGAAGAGGAATTCGGCAAAACAGGCGTTCTTCTTATAATTGCTTCCGCAATCACCTGCGTGGCTTCGGTTTTGATCTGCTTCGGATTTGAACAGCAAAGTGTCAAAGCCTTAAAAGTCCGGCTGGATAAGGCTCTTTCACGCCGCCGCCTGCTTACCGTCACTCTTTCGATCGACATTCTCGCCGCGGCAGGGCTCTTCATCGCCTCATTCTTTGCCGCAAAGAGCCAAAAAAGCGGCGTTCTCTATGAATTAGGACAGATGCTTTATCACGGGAATTTCAGTGACAAATTCGGTCACAACCGCATGTTCACATGGAAACGCACGGTTAAGCTCATAAGCAAAAAGCCGATATTCGGCAGCGGTCCCGACACCTTCTGCACGGTATTCAACGATACCTACGGCGAGGAATCAAAGAAATTTTTCGGCGGCAGAAATCTTGACAAAGCTCACAACGAATACCTGCAGCTTATCATCTGCTCCGGAATAACAGGACTCGGCGCGTTCCTGACATTCATCGGCAGTCTTGTGACAAGGGCATTCCGCCACGCGACGGACAATCCGCTCCTCGTCTGCTGCGGAGCCGCGGTTATAGCCTACGCGGTGCATGCGTTCTTCGGTTATTCGCTTCCCATCAATACCCCGCTTATGTGGGTTCTTCTTGGACTCACCGGCGCGGCTGTACGAGCTGAATCAAAATCTGTTAATTATTGACAAAAACAGAAAAAAGTGTTATATTGTTATTGACCCCATTACAGGCGATACTAAGTAGAAAACGGAGGACAAAAACATGACCAGAAGAGAGTATCTGACCGCGCTCAACCAGTACCTCGTTACCATGAGCGAGTCAGAAAAAACCGCAATTCTCAAGGAATATGACGATCATTTTCGCAGAGGATTCGAGGCTGGTAAGACCGAGGCACAGGTATCCGCGTCTCTCGGCACTCCATATGACGTGGCGAATGAATTTTTAGCCGGCCGCCACCCCAAGGCGCCCTCCTATCCCCCGAAGCCGACGTCGCAGACCGTTCAGACCCGTCCGCAGGCAGCTCAACCTCGTCCTCAGGCGACTCAACCCCGTCCGCAGACAGTTCAGCCGCAGCAGCCACGCCCTCAGACATATTCCGCTCCGACTTATCCCACTCATCAGCAGAGCTATTCCGCTCCGACCTATCCCACCCAGCAACAGAGCTATTCCGCTCCGACCTATCCCACTCAGCAGCAGAGCTATTCCGCTCCGACTTATCCCACTCATCAGCAAAGCTATTCCGCTCCAACCTATCCGACTCAGCAGCAGAGCTATTCCGCTCCATCATATACCGCACAGACTGAAGCACAGTACGCGCCACGTCCGCAAAGCAGTTCAGCATATGTCGATTATGACCGAGCAGCTCATGAAGAGCCTTTGCCTGAAAGAAAAAACCGCGAAAGCAAGTACAACACAACAGGCATAATAATTGTAATTGCGCTCGGAGTGATACTGATTCCCACGCTCGGCGGCGCTATCGTAGGATTGCTTATAACGCTCTACAGCCTTATCGTCGCATTTCCGACCACCGGCGTTGCACTTATAGCTGCTGGAGGCGCGCTCAGCGCAAAGAGCTTCTGGGTGTGTTTGGGACTGATTTTCATAGGCATTTCATTCCTTGCTCTGACCGGACTCATTGTAATGGGAGCCATAGAGGGTACAAGACTTTTTGTCAAGCTTATAAAATACGTAATTAAGGAATGTAAAAAGATGATAAGGGAGGGTTCGTTTTGATTAAGAAAATAATTCTTGCGGTAACATTCGGCGCCATATTTGTCATTACATTTGCAATGGGCGTAGGATTCATAATTGCCGGCGTAGGAGATTTCTCTTGGGACATTGTATCTCAGTACGTGTCGATGAGCGATATCACTATGATAAACGATACTCCGATAAGCAGTCTTTTCTCATTCAGCGATCACTCCGAATTTGTCGGCAGCCATGCCGAAGGTCAGATAGGCTGTCCCACAGAAAGCGGTATCGTTACATTTGAAAATATTGCCGAGGAGGTTAGCATTATTCCCTCCGACGACGAATTCATTCATCTTACGGTTGACGGAAAAATAAGACTGTCAAGCACCGTAAACACAGCAAAAAATCTCACGGGCAATAATATTCCGGATATTGAATTTGATTTCAATGAAAGCACTGACGAAGCTATAATAAAAATCCGGAAGCTGCGCGGCAAGGACATAAAACTGGAGATTTCCGTTCCCGCTGATTTCAAAGGCAATATAAGACTTAAAAACATCGCGGGAAAAATGGACATTAACGTTCCGCTGGAGCTTGTGAGCCTTGATATCAAGGATGCCGCAGGCAATATATCAATCAGCGGCGTCAAAGCCGAGACAGCAGAAATGAAGAATATCGCCGGTAAGGTCGAAATTTCCGCCGGAGCATTCAGTAATATGACAATAAGCGATTCCGCCGGAAAGGTTAACGCAATCGGAACCATAGGCAAATTCAAGATCGACAATATAATGGGCAATGTCAAGCTTAGTTCCGACGCGCCTTTAGGCGGCGACTGCAAGATTTCCAAAATAATGGGAACGGTTGACGTAAGTCTGCCTGAGGGAAGCAAATTCAAGCTCGCTAAAAATGACATAGTGGGCATTGTAACTCCCTTAAAAGGCGACGAGAAAGCGGATTATACCATCACGGTAGATAACATCGTCGGCAAGGTCAGCATTGACAGATAAAAAAACTCGCGGGTAAGCTCACGGCGTCAGAGCCGGTTGAAGCTTACCCGCTTTTTTTACTTGTTGTAATAACCTTTATTTATATTCCTTAGAGGCGACAATGTTTCCGTCCATATCAATATAACGGACTATCACGGAGCGCGTCTGAGGAACCTGCGCCTTGAATGAGCGAAGCACGCTTTCAATCGACGTTTCAAAAGCCTTGCTTTCAAGATGCTCGGAAAGCTCTTCCTTGCTCTTGGTCTGGTCTATCTTGACGGTATAAATGCACTTGTACACAACCGAATCGCCTTCCGCGACAACCTCAAGCTTAATTCCCTTGGATTCATAGGTCTGGGAAAGCGCCTTAACCTGCTCCTGAAATTCATCCTCCTGCACAAGCGTTTCCAGCTCGCTGAGCTGCTTTTCCTCAGTCTGGGAAGAAACCGCGCCTATATCAGTGGGAGATACGACCTCATCATCGTCGTCACAGGCGGTCACACCGGCGCACAGCGCGGCGCAAAGCAATATAGCCGCTATTCCTCTTGTAAATCCTGATTTCATAAAAAAACGTTCCCCTTTCGCATAATTAGAATCGATGGATCTGCGGAATCAATTATATCACCAATCAACTCAGAATGCAAGAGGATTTGCGTTTGAATTGACCTTGAGATGATAGGATTGAAAATCCACAATTTACTGTCTGTTCATAACGCCCTCACAAATGCCAATTTAACAAGATGATTATATCACAGCTCTTTCAGCATGAATGATCCGCCTTCTCCACGTTCTGATAGCCTATATCCGTTTTTTTCATACAAGGCTATTCCGCCTGGATTGTGATCCCATACAAAGAGTACGCTCGACGAGCAGCCATCTTTTTTTGCAAGAGCGTTCATCGCTTCAATAGACGCAGACGCAAATCCCTTCCTTCTCTCCGATTCAAATATGAGTAAGTCACACAGAAACACCTGTTGTGTACCGTTGTCCTTAGTATCGTATTCAAACCAGATCCATCCGACATTTTTCCCGTTTGGATCCTCGATGTTCATTATAAAACTGTTTTCAGTTTCAAGTCCATTGGGAAGCCCGCCATCAAACGCCTCTTCCGCCTCCTTCACTGCCTGCAAGCGGCTTACATTCTGTCCCGTTGTAAGGTCATCAGCATAATCCGCAATACTGGACTCCCTGAAAACCCAGAATTCTTCTTCTGTCATCCTAATCAAAGTTATCATATTTCTTTCCTCCGCTGTCATAGTTCAGAGCCGGATATTCATTTTATGCTTTTACTTTCTGAATCATCTCCAGTTTGTACGCATCGTCTATTGGTATTATTCCGACCATGTTTTTCTAATGATTTGTCGTGCCTGCTTAATTTATATTCATCCAGATTCCTGTATCGTGAATCGAAGCGTCTTCAACCGCTTTGTAATACCGTTGGGCTTCATCGTTATTTGCCATCAATGCAATCAGTACACCTAAGCCTTGTCTTTTGCATTCATCTCTTAACGCTTTCAGCAATGTCTGCTTAATCACCTGTTATTGCCAATATTATGTCGCTTGCGTGATATGATATACAGCCGATTCTCGTCCGCGTGAGGAAACGGATATGATTGAAAGATTGTGTAAAAGGAGGTCAAAGTTTGAAAAGACCGCGTGAAAAGCTTCGCCGGATAGCGCGACAAAGGTAAATTGTCAGTCACTTTATATTATCGATAATTTCATAACTTAAACATATTAAATCTTTTAGTTCGTTTTCGCTGACGCTGCCGTCAAGTAAGACGGTTATCCAGTTCTTTTTACTCATATGATAAGCCGGCAGATAGCCCTCGTTATGGAGCAGGGAGCCAATAAGAATCGGGTCGCATTTCAGGTCGATAATATCAATTTTGCCTTCGTCTTCCAAACCGAGCCTGCTTTTTTCAATATCCATAATAATGGCAAACCACTTTTTATTTTTACGGTTCCGAAAAACAATATAATCCGGAAATTTAAGCCACAAATGCTCTTCGGTAATATCAAATTGTTTTTTTATAAAATCAATAACTTCCTGTCTGGTCATAACGCCCTCACAAAATCAATCTGATGAGATAATTATATCATAATCATCTCTCAAAATCAACAATAAAACCTCTTTTGCCAGGCTTCAGACATAGCAGACAAAAGAGGTTGCATTTTATGAAAGAGCATACAAAAAACGCGAAATTCATTATAACGCCAATCAACTCCGAACGCAAGAGGATTTGCGACTTACTCGGATTTTAACCTGTTAATTTCATCAATTATTTCATCAATCACTTCCTCATTAACAATGATTTTTCTATCCCCCGATTGGCAGGAGAACAAATAGAAAACATTTCCTCCGTATTCTTCTTTAAACCTTTTGTGGGATTTTTGCTGAATATCTTTCTCTTTATAAATCTCAGGAATACTTGATATCTGAGATACCGGTTTGATTTGAAGCCCTATATAACGCCCATTGATTTTAATAAAGAAATCAACATTAAACAGACGATCCCATTCATCCGGAGCAGGTTCAATTTTCTCTTTTACAATTTCCTGTAACTGTCCATAAATGGTTTTGATTTCCCGTACATATCCATCGTAAGTTCTGTCAATCACCAGTTGTTTTATATAATTAATGCAATCCTCTTCTGTAATATCTTCTATTTCAGCAACAAGGACTTCAGTGATTTTCACATACAACTTTTTTCCAAGGTCGGCAATCTGCGTTTCAGAACGCACATTGGCAAAATAATATGATTGCCATTCATCAAGAGATTTTGGAGCACATTTCCTAATAGCTTCTGATGTTGCGCCAACATTTCTTTTGAAATTTAGTTGGAAGCGATTGGTTGCACTGTTCAGAATCCATTCTTTAGCCATCTTTAATATCCTCCATAAATGTTCTTTTGTATTTGAAATCAATCGTTGAATCCAAATCTACAAATCCTGTTTTTAACAGATGTCTGTTAATAAATGTTTTATTATCAAGATAAAGATAACAGAGAAGGTTTTCATCACTATCATACTTAATATCGTCGTATTTTAAGAAAACTCTTCTTTTACTAAGCTTTGATTGCAAATAACACATAGCATCTGAATAGCTTTCGGTTTTGGGTTTGATTCCAATAAGTCTGACCACTAAACCACTGCTTAATTCTATTTTATCTGGTGATAAAACTTTTCTGACTCCGAACAAGTCTTCTCGTTTGTTATTCGTTCCATCAATTTTAGAACCAAATGATAGCTTTTTAACGTCAATTTTTTTATCAATTTTATGAGGATCACAGAACAAATATGGGAGCGAATCAAAAGAATAGCTGCAAGTCTTTTCTTCAACAAAAGAAACAGAATAATCTTCTTCAAAAAGATTTTGTTGTGTCCCATTCAGTTTTTCGTCAATTAAATTTCTGAAATCTTTATTAATTTCATAGCCTATTGAGTTACGACTTAATTTCTTTGCTGCCAAGGAAGTGGTACCACTACCGATAAACGGATCGAGTACGGTTTCTCCGACAAAAGAAAACATCTTAATGAGGCGCTTAGGTAACTCTTCCGGAAACATCGCAATATGTCCAAGCTGCTTAACACCGGTAAAATTCCAGTGTGATGAAAAGTACTGATTCCACTCATCCTTTGAAATCATCGATAGTTTTTTTTGTTCAGAAGTAGGTTTGGGAGGAGTTCCAAGTTTTTTAAACAGTAATATAAACTCATAATCCATTTTCAGAATGCCGTTGCGGGGATATGGAAAACTACCCATTATTGCACCACCGCCGGATGTATTCATTGTAGTGGCTTTTTGCCAAATAATTGCGCCCATATAATCCATACCCAATGTTTCGCAAAAACGGATAATTTCTGTTCTTATCGGTATTACTTTATATCTGCCATAGTATACTGAACGAGCAAATTGATCTCCAATATTAATGCATAATTTACACCCAGGCGCAAGTACACGATAGCATTCCTGCCACACAAGATTGAGATTATTTATATATTCTTCATAACTGTCGTTAAACCCGATCTGATTATCAGTTCCATAATCTTTTAATTGCCAATATGGAGGAGAAGTTATTATCAATTGTACAGATTCATCGGCAACCATTGCCATTTTTCTACTGTCACCAAAGATTATTTTATGTTGTGTCATACTTTACCTCAATTTCCAAACTTCCATAAGTATATGAAAATTATAAATCATTTAACCGATATTGTCAACAAATCAGTTGCAAAAGAATAAGAACGCCTATTATATCCAAATAAGCGTTCTTTGACGTGAAAAACTGCATACAATGAATTCTTTTCCATACGCTTGAATCCGCGAAATTCATTATAACACCAATCAACTCCGAACGCAAGAGGATTTGAGATGGATTTGACTTTGTACGGCTCAATTGATATAATAAAATTCAGAAAAACGCAATGGTGGAACGCTCTTTGCTGCACCGTTTGCTAAAGGGGTCTTGACCGCTTCGCCGTCATCATGGCATCGGCAACACACTGAGAACACAGACATAAATATATTCATTCAGAAAACCCCGTCGCAGCTTAATTAACCAAAAGGAAAATCCTGCCACTCGCATGACAGGATTTTCCTTTTGGTGGGAGAGGGTGGATTCGAACCACCGAAGCGATGACGCGACAGATTTACAGTCTGTTCCCTTTGGCCACTCGGGAACTCTCCCATATTTAATTGTACAATTGAAAGAAGTGGAGCTGGTGGACGGACTTGAACCCCCGACCTGCTGATTACAAATCAGCTGCTCTACCAACTGAGCTACACCAGCGAATTGCCTCTTTCAATCAAGTGCTTAAATACTATACTACATAAAAAGCCGTTTGTCAAGTTTTTTTTTCATATTTTTTGATTTTCTTTATAATTATTTATAATAATTAATTTTTCATAAATATACTTGACAAAAATGCCGTTCAGCTGTAAACTGAACCTATAGCTTGTCCAATTCAAAAATCTATGGCAGGCATGAAAGGAGAATGCATTATGATTGCAAGCGAGGTTTTCAATTGCTAACTGAATATTGGCACGCCTTTTGAAATTCGGGGCAGGGCTGTCCCTTTTTTCGTCGTGCGTTTTAATACTCTTCCTTTTTCTTAGGGAAGAGCGGATCCTTTCACGATTTTATGCATTTTACGTCGCATGAATCCTTTAAGGGTTCTGTCGGCGTTTTTTTGCGTCCATTTTCAGTTAGCTTATTCGAGTCATTCTGATTTATTTGAAAAAAACAACTGATTATGGAGGAAACAACATTGAATATTTACGATTTCGGATTTACTGATAATTTGATTCCCGAAGGAAAGAACGGCACGCCCGCACGTATTATTTCCGTACACAAAGGACGATTCGGCATTGTATCGGATTTCGGCGAAGGCTTTGCCGGACTAAAATCAAAGGAATATTATTTTGAGGGCGAGGATTTCCCGACCGTGGGGGACTTTGTGCTGATCGACTATATCGACAATGGCGACAGCAGAATCACCGCAACGCTCC
>ONCX01000046.1:18325-35409 GCA_900316455.1 uncultured Eubacteriales bacterium
GAACAGGCAGTCGCCGCCAATTTTGACTATGTGTTCATCATGCAGTCGCTCAATGACAACTTCAATCCCAAGCGCATGGAGCGCTATCTCACAGCCGTGCGACAGTCGGGAGCCGAGCCTGTGATCGTTCTGACCAAGGCGGACCTGACCGACGACTATCTTCCATATATCCTCGAAACAAGCCGTGTCGCGGAGGGCGTGGAAACGCATATCGTCAGTTCAAAAACAGGCTACGGAATGGAATATCTCGGCAAATACATGCAGAAAGGCAAGACGCTGGTGTTTCTCGGCTCCTCCGGAGTAGGCAAATCCAGCCTTGTCAACGCGCTCGCCGGCGAGGAAATTATGGACGTGAGCGGCATCAGGGAGTCCGACAGCCGGGGCAGACACACAACTACCCACAGGGAGCTTGTCATGCTGAACTGCGGCGCAATGGTGATCGATACCCCCGGTATGCGCGAGCTTGGCATGTGGGATATTTCTGAAGGACTTGGCAAGGCTTTTTCCGACATAGAAAAATACGCCGCCATGTGCCGGTTCCGCGACTGCCGACATGAGAGCGAACCCGGCTGCGCCGTGCGTGCAGCCATCGAACGGGGTGAGCTGGACGAGAGCCGTCTTGAAAGCTACCGGAAATTAAAGACCGAAGCGAAATACAGCGAGGACAAAGAAGGCTACCTCCGAAAAAAGGAGCAGTGGGCGAAGTCCGTCAGTCTTACCAGCAGAAAAATGAAGAAGGAAGGCAAAATGAAACGATGAACAGATTCATAAAATCCATGGAAGAAAAACATTTACAGCCTTCTCTCGATATGGTGATAAGAACCTTTACCAACTCCGAAACCGCAGAGGACGCGCAGATTGTGGTCAACCTGATCGAGGAAATCCGCCGCATGAACACCTACATTCCCGAACTGGAGCTGATCATGGTTGACGAAAACGACGAGGTTATCGGCTACGCCATGTTTTCGGGATTTCACCTCGGCGGCAGATACAGGGATGAGCTGCTCCTGCTTTCCCCCGTGGCGGTCAAGACCGAATGCCAGCGGCAGCACATTTCCAAGGAGCTGATCGAATTTGGCTTTGCAAGGGCAAGGGAAAGGGGCTATCAGGCGGTTATCGTCGAGGGCAATCCCATGAATTACCGCAGCAGGGGGTTCAGAACGTCCGCCGATTACGGAATCGTCGCGGGAGCAAGCGTCGGACTTCCCGCCCCCGAATGCCTGATGGTCAAAGAGCTTTGCGAAAACGCGCTGGATCACATCAGCGGCGTGGTGGAATACACTGAATATAAAAGCCTGAAATAAAATGTGAAAAAGAGGTAAAAGTTTGTAAAATGATTAAATAAATCCCCGCAGAGTCCGCCCGAATCTTTCAACCGCTGATTCAGAACGACCCTGCGGGGATTTTTTTATTTTTCAGTTTTTTTCAATCAGTCAATGATTGTTTCAATTTGGTAAATAATCACATGCTGCCGCTGCCGGAATACTGCTGTTTCACCGAGTCGATTTTCTGCTGCTGTGCCTGCTGGGGCGCGTACCAGCCCTTTGACTCCATCTTGCCGTAAATAGTACTCTGCATATTCAGCGAATCGCCCAGCGCCTTGTTGAAGGTGCGGCAGACATTCTGATTTGAAGACTCGATCGTGCCGTGCAGATAAAGGTCGCAGCTTCCCTTTTCCAGAAGCAGCATGTTTTCCATAAGGTCTCTGTCATTCATCAATAAAATTCCTCCCATCAGAGCAGTCCGTAGAAGCTGTTGAATATCTCGCGGTGCTTGCTCGCCATATCCTCTATGCAGCGCTTTAACTCGGGATCCTTTATCTTCTCCGAGGTTTCCCTGCACTGGGTCTGAAAATACTGCTCATGTCCCAGAGCGTCCTGTACATAGAGCAATTCCTTTTCGGTCATAAAATAACCACCTCCGGTAAATTTTCGCTGCGGAGAGATTCCTTCGCGCAAGGAACGAATCTCTATCAGCCGCGTTATTATTATGGCTCGGATTACCTGCGGTTATTCAGCCTGCTTTTATTTTTTTTTTTGCAAAAAATTAAAAGCCCCGTTTCACAATAAAAATGAAATCGAGGCTTCATGGTCTTTCGTAAAAACAAATCATTTACCTATAAGATTTTCAAGGCATTCTGAGGCATATCTCACGCAGTCGTCGCAGGTGCAGAGCATATTCCCCGTTTCGATGCCTTTAAGCTCGCGGCAGATCGTAGATCCGCCCGCACGTGAACGGAAGCCCTCCACAAGAAGCTTCGCCGTCCGCATACTGCCGCCTGTCATGCCAAGCACCATTTGCGCCCCGCAAAGGGAACCGCAGGTGGATTCAAAACAGCCCATTCCCGCGCCGAATGTTGCGCCGAGACGCTTTATCTGAAGCTCCGTTATATCCATTCTGTCAGCATACGCCATCATTACCGCCTGACAGCAGTTGTTTCCATTGTGCTTGAAATTTACCGCTTTTTCTGCTCTTTCCATTGTGCGTCACCTCATGATTCCATTAGCGCTGCGTTTTCTTCACATTTATTATACCTCATTAAAACATTTTTTCAAGTGGGTATTCAAATTTTTTTACATATCGGAAAAAATTATTTTACATATCCGAAAAAAATAAATATTTTACGTTGTGTTCATCATGGATTATTGACAATTGCGGATTTTGGATTTACAATAGATAAAAGCGCCCGTTCAGGCGGGCAATTTAATTTTTTCCCGATTCAGGAGGTAACATTCCCATGAGAAGCGATTTAATCAAGGAGGGTCCCAGCAGAGCGCCTCACCGCTCACTGCTCAAGGCTCTTTCCATCACGGATTCCGAAATGAAGCGTCCATTCGTCGCCGTGGTAAATTCCTACAGCGAATACATACCAGGTCACATGCACCTGCGCGAAATCGGCGAAGCTGTCAAGGCGGGTATCCGCAACGCGGGCGGCGTTCCGTTTGAATTCCAGACCATAGGCGTTTGCGACGGTCTGGCAATGAACCACATAGGCATGAAGTACTCTCTGCCGTCACGCGAGCTTATCGCGGATTCCATCGAGGTCATGCTCACGGCTCACCCGATGGACGCGGTTGTATTCATTCCCAACTGCGACAAAATAGTCCCCGGCATGCTGCTTGCCGCCTGCCGTATGAATATTCCGGCAATCTTCATCAGCGGCGGTCCCATGATGTCCGGCAAGTGCGACGGTACGAAGTACGGGCTCTCGGAAATGTTTGAGGCTGTCGGCAGCTTCTCCGCCGGAAAGATCGACGCGCGCAAGCTGCATGAGCTTGAAGTGAAGTCATGTCCGACCTGCGGTTCCTGCTCCGGCATGTACACCGCAAACTCCATGAACTGTCTTACCGAAGCCATAGGCATGTCGCTGCCGGGCGCTGCAACCTGTCTCGCCGTTTCGGCAAAGCGCCGCAGACTCGCCAAAATGAGCGGCGAAAGAGTGCTGGAGCTTCTCAAAAAGGATATAAAGCCGCTCGACATAATCACTCCCAAGGCGCTCGAAAACGCCCTCCGCTCTGAAATGGCTCTGGGCTGCTCCACAAACACAGTGCTTCATCTTACCGCAATCGCGTATGAAGCGGGCTGCCCGATCAATATGGAGATCATCGACGAAATCAGCAAGACAACTCCCCAGATATGCAAGCTCAATCCGGCGGGTCAGATATTCATTGAAGATCTTGAGGAAATGGGCGGCATAGAGGCAGTTCTCAAGGAACTCAGCAAGGCTGGTCTTATCAATACGGAATGCCTTACCGTCGCGGGAACCGTCGGAGAAAGAATCGCTTACGCTCCCGAAGCGGACGGAACCGTTATCCATACTCTTGACAACGCCTACCGCAAGGACGGCGGCATAGCAGTTCTCCGCGGCAATATCGCTGAGGAAGGAGCTGTCGTCAAGCAGGGCGCTGTCGCCCCCGAAATGATGCAGCACCGCGGTCCGGCGAAGTGCTTTGACAGCGAGGAGGAAGCGAGCGAAGCAATTCTCGGCGGCAAGATAAAAGAGGGCGACGTCGTTGTTATCCGTTACGAGGGTCCCAAGGGCGGTCCGGGTATGCGCGAGATGCTCAATCCCACCGCGTCGCTTGTCGGCATGGGTCTTGACAAATCGGTAGCTCTCATCACCGACGGACGCTTCAGCGGCGCGACAAGAGGCGCGGCTATCGGTCACGTATCTCCGGAAGCGGCTGCCGGCGGACTCATCGGACTCATTCATGACGGCGACATGATCAACGTCGATATCACAAACCGCACACTCACGCTTGAGGTTGACGACGCGGAAATCGAAAAACGCCGCGCCGCGTGGGTCGCTCCCGAAAAGCACCTCAAAGGCTATCTCGCTCGCTACTATCAGCATGTGAGCAGCGGTTCACAGGGTGCTGTCTTCCTCAAGGACTGAGCGCCGCCGCAATCTGTATAAACAAATAAATAATACGTATAAACAACCGTCTTTTGTAAAACAAAGGGCGGTTGTTTTTTTGCGGAAATTCAGACAAATGTCTCCTGCGTGTCTGAATTTTATGCATGTGACGGGAAAGTGTCTATTGATACACGCGGAGGATTATCATACAATGTCAATGCAAACGGGCGATACCCGATAAAGCCGTTATACTGCTTGTTCCGTCGGTGATAGGCATGGCGCTCACCAGGATAAATTACGATATGCTGGATTATCTTCCCGACGACATAGAAACAATGAAAGGGCAGAACATTCTGCTTGAAGATTTCGACAAGGGCGCTTTTTCGATAATAATGGTTGAGGGCATGGAGCCTGCGGATGTATCGGAGCTTAAAGGGCAGATAGAAAATGTAGATCACGTGACAAGCGTCGTGTGGTACGACAGCATATTCGGCTCAAATATTCCGATTGAATTTCTTCCGAGCAGTATCTACGACAAATTCAACAGGGACGATACAACGCTGATGGCTGTCTTCTTTGACACATCGACAAGCGCGGACGCAACAATGAAAGCTATCAGCGAAATCCGCGGCATTGCTGGGAAGAAGTGCTTTGTGACCGGCATGTCGGCAATGGTTACCGATCTGAAAAACCTATGCGAAAAGGAAGAACCGATATATGTCGGAATAGCGGTGCTGTGTTCGGTCGCCGTTATGATGCTCTTCCTCGATTCATTCATCATTCCGCTTGTGTTCCTGGCAAGCATAGGAATGGCAATTCTGCTGAACCTCGGCACGAATTTCTTCATGGGCGAGGTTTCATATATAACAAAGGCGTTAGCGGCTGTGCTTCAGCTGGCTGTGACAATGGACTATTCAATATTCCTCTGGAACAGCTACAGCGAACAGAAGCGGAGATTCCCTGACAACAGGGAACAGGCAATGTCACAGGCGATTTCACTCACTCTTACGTCAGTCATCGGCAGCTCGATAACGACAATCGCCGGATTCCTCGCACTCTGCTTCATGACATTCACCCTCGGACTCGATCTCGGCATAGTCATGGCAAAGGGCGTTGTATTCGGAGTAATCGGCTGCGTTACAACGCTGCCCTCAATGATACTTCTGCTTGACGGCGTTATCGAAAAGACCCGTCATAAGGCGCTAATGCCAAAAATGGACGGAGTTGCCGGAGGTATATTAAAAGTATTTCCTGTCTTTATCATTCTCTTCCTTATAATCGCCGGTCCCGCGTTTTACGGGCAAAGCAACGCGGCGGTATATTACGACCTCGGCGCGACGCTGCCGGAGGATATGGAGTACGTTATCGCAACCAATAAGCTTCAGGATGAATTTGACATGTCCTCGACTCACATGATTCTCGCCGACGCGGGACTTCCTGAGAAAGACGCAAGGGCAATGATAGACGATATCAAGCAGGTCAAAGGCGTAAAGACCGCGATGGGGCTGGATTCGCTCATAGGCAGCAGGGTTCCGGAAGCAGTGATTCCGGATTCTCTCAGAGAACTTCTCAAAGGCGACAGATATCAGCTCATGCTTGTCACCTCCGAATACAAGGTCGCGACAGACGAGGTAAACGCGCAGATAGACGAGATAAACAATGTAATCAAAAAATACGACAAGAACGCAATGCTGATCGGCGAGGCTCCCTGCACAAAGGATCTTATAAGCATAACCAACCGTGATTTTCAGGTAGTTGACGCAATATCCATTGTAGCAATCTTCGTGATAATAGCGATAGTCCTCAAGAGCCTTTCACTGCCGTTCATACTCGTTGCGGTAATTGAATTCGCTATATTCATCAATCTTGGAATTCCGTATTACACCGGCACTCAGCTGCCGTTCATCGCACCTATATGCATAAGCACGATTCAGCTCGGTGCCACGGTTGACTACGCGATTCTCATGACCTCACGCTACAAGCTGGAACGCACTGGCGGCGCGGACAAGAAAACAGCGATAAAAACGGCGCTTTCCACAAGCATTGCTTCCATAACGGTCAGCGCGCTGGGATTCTTCGCCGCGACATTCGGAGTGGCAATGTATTCCGACGTGGATATAATCGGTTCGCTCTGCATGCTCATGGCGAGAGGCGCACTGATAAGCATGTTCTCCGTAATACTCGTACTGCCATCGCTCTTTATGGTATTCGACAGGCTCATATGCAAAACCACAGCCGGAATGAAATCGGTTGCAAATTAATATAAACGATATGGAAATAATTCAATAATCAAAGGTGGTTGTTATTTATGAAGAATTCAATGATAAAAAGCCTTAGCGAAAAGGCACGCAATATCTCAAAAAGAACAATGGTAATCGCATTGGCTGCGGCGCTCGTACTTTCCGCCGCAGCGGGCGCGGGAATGCATTCTCTGCTGGCGTCACCCGCAAAGGCTCAGGTTGAATCCTCGCAGCAGGTAAAATCCGAAAGCGAAACCGTACCCGAAAAGGACGAAACAGTATATGTTATTGCCGACGCGAACGGAAATCCGCAGAAGGTCATCGTAAGCGACTGGCTCCAAAACGAGCAGAAAAATGCCGGAACGGCAAGCATAAGCGACGACGGCAACGGCGGCTATACCATCGACTCAGACAATTCATATTCATGGGACGCCCAGAGCGGCAAGCTCGACGGACAATCGGAGCTTCCGGTAGGCGTGAAACTGAGCTACACGCTCGACGGCAGGGAAATGACCGCTGATGAAATCGCAGGTAAAAGCGGTAAGGCTACAATCCGCTTCGATTACACAAACAATCAGAAGCAGACCGTCTCCATCGACGGCAGGGACACCGAAATATACGTGCCGTTTACGGTTATAACCGGTGCTGTGCTTGACGACAGCGTATTCAGCAATATAGAAGTATCAAACGGCAAGATTATCAACGACGGCACAAGGAGCATAGTCATAGGCTTTGCGCTTCCTGGAATGCAGGAGAGTCTTGCACTTAACAAGGATTCAATCCAAATCCCCGACAGCATAGAAATAACGGCAGACGTTAAGAATTTCTCACTCACAACGACTCTCACAATGGTGACAAACGACCTCTTCAATCAGGCGGCTGAGGACATCGATGAAAAGAAAGCCGAAAACAACGACGGCGATATTTCACTCGACAGGCTCACCGGCGGCATAAGCCAGCTTGCGGACGGTTCCTCCGCGCTCTATGACGGCACAAGCCAGCTTCTCCAAAAATCGGGAATGCTCATTTCCGGCATAAACCAGCTTGCAGCGGGCGGCGAACAGGTCAGCGGCGGCATTAACACAGTACGTCAGACCCTTCAGCTTCTCTGCAGCAAGAATGCCGATCTTCAGGGCGGCGCCGCGAGAGTATTCGACACTCTCCTGTCAACAACACAGAAGCAGGTGCAGGCGGCAGGAATGAGCTGTCCGGAGCTAACGAGAGACAATTACGCTCAGGAGCTTGGAGCAATCAGCAGCGGACTCAGCGAGGAAAGCGTCCGCGCCCTTGCCGAACAGGCTCGTCCCGACGTCACAGCGCAGGTTGAAAACGCGGTTCGCGGCAATGTAGCGGCTCAGGTGGAAGCCAACAGCGACGCCATAAATCAGCAGGTCACCGCGGCTGTGGAAGAACAGGTGCGTGGGCAGGCGCTAAACGGCGTTCTCGACAGTATGGGCATGTCAGCCGAAGACTACCAGAATGCAGATGAAGAAGCTAAGGCGGATATTGACAGCCGCGTTGACGCGGCTACCAAGCAGCAGATGCAGTCCGAGCAGGTACAGGGCACAATTAACAGCGCCGTGGAGGGCAAAAAACAGGAGCTTATCGAAAGCAATATGCAGAGCGACGCGGTTCAGGCACAGATAAAGTCAATAGTCGATTCTGAAATAAACAAGGTGCTCGCCGAAAAGCTGCCCGCAGCCAAGGAAGGACAGAAGAGCGTCAACGCGGCAATTGAGCAGCTCAACGCGTACAACGAGTTCTATGTGGGAATATGCCAGTACACCAACGGCGTACAGGCGCTTTACAACGGCACAGCGGATCTCCAGAACGGCGCAAAGCAGCTTTCCGACGGACTTGACAGGCTCGACGGCAGCACTGACGCGCTGACCGACGGAATTAGCAGGCTGAACGACGGCGCAATGCAGCTTTCCGACGGCATGAAGCAGTTCAGGGAAGGAAGTCTCGGCAAGTTAGCGGAGCTGACAGGCGGCAGCACGGGAAATCTGAGCGCAAGATTTGCAGCGCTGCGCGACGTATCGGAGGCATACAGAAGCTATACAGGACTGCCCGACGGTGAAAGCGGCAAGGTCAAATTCATCTACCGCACAGATTCGATTGAAGCGTCTGACGCTGAATAACACGAATTTTTAAATTAACTACAACTATACACCTCACATTTTTATAAAAGTCCTCAGGCGGAGAACGGTTTTTTATCGTCATTCTCCGCCTGAGGACTTTTTTAGAGCCTGTTTGTTAAATTGTTCACAATAACCTCCTTGAAATGAGCAGGAAAACGCGTTATAATTTTTCTGTATTTGTCCGCACGAATAAAATACCACACTGCTTAATATATATCTGCGATAATCAGAAATATAAGCGCCTGTTTAAATTCTCGGAGCATGCGTCATGCGCCGTAAGATTTTTCGCCAAGGCAGCCAAAACCGCAGGCAATACTTTGGATTTTGGCAAAATATGGCGGAAAAGATGCAATCAGGACGCGTGTGGAGAGATTCTAAGCAGGCTCTAAGAGAGGTTCCGAAAAAACGATGGCGAATTTTACACGCGAGGCTATAAAAAAAACATTCATAAGACTGCTTGAGGAAAGACAGTTCAGCGACATTACGGTAAAAAATATAGTGGAAGAATGCGGCATAAACCGAAATTCATTCTACTATCACTTTCAGGATCTCCCCTCGCTGCTTGAGGAAATAATCCGTGAGGAATCCGACGCCGTAATAGCAAAATATTCCTCTGTCAATTCCATTGTGGAATGCTTCGACGCGATAGAGGAATTCGCCTCAAACCGCAAAAAGGCAATCATGCATATTTACCGCTCCGTAAGCCGCGACGTGTTCGAGCGTTATCTGATGAAGACCGCCGAATATTTCATCTCAAAATACACCGACGCGCTTGCAGCCGAGGGCAACATAGATCAATCCCTTATCGACAGCAATAAATCAATTATTGTAAGGTATTATAAGTGCCTTTTCTTCGGCGTAATAATCGAATGGCTGGAAAGCGGCATGGACGAACAGCTCGCCAGGGATTTCCGCCGGATATTCCGTCTTAAAGCCGACGCCGCCGACGAGATTGCCGCTATTCTGAGATCCCAGCTGTAAAAATTCGCCGTGAAAAGAAAAAGCAATCTGATGACACGGACAAATAAAGTGATTATGGAAAGGAGATAAACAAATGCTTATTACCGATGAACTTGTGACATATCTGGAGGCGCTCGGCAGGATTAAACTGCCGGAGGAAAGCCGCGCAAAGGCTCAGAGCGATCTTCAGGAGATATTGCAGTATATAGACACACTGTCCGAACTGGACACGGAGGGAATAGAACCGATGAGTCACGCTCTCCCGCTTACCAACGTAATGCGCGAGGATATAGTGCAACCCTCGGTTTCCCCCGAGGAAGTGCTGCTCAACGCGCCGGAGCAAAAGAATAACTACTTCCTCGTGCCGCGCTCGTTTGAATAAAGGGAAGAAAGGATAGAATCGCAATGAATCTTGAATGTATGACCGCGCTCGAATTAGGCGCGGCGATAAAAAAGGGTGAGATAAGCGCTGTTGAAGCGGCGAAATTCTCGCTGGGTCAGATAGATAAATACGACAAAAAATTATCCTGCTTCGTGACAGTGCAGGATAATGTCTTAGCAAGAGCGGAAGAAGTGCAGAAGAAAATAGCCTCCGGCGAATACACCTCTCCCCTCGCAGGCGTTCCAATGGGAATCAAGGACAATATGTGTCAGAAAGGCATACAGACCTCCTGCGGATCGCGTATGCTTTACAATTTCAAGCCGACCTACGACGCCACAGCCGTTGAAGAGATCATGAACGCCGGCGCTGTACCGCTCGGCAAGCTGAATATGGACGAATTCGCAATGGGTTCCACCTCTGAGACAAGCTGGTTCGGCGTTACAAAGAATCCGTGGAACACGGAATGTGTGCCGGGCGGCTCCTCAGGCGGATCGGCAGCGGCAGTCGCGGCGGGAGAATGCTTCTACGCGCTCGGTTCGGACACGGGCGGAAGTATACGCCAGCCGGCTTCATTCTGCGGCGTGACGGGAATTAAGCCGACCTACGGCTCGGTTTCACGATTCGGGCTTGTAGCATACGCAAGCTCCCTCGATCAGATAGGACCTCTCGCCAGCAACGCAACCGACTGCGCCGCTGTTCTCGCCGAAATAATGAAGCATGACAGCCGCGACAATACCAGCGTCGCCACAAAGGGAATAAATCTTGACGCCGTGATGAATATGGAAGTCAAGGGCATGAAAATCGGAATTCCGACCGATTTCTTCGGCGAGGGTCTTGACAGCGGAGTTGCTTCATGCATAGAATCCGCAGCAAAGCAGCTCGAAGCAATGGGCGCGCAGATTGAAAAATTCGACATGCCTATCGTCAAATACGCCATTCCCGCCTACTACATCATAGCCTCCGCGGAGGCGAGCAGCAACCTCAGCCGGTACGACGGAATTAAATACGGCTACCGCGCCGAGAACGCGGGCGATCTCCTTGAGCTTTACACAAAAAGCCGCAGCGAGGGCTTCGGCATGGAAGTCAAGCGTAGAATCATGCTGGGCTGCTTCGTGCTTTCTTCCGGATATTACGACGCGTATTACCGCAAGGCTCTTCAGGCAAAGGCACTTATCAAATCGGCGTTTGACAAGGCGTTTGAGAAATATGACCTGATCTTGGGTCCCGTCGCACCGACAACGGCGCTAAAAATCGGCGAAAATCTCTCGGATCCGCTGAAAATGTACCTCGGCGACGTCTACACCGTAATGATAAATTTAGCCGGACTCCCTGCCGCGTCGGTTCCCTGCGGTTTTGACCTGAACGGAATGCCGGTGGGAATGCATCTCATAGGCAATTATTTCGATGAAGAAAAGATACTCGGCGCGGCACACGCCTATCAGCAGGTTACCGACTGGCACAAGCGCAGACCGACCGGACTTGATATTATATGAGAAAGGAGCGGGATTAACAATGTCTGATAAAAATTCGTGGGAAATTGTCATGGGACTTGAAGTGCATGTGGAGCTTGCCACCAAGACCAAGATATTCTGCTCCTGCACAACCGAATTCGGCGGCGCGCCAAACACCCACTGCTGCCCGATATGCACAGGAATGCCGGGCGTGCTTCCCTCTCTCAACAAAGCCGTGGTTGAATACGCTACAAAGGCGGGACTTGCCCTCAACTGCGAGATAACCCGCTACAACAAATTCGACCGCAAAAATTATTTCTATCCTGATCTTCCAAAGGCATATCAGATAAGCCAGCTTTATCTGCCGATATGCCGCAACGGCGGAGTTGAAATCGAAGCGGAGGACGGCGGCAAAAAGACAATCGGAATCCATGAGATACACATGGAGGAGGACGCCGGAAAACTTGTCCACGATCCATGGACAAACTCCACAATGGTAGACTACAACCGCTGCGGAGTGCCGCTGATAGAAATTGTAAGCGAACCCGACTTCCGCTCGGCAAATGAGGTCATACGCTATCTGGAAAAGCTGAAAGCCATTCTGCAATTCATCGGCGTTTCCGACTGCAAGATGCAGGAGGGTTCTCTCCGCGCCGACGTCAATCTCTCCGTGCGCCCCGTGGGTTCGGAAAAGTTCGGGACCCGCACCGAAATGAAAAACATGAATTCATTCAAGGCGATAGTCCGCGCCATCAATTACGAATCCAGCCGCCAGATAGACGTGCTTTCGCACGGCGGCGAGGTAATGCAGGAAACCCGCCGCTGGGACGACGGCAAGGGCGTATCGTTCGCAATGCGCTCCAAGGAGGACGCTCAGGATTACAAATATTTTCCGGAGCCGGATCTTATCCCCATCGAGATAAGCGAGGAAACCATCGAACAGACACGCGCTTCGCTTCCGGAGCTTCCCGAAGCAAAGCGTCGGCGCTATGTCAGCGAGCTGGAGCTTTCCGAATACGACGCGGAACAGATCACCAAATCGAAATCGCTCGTTGACCTGTTCGAGCAAAATCTCAATGCCGGATATCCTGCCAAGGAAATCGTCAACTGGATAACGGGCGAGGTAATGAGAATGCTCAGTGACAGCGGAAGAGAACCGGAGGATATGTCGTTCGACTACAGCTATCTCGGCGCGCTCATAGGAATGGTGCAGAAAAACGAAATTACCCGCAACACAGCCAAGAAGGTATTCAAGGCAGTGTTTGAGGAATGCTGCGATCCTGTAAAATATGTCGAAGAGCATAATTTAAAGACCGTTACTGACACAGGCGCGGTGAAAACCGTCATTGAAGAAGTGATAGCCGCAAATCAGAAATCCGTGGACGAATACAAATCCGGCAAGGAAAAGGCGCTGCAATATCTGATAGGTCAGTCTATGCGCGCTCTTCGCGGAAAAGCCGACCCACAGACCGTCACGGCGATTCTTAAAGAAATACTCGGCTGATATTTTTTACATTTTCATATTTTCCGTATAGAACAACCCCGAAGCAAAGGCTGTGTCAATCGATCTGACAGCCATGCTTCGGGGTTGCTTTTATATTTGCTTTTTGTATCTGTATGTGTATCAGCCGAGAGAGAAGAATGTGACGGAATAGGTCTTTGTCACGCTGCCGTTTTCCGAAACATAAATATTAAAAATATATAAGGTCCGAAAATCAGGCAATATGGCAAGCCGTAATTAGTCGAATTCTTGATAAAATAGCAATCCTGCGAATCCTTGGAACAGACCCATGAGGTGGACTTTCCGTCGCGTATACGTACCATCTTTACACTTACGTCGTCCGCAAACTTCACCGAAGAGCTGATGTTCCACGCGCTGCCGCGGGGGAAGAATTCAACCGGCGTCTGACTGGCAGGCCATACAACCGTGCTGATATCCGAGGAACCACTATAATCGAGCGAATACATCTGGGTATACGTTCCCTTTTCGCCGTAAACCGAACCGAAACCGGTTAAGCCCATTCTCGGATTGAGAAGCCATCTTCTGTGACCGAGCGCGTAAATATTGTTCATGTCGCTGTCATAAAGCCACTGATAAATCATCGAATACGAAAGCGACGACTTCCAGCTTGTCATGGCAATATTGCTGTTACAGCAGCCTCTGTATCCAAGGTCAAAAAGCTCCTTGCTCATTCCGTCCGGCTGTGAGGGATAATGAGACAACGTGCCGTTGACATAATTAACAAGAGCGCCTGCCTGACAGTATTTGTTACAGGTATCGTTCAGCTTTACATTGTCTGGCAGACCTGCGATATACCTTATCGTATTGAGCACATTAAGGGAATTATTCAATGTTGATTGGCTGAGAGTTCCGGCACTGTACGAGCCTGACAGCACGGGAGCTGTCGCGTATGTGTCAGTACCTCCAATGGCTATTTCTTTCTGACGTACATAATTCCATATATCATTCTGTGTGTGAACGGCGACGTCAACACCGACGGTTTTGACCTTGGTTGCCTGTGAAAGTATCGTGACGGTCGCTGTATCAGAGGACACTTTCTGTCCCGAATAATCGGAAATGACACAATAAACCTGCATGCCGTTCCAACTGCTGTTTGCCACAGCCTTGGTATACCAGTCGGTGTGACCGTTCCACTTGGACCAATCCGCCGCGCCTTTCTTCTTGTAATACCACTGATAGCTCAGTTCTATGCCGTCAGCATTTACGCTGAAATACGCTATATCGTCGGGATAAACAGTGAGATTTTCCGGCTGAAGGCTAACGGTGATTTTCTGAGTAACCGAAACCGTCGCGGCGGAAGAAGATACGGTTTTTCCTGTAACATCTTTGACAATGCAGTATACCTGCATACCGTGCCATGAAGCGTTGGCTGTTGCCGATGTGGAAGCTGTGGTGTGGCCATTCCATTTGATCCAGTTTGTCACGCCTTTTTTTCTGTAATACCACTGATAGCTGAGATCAATGCCCTCTGCCTTAACCGAGAAAGAAGCTGTACCGCCATTTTTAACGGTGACGTTTTTCGGCTGTCCTGTAATCTTCAAGGACTGTGTTACCGTAACAAATGCCGATTCAGAGTAAACCGACTGTCCCATGCTGTCGCTTACAAGACAGCGAACCCGCATTCCGTTCCACGTCGCGTTGGAAGTCGCCGTGGTAGAAGCCTTGGTGCGGCCGTTCCATTTCGACCACGCTGACGCGCCCTTTTTCTTATAGTACCACTGATAGGTCAATTCCCTGCCGGTTGCCTTCACTGAGAATGTTACGTTGCTTCCCGCCTGAACGCTGACATTTGCGGGTTGTGAAGTAATGGTAATTCCGGCGCTGTTGCTTATTGTAATTGTGGCGACGGAGGATTTGACGGAACCGCCGTTGCCGTCCTTTATCAGACAGTAGAGCTGCATGCCGTTCCATGTGGTATTGGCGGTGGCGGAGGTGGAAGCGGAGGTGTGACCGTTCCATTTTGACCAGTCCGACACGCCTTTTTTCCTGTAATACCACTGATAGGAAAGTTCCGTACCGCTTGCAACCACTTTGAATGTGACATTTGCGCCGTCGGTGACAGTGACGCTCTTAGGCTGCGTTGTGACGGAAAGAGTCTGATACACCTTAATGGTGCAGATATTTGAATTGACGCTCTGACCGCCCGACGCCTTCACGGCACAGTATACCTGCATTCCGTTCCAACTGTCGTTTGCGGTGGCGGAAAGTGAAGCTGCGGTCTGACTGCTCCATTTCGACCAGCCTGACGCGCCTTTTTTCCTGTAATACCACTGATATCCAAGTCCGCTGCCCCGCGCCTGAATTCCCAACTTGATTCCGCTGCCGTTATAGACGCGGCAGGAGGCTGGAAGATTGGACGTAATGGCAACGTCCGTAAAATAAATACCGGTGAGCGCGTCATTGCCGTCGCCAAGTCCGCTCGCGGCAAATGTCTGCCACTGAGCCGCCGTACCTGTGTAATTGACGCGGCTTATTTTGTCGCATTTTTTGAAGGCATCGTTGCCGATGTTTGTGATGGAATATGGAATGGTGACGGTTGAAAGCCCTGAACAGCCGTAGAACGCGCCTTCACCCACTGACTTGAGTTTTTCGGTGAGAGTGACGGAGGTCAATCCTCCGCACCACGCAAAGCTCCAGCTTTCCAGAGTGGTGAGCGAGGCGGGAAGCGCAATGCTTTTGAGATTTCCGCACCGGAAAAAGGCGCTTCCGCCGATAACCGTCACCGTACCGGGAACGACATAGGAAGTACCGCTTTTTGCGATGGGATAGCAGAGAAGACGTGTAAAGGAGCTGTTGAACAGCACATTGTCCTTCACGGCGAATTTTGTATTGCCGCTTTGCACAGCGATAGTGTTAAGATTTTGGCAGTCGCCGAATATACCGCTGCCTATGGAAGTGACATTTTTGGGAATGGTAACGCCTGTCAGGGAAGCGCAGCCCCAGAAGGCTTCATCTCCGATGGAGGTCACCCCGCTGCCGATTGAAAGCGAAGCGGCTGCCTCGCAGTTCATAAACGCGTAAGGCGCGATGGTAGTCACGGAATCCGGAATGGTAATTGATTTAAGGCGTTCGCAGTTCAAAAACGCCTCATTACCTATTTTTTTTACGGAAGAAGGAATCGTCACCTTCGTAAGCCGATAGCTGCACGAAAACGCCCCGCTGCCGATAGCAGTCACACCGCTTGGAATCACCACGTCGCCGCCGCTGCCATTGTATTGGGTGAGCACGCCGTCAGTAATTGTAAAGTCGCCATCCGCGTAAACCGTGAAGGCTTTCTCTCCCATCATAGGGAGAAACGACGCAAGCATACAAAACGCCACAACGATTGACAGACTTTTGATTGATTTTTTCATAAGCATACCCCTTTTCGTAAAAAATCAAGACAAACTCAGATGAATTGCCTTACCCGAATTATATAATATTTTTGCTTTAATGTCAATATAAGCTCGTATGGTGAATTATATCATCTCATTTCACTTTCCGGTTTCCACATCGGAAGAACGAATAAACCGAGCGTTCGCGGTAATTTGTTGTGAAAACAGCTTACGGGACAAAAGCAGACAAAAAACCGGTTCATGAACCAGAAAAAAGATTCATGAACCGGTTTAATAGGCTCAGGGTTACGCATAACTATAGCAATCCAACAAATCAGCAAGACACGAAACAAGATTTAAACCAGCCGATACAATCAGAAGGAGCAACGGCAGAGAAAGCGGTATCTATGGCATCAGAGCAACAGCAGAGAAAGCGGTATCTATGGCATCAGGCAAAGCTTGAATAGTACGAGCTTTGAGCTTACGAAGAATGGATTTAATTTTAGACCACAATTTTTCAATAGGATTAAAATCAGGGCTGTAAGGAGGGAGATAGAGTAATTTGACTTCCGCTTTTTCCAAAACCTCTGCCACTTTTTTGACATGGTGAGAACGCAAATTATCCATGATAACGATATCGCCTTTATGAAGGGTAGGAATCAGAATATTCTCAAGATAGTCAACAAAAACATCCCCTGTTGTACCGCCAGAATAGGT
>ONCX01000009.1 GCA_900316455.1 uncultured Eubacteriales bacterium
CGCAAGAAGAATCAAAGTATGTCAGGAAGTCCGATGCCGCCATAGTACCGAAGAAACCTTTAAAACAGGCGGAGGAAAGGGTGGCACATTTCATAGCTTATGAAATGAAGAGCCGTATGCGTTAATAGCGCACGTACGGTTCCGTGAGGGGGGTGGGGTGTAAACCCCACATCTACTCGAGTAATATCGCATAATGGAGGGGACTGTGGTGGCGCGTCGGTTGATTGTGCATACAAACGCGGTGAGCGGTTTTCTTACGTCGTGCGTAATAAATATGATATTCCATTTCAGGCGTTCGATACCGGCGTGGCTTCTGCTGGCGGCTTATCATATTTTTCATTTTCCTCCGCTTTGGACCTTCTTTGCAGCTCTGGCGGTGTGGTTTCTGTGGTCGGCATTCAACGTGGGATTCACGCGTATAATGTACGGTCTCGCGTATATGTCCCGAAGCTTCCGCTCCGGCGATTCCTCCGGCATCCGCTCCAACTGCAGTAATCTTGTTTACACGGGCGTGGATACGCCATCAATAAATCCCTATTCCGCCACCCGCGAGAGTGAGGAAAGCGTAAAGAAAAGCTATACAAATTCAGCATTTGGAATGGATTATTATTCGCCACAAGCGGAAGATGCTCCTCAGCAGCCGGAAGCCGCGCAGACTCACGGCGAGTGTCGTGAGGAGGTTTCTCCTGTAAATACCGACGGTGACGGAGTAAAATGGGTAACTATATTCAGCACGGAAGATAAGTCGGGAGAGGATTGTCCTAAAGACGAAAAAACGGTGTGAAGCGCCGCTTAATGAATGACTCACAAACCGCTTTACAACTTTACAAATTTACACTCCGCTTTCATTCCGTACTATATTATTGTAATTTTAATATTAAAGCCTTAGCGGGCTGAATATAAATTTAAATCTGAAAGGGGTTTCATGCAATATGGGACTTATTAAAGCAGCAGTAGGCGCGGCGGGCGGCGTTCTTGCCGATCAGTGGAAGGAATTCTTCTATTGCGAAGCCATTCCGAGAGACATACTCATGGTAAAGGGACAGAAGCGCATTACCTCCCGTTCCTCCAACACAAAGGGTAACGACAATATCATTTCCAACGGCTCCGGAATCGCGGTTGCCGACGGACAGGCGATGATAATTGTCGAGCAGGGCAAGGTTGTGGAATACTGCGAGCTTCCGGGCGAATATACATACGATAAATCGACGGAACCCAGCATATTCGCGGGCAGCTTCGGCGAGAGCATTCTCAACACCTTCAAGGTGATAGGCAAGCGTTTCACCTATGGCGGCGACACCGGCAAGGATCAGCGCGTCTATTACTTCAATATGAAGGAAATCACGGAGAATCCCTTTGGCACTCCCAATCCTGTCCCGTTCCGTATAGTTGACAGAAACATCAACCTCGACATCGACGTTTCGATACGCTGCAACGGCTTTTATTCCTATAAAATAAAGAATCCGCTGCTCTTCTATACAAATGTATGCGGTAACGTTGCAGAGTCCTTCAACCGCAAGGAGATCGACAACCAGCTTAAATCAGAATTTGTCAACGCGTTGCAGCCGTCATTCTCAAGACTCTCCGCGCTGCAGGTGCGCCCGAACGAAATTCCCGGGCATGTTCCGGAGCTTTGCGACGCTATGAACGAGATACTCAGCCAGAAGTGGCTTGAGCTGAGAGGAATCGCCGTCGTTTCCGTGGCGTTCAACACCCTCAACCTGCCGCAGGAAGATCTCGACATGATCAAGCAGGCTCAACGCACCGCAATCAACCGCGACCCGAATATGGCTGCGGCAACAATCGTCAGCGCCCAGGCGGACGCTATGAGAGAAGCCGCAAAGAACAAGAACGGCGCCATGAATGCCTTCCTCGGTATGGGAATGGCTCAGAACGCCGGCGGCATGAACGCCCAGCAGCTCTTTGAGATGGGAGCGCAGCAGCAGGCGGCACGTCAGCAGGCGGAAGCTCAGGCAGCCGCACAGCGGACGGCTCAACCCAAGCAGGCAAATCCGCAGACGGGCTGGAGGTGCGATTGCGGCACGGTAAATCAGGGCAAATTCTGTATGAACTGCGGCAAGCAGCAGCCACAGGAATCCGGCTGGAACTGTCCGAAATGCGGGACGGTAAACCAGGGCAAATTCTGCATGAACTGCGGTCAGAAGAAGCCCGCCGGAGCGCCGCTCTACCGCTGCGACAAGTGCGGCTGGGAACCGGAGGATCCCCACAATCCACCGAGATTCTGTCCGGAGTGCGGCGACGTATTCGATGAGAACGACATAAGATAATTTTCTTTGGAATAAACGGAATACAATTCAGATCAAACAAGGCAGGTCGTCGGTTCACGTCGCAATGGCGGAGCCGGCGGTCTGCGGTCATTCCCCAAGGGAGGAGAGATCGATTCATGCCAGAAAATCTGCTGGAATATAAATGTCCGTGTTGCGGCGGCAAGATCGAATTCAACAGCGCGTTGCAAAAGATGAAATGCCCGTTCTGCGACACTGAGTTCGACGTTGACACGCTGAAAAATTACGATACCGTGCTTAACGACTCCACTCCGACGCAGATGGATTGGGACAGAACGCAGAATCAGGAATGGCGGCAGGGCGAAACCGAAAATATGCTGGTATACAGCTGCAATTCCTGCGGCGGCGAGATAATATGCGACAAGACAACAGCCGCTACGCACTGTCCTTTCTGTGGTAATCCCGTCATAATAATGGGACAATTCACCGGAGAGCTTCGTCCGGACCTCGTGATTCCATTCAAGTTGGACAAGGAAGCGGCAGTCGCCGCCTTTAAGAATCACCTCAAGGGCAAGACGCTTCTGCCGAAGGCATTCAAGACCGACAGCCACATTGAGGAAATAAAGGGCGTGTACGTCCCGTTCTGGCTTTTCAACAGTCGGGCGAACGGTCATATAAAATACCGTGCCACCAAGGTTCGCACATGGAGCGACCGCGATTATATTTACACCGACACAAGCTATTTTTCCGTTGTGAGGAAAGGAACGCTTGATTTTGAGAATATTCCGGTGGACAGCAGCTCGAAAATCGACAACGACATTACCGAATCGCTTGAACCGTTTGACCTGAGCCAGGCTGTTGACTTCCAGACAGCCTACCTTTCGGGATATCTCGCTGACAAGTACGACGTGTCGGAGGACAAGAGTGTGGAAAGGGCAAATCAGCGCGTGTCAAAGAGTACCGAAAAGGAATTCTCCGCGACCGTCACCGGCTACACCACCGTCCACACCGAGAACGTCAATATTCAGCTCGACAACGCAAAGGCTAAATACGCGCTTTTCCCCGTCTGGCTAATGACGACTAAATGGAACGGAAAGAATTACATATTCGCCATGAACGGACAAACGGGCAAATTCGTCGGCAATCTTCCTATGGACGGCGGCGCGTTCTGCAAATGGCTCTTCGGAATAGCCGGAGTCGTTGCGGCTGTTGCTCTCATGATAATGCGGCTCATGTGGCTTGCATGACTGAGGTGTGTAATATGAAAAAAATATTATCCGTCATCTGCGTCATTCCGGTAATTCTGGCTATGACGTTAGCCCTTGCGGCGCCGGTTTACGCTTCGGAAGCCGAAACGGAGACAGCCGCGGAGCTTCACCATGTCATCAACCCCGACGGGGTGATCTCCGAAAAAAACGCAAATAAAATCGAAACTGCGGCGGAAGCCGTCTTTGAGAAAAACGGCATAGACCTTTTCACGGTAATAACCAAAGAGGAAACACCGGATTTTGAGAACACAGTCGATTCAATATATAAAAACACCGCCAGAAAAAAAGCGGCTGTCATATTGCTGATGGATTCGGAAAACGCCTATCTCATCACACGCGGCAGGGCAGAGAATATTTTTTCTTCCGACGAGCTTGACGAAATACTCGCCCAGTCGCTCAAGCAGAAGAACAGGGCGGCTATGCTGTTGAGATTCGTAAAGCTGACCGGAGCTTCGCTCACGGAAAAGGGCGTAGAGCCTATTCCCGACGGACGGCTGCTTCCGAGACTGGTTGACGAGGCGGAGCTTCTCTCAAAAAGCGAAGCGGAAAAGCTTCTCGCTACTCTCGATGAGATAAGCGAAAGGCGTCAGCTTGATATCGTGGTGGTTACCAACAATTCGCTCGGCGAAAAGAACGTAACCCAATACGCCGACGATTTCTTTGACTACAACGGCTACGGCTTCGGCGAGAATCACGACGGAATACTGCTGCTTCTCAGCATGGATACCCGTGAATGGGCAATAAGCACCTGCGGCAGCGGCATAGACATATTCACGGACCGCGGTCAGGAATATATGACCGACGAATTTCTTCCGTATATCAGCGACGGTGAATATTACGATGGCTTTAACCGCTTTGCGGAATTGTGCGACGAATTCGCGGGGGAATACGCGGATTCCGGAAAGGCTTACGACTACGGCAATATGCCCAAGCAGCCGTTCGGGTGGTTCAAAGCTATAATTGGCTCTTTGGCAATCGGACTTGTGGCGGGGCTGATAGTGGCTCTCGTTCTGTGCAGTCAGCTCAACAGCGTCAAACCGCAGAACTTAGCTGATGAATACGCCAAAAAGGGCAGCCTGAAGCTTACCGAGAAAAACGACCTCTATCTTTACCACACAATAACCCGCACAGCACGTCCAAAGGACACCGACAGCAGCTCCGGTGGAAGTTCCGGCGGCAGCAGCAGTCATTCAAGCTCCTCTGGAAGCAGCCACGGCGGTTCCCACGGACATTTTTAAATACGGCGGACTTATCAGAAGGATTATTATAGTTCGCTGTGTGAATACAGAAATAATAATATTTAGCTGAGAAAGCAAGTCAGAGGGCGGATCAAAGCAGATCTGCTCTCTTTTTTTGAGATTATTCCCAATGGTTTTTATAGGGATGATGAATGAAATAAGCAATCAAAGAACCATAGTTAATAAATTGTTTGTTGCATTAATGCCTTATATATCTTATAATATATGAGACTATGATAATAAACAGAAATTCGGGAGAAGGAACGATATGTCGAATTCAAACAATAAACCGCAGAATAAATCCATGCCGATAATAATGCTGCCGGACGCAGTTTTGTTTCCGGGCTGCCCTCATCAATTCACCGTTTACGGTTCGGATATGATAGAGGCAGTCCGCAGGGCACGCAAGGAGGACAGGTATGTATTTATCATGCTTAATGAAAAAGGCGAGCCTGTATTTGACATCAGACACAGGGTGGGAGTGGTTGCTACCATCAATCAGATGCTACGCCACCCTGAAGAGGAAAGCATGAATGTCCGTATTATGGGCGATTACCGTGCGTGTGTAACTGAGGCGAAAAACATTGACGGATATACTATGGTAACGGTAGTGCCTGCCGATGAAACAGAAGACGATTTTGAAAAGGATCCTTCCGGCACTCTTAACAACAGAATATTAAAGGAGCTTGTGCCGGCTCTCAACCGTGCCGAAGAGAAGCCGGATATTGACGTACATTTTGTAATGGATCGCAGGAACAGGGGATTGGGTGGAATTACCGACGCGATTGCGTACATATATCCGTTCCCGCTTCAGACCAAGCAGCAGATGCTGAACTGCCTTTCATACGCAGAGAGAGCGAAGCTGCTGTGCAATGCCATTTCGGTAGAGCTTGAACAGGCAAAATTAGACCGTGAGATAGAAAAAAAGACGTCAAAAGCGATGGACGATTCGCAGAGGGAATATTATCTCAGGGAAAAGATACGCATAATTTCCGAGGAACTGGGCGACGGTGGAACTCCTGAGAGCGACGCGGAAAATTACAACAAGCGCATAGATGAGATTACGGCTGACGAAGAGGTCAAGAGCGTGCTTCAAAGGGAAACACGCAAACTTGCAAAGCTGCCTTACGGTTCGCAGGAGGCGGCTGTTATCAGGGGATATCTCGATGTTTGCCTATCGCTCCCGTGGGGAGTAATGACTCAGGATAATCTCAGCGTAAAGGACGCGGCGGCAATACTTGACCGCGACCATTACGGATTGCAGAAGGTCAAGGAACGTATTCTCGAAATCATCGCCGTGAGAGCGCTGGTTCCGGACATCAAGGGACAAATCATTTGTCTTGAGGGACCTCCCGGAGTCGGCAAGACGTCGATTGCGCGTTCCATTGCGGAGGCGCTGGGACGCAAATACGTGCGTGTCTCACTGGGCGGCGTGCGCGACGAGGCTGAGATAAGGGGTCACCGCAAGACGTATCTCGGCTCCATGCCAGGACGTATTGTAGACGCGGTTGTTCGTGCGGGCAGCATGAATCCGCTGATATTGCTCGATGAGATAGACAAGCTGGCGAGTGACTATAAGGGTGATCCGACGTCGGCGCTCCTTGAAGTCCTTGATCCGGAGCAGAATAAATCATTTACGGATCACTTCCTTGATATACCGCTCGACCTCAGCGGAGTGCTTTTCATAACGACAGCAAACGACATCGGAGCAATTCCCGCTCCGCTTTACGACCGAATGGAGATAATAGAGCTTCCGAGCTATACGCATGAGGAAAAGGCGATGATAGCCAAAAAGTACCTTGTCCCCAAGCAGCTTGAGCGTACAGGACTCGGACAGAAGAAGGTAAAGATAACCGATACGGCTATTTCGCGGCTTATAGAGGACTACACCCGCGAGGCTGGAGTTCGCAATCTGGAGCGTGAGATCGCCTCGCTGTGCCGCAAGTGTGCAAAGAAGATCGTATCAGGCGAGGCGGAAAAGATATCGGTCAACGCGAGAAATATCGAGAGCTTCATGGGAAAGCCAAAGTACAGGAGAGACGAGCGTCCGAAGGAGCTTATTCCGGGATTGGCTAACGGACTTGCGTGGACTTCTGTGGGCGGAGAAATGCTTGAAATCGAGGTCGCCGTGATGGATGGTTCGGGAAAATATTCGGTCACAGGGAAGATTGGCGATGTTATGCAGGAGTCCGCGAAGACGGCGATGAGCTGTATACGTCAGCGTGCGGAGGAGTTGGGAATAGACTACAGCGTTTTCAATTCAAAGGACATACACATTCATGTTCCGGAAGGCGCCGTTCCAAAGGACGGTCCTTCCGCCGGAATTACGCTTGCGACGGCGATAGTGTCTGCTCTGACAGGAAATCAGGTCAGGGGCGATGTTGCGATGACCGGAGAGATAACGCTGACAGGCAGGGTACTCGCAATAGGCGGACTGCGTGAAAAGAGCATGGCTGCGCTCCGTAACGGAATAAAGACCGTAATTATTCCCGCTTCCAACGAGAAGGATATCGACGAATTCAGCCAGACAGTCAAAAACAGCATTAAATTTGTTCCGGTCAAAACAATAGACGAGGTGTTCCGCGTGGCGTTTGCGGATCCGCCAAAGCCTGCGATTGTTTCAAAGGAAAATAAAACAAACGAAGCGGAAAATAATCCGTGCGAAAAATCCGATCAGGCGCAGGATAATTCTGAAAAAACAAACGGCGAGGTAAAAACTGATGAAATTTGAGAGCGCGTATTTCGAGCTTGCGGCGGGAACATCGCAACAGCTTCCCGCGAGCGATATGCCGGAAATAGTCTTTGCGGGACATTCCAATGTAGGCAAATCATCACTCATCAATAAAATACTCAACCGGAAAAGCCTTGCGCGTGTCAGCTCGCAGCCCGGCAAGACCGCCACCATAAATTTTTACAATCTTGACGGCGCAAGGCTTGTGGACTTGCCGGGATATGGATTTGCGAGGGTCAGCGCTTCTGAAAAAAAACGCTGGGCGGAGCTTATCGAGGGTTACTTTAATCAGGAACGCGATCTGCGGTTGGTTGTAATGCTGATTGACTGCCGACATCCGGCGTCCAAGGACGATCTGATGATGCTGAATTATCTCATCGACGGTCAGTTTCCAATGAAGATAGTTCTGACTAAGGTTGACAAGCTCAAGCCGACAGAAAGAAAAAAGCGATTTGACTCAATTCCCGATGAGCTTGACGTTGACATTGAATACATGCTGCCGTTTTCGGCTGTGACAGGCGAAGGCGCGCAGGAGCTAAAGGATATTATCATTGAATGTGTTGACGAGGATTAAAAAAAACAAAATCAATTGTTGAGTGTGTCAACAAAAAAATGTTCTTTACATTTCCAGTATAATGTGTTAAAATAATGATGATTTACTGCTCTAAACTTTTAAAGCAGCAGGGTAATATTATTATTTATCGTGAAATAATATGCATAATGAAAAAAAGAAAAAATCATCAGAGGTAACAGCCATGAGCAGACATTCAAAATTGCAGGATAATCATACCGACTTTTTATTTCAGTGTATACTTGAATTGAAAAGCATCGACGAGTGCTATGATTTTTTTGAGGATCTATGCACTGTAGCGGAAATAAAGGCAATGTCGCAAAGATCAGTCGTTGCAAAAATGCTGCGGGATAAACACGTATACAGCGATATTGTCGCGCAGACCGGCGCGAGTACAGCCACGATAAGCAGGGTGAACCGTTCGCTGAATTACGGCAGCGACGGTTACGGGCTTGTATTCAACCGGATTGACGAGACGGAATTAACTGCGGAAACGGAGCCGGAGAACGGAGAGCAGCAATGAATTATGATCTTTTTGCCGAGTATTACGACGAGCTGATGAGCGGGATCGACTATCCGGCAAGAGCGGAATATATTGACGGCATTATAAAAAAATATAAGCCGGACGCTCATCTGCTGGTTGATTTAGCATGCGGAACAGGCAGCATGACAGTGGAATTTGCAGCTATGGGCTACGACGTGATAGGCGTCGATCTCTCAGGGAACATGCTGAGTAAGGCGAGAGAAAAATCCGATGGAAGCATACTCTATCTTTGTCAGAGTATGCAGAATCTTGACATGTACGGCACGATTGACGCTTTTGTATGCACGCTTGACAGCCTGAATCATATAGAGGACAGGGAGCAGCTGCTTCTTGCCCTCAGCCGTGTGTCTCTTTTTCTGGAGCCGGACGGCGTTTTTGTTTTCGACATGAATACGCCCTACAAGCACGAGAAAATTCTGGCGGACAATGCCTTTGTGTATGAAACGGAGAATGTATTCTGCGTATGGCAGAACGAATATTCTGGTGACGGCAGGGTGGATATCGCGCTTGATTTTTTCGCCAGACAGCCGGACGGGACATATTTAAGGGAGAGCGAGGATTTTTGCGAGGTTGCGTATTCATATGAAGAAACCGAATCTCTGCTTAATTTGGCAGGACTAAAAATTCTTGCCGCATACGATGATATGACATTTGAACCGCCGCGCTGTGACAGCGAGAGAATTGTCATAGCCGCGGTCAAATCAGAGCGGAAATGATTACTTATCACTTAGGAGGAAAAATGAGTAAACTTGTAAGATGTATAACAACCGATGGACTTGTAATGGCGGCGGCAATAGATTCGACGGAAATAGTCCGAAGGGCGCAGGAGCTTCACCGCGCAACTCCGGTGATAACATCAGCGCTTGGCAGACTGCTGACCGGAGCGTCCATAATGGGAAACAAGCTGAAAGAGGAGAACGCTTCACTTACGCTGAGGATAAACGGCGGAGGTCCTGCGGGTTCGATAATCGCCGTTTCCGACAGCAAGGGCAATGTGCGCGGCTACGCTCAGGAAGCCGGACTTATCATTCGTCCGGACGCAAAGGGAAAGCTCGACGTTTCCGGAGCGGTCGGCAGGGACGGCACGGTTACGGTTATCAAGGATTACGGTTACGGACAGCCTTACTGCACACAGACTCCGATAGTTACCGGAGAAATTGCGGAGGATCTCACCGCGTATTACGCAATCAGCGAGCAGGTTCCTACCATTTTCTGCATAGGCGTGCATTTTGACGAAAAATACAAGCTTGACAAAGCCGGAGGATTGTTGATTCAGCTCATGCCGGCAGCGGATCACCGTGAGATAGAGAAATTAGAGGAAATGCTTAAAACCATGCCGCCTGTAACGCAAATGCTGCTTGAAGGTAACACGCCGGAGAGGATTCTCGAAAAGACTCTGCCGGGGTTTGAACTTGAAATATTCGATAGTCAGGAGGTAGAATACCGCTGCGACTGTTCGCTTGAACGTGTGGAAAATGCCTTTATGACTATGCAGCCTGACGAGATACGCGGTCTTGCCGATGAGAGCGGAAAAGCCGAAGTGCTGTGCCATTTCTGCAATAAGAAGTATTATATCACACGAGAACGCCTTGAAGAGCTTGCCGTAATTCAGGAGCAGCGGATTGGAAAATCCGACAATGGAATAATTGGCAAACATTACAATTAAATGATAACTGTTTGATGTAATTGAAACAAAAAAGATTATTCAAATAGAAATTTTAAAAAAATATGTAATTATTTGTTAAATTAGTCTTGACTTTTTAAATTTTTTGTAATATAATTTTTACTGTTGAAAGGGAGATACAGTTATAGTTTTGTAGTTTGTTTTTTAGTTTGTTGATTGGTATATAACTGTCGCGTGACTATTACGCACTCTGTTCTTTCAACGCATAGATTAGATTGTGTCTTTTTTATATCGTTCCCCATCCACAAATACAAAGCCGTCCTCATAAAAAAGGACGGCTTTGTATTTTTTAAATAAATGTGGATTTTTGTAGGTTTTTGTTGATTTTCACATTTGAATCATGTATAATTAATCCGAGGTGAATGATTATGCGGAAAGATCTGAGGATTTTGATGATTGAGGACGATCAGGCGCTTTGTGAAGAATTCAGCAGATGTTTTGCCGGAATTGATGGCATTGAGCTTGTGGCAACTACAAACAGTGAGGGGGACGCGCTTGAATATGTGCGGCAGTTGCAGCCTGACGCGGTAATATTGGATCTTGAACTGCATACGGGCGAAGGCAACGGAATTAGCTTTTTATCGAGACTTAGCAAACAAAAGAATATAAAAAAGCCGTATGTGCTTGTTAATACGAATAATTCGAGCCAGACTACTTATGATATTGCTCGTAAGCTCGGAGCGGATTTTGTGATGTATAAGCACCAGCAAGGGCACTGTCCGGAAGCAATAGCGGAATTTCTGCTCGCTGTCGCATCAAATTGTGTAGAACAGGCAATTGACAACTCTGATCCCGCGTCTGCGGACGGGGATGATCTTCCGGAAAGAACGGAGCTGAGAAAACGTATTCTGGAAGAGCTTAACAAGGTATCAGTCAGCCCTAAGCGAAAGGGATATGTTTATCTCGCGGACGCTATAGAAATAAGCTGCGGTGGATATGTGCCTAATGTGTCGGCGTTGATAGGGGAGAAGTACGGCAAATCCGCCAAAAGCGTGGAGCATGCCATGCAGAACGCTATTGACAGCGCGTTTGATAACGCGGATTTTGACGAGTTAGGAAAGCATTACAAGGCGAGGATAAGCGCTAATCGCATATCTCCCACTGTGATGGAATTTATAGGTTTTTATGCTGCAAAGTTGAAAAATGACAACTGAGAGAACGTTCCTTTTTGTAGGTTTTTGTAACGGAAGCTGAAAAAAATAATTTCATAAAACCACAAAAAAGCAATCGACAGGCGCGTAAAAACGTGGTATTATAGTCTCGTAAACATGACTGCGAGAATTTTTCATATCACCACCAAAGCCCACTGCCTGAAATTTGCAGTGGGCTTTGGTCGTTTTTTCAGATTAAAAAGAATTGCGGGAGGAAATCACATGGGACCGTCAATGGTTCAATTGTGCGTTAATCATATCGGCATAGTACTTTCGGCGTACACGATGTTTTTAAATGCGATGGAAAAAAAATATCCGCGGAGAAGGAAGGCTACAGGCTGCGCGGCGGCATTGGCGACAGGAATTGCGACGGGCTGTGTATACGATTCGCTACCCGTTATTTGCGTTGTATTTATGCTGATATTGTTTTATATCATCATGGGAGCTGTTTACAAAATCCGGTCGGGAAAGAATCTTGCGCTGACTTTGGTATCTTTTGGAATAAGCTATGCGCTGTATTATGCAGCAATTTTCACGCTTGTATTTCTTCTGTATCTGAATAAAAAAGCCGTTTCGGGAAGATTTGAAAAATCAGTGGACGCATGGATCTACATATTACATTATGTGACTGATTTTAGGGGAGGCATAATTACAAGCATATATATATTTGCCGTACAGTATTCGCTGCTTGTGCTTCTGATGAGAATCAGACGTATAAAAACGGAATTGATAGAAACGGTAAATGCGGGAAGAAACGAGATACTTGTTTTTTTATGGTTCGTAATCCTTTCTGTCAGAGGAATATATATGTTTTCCATTCTGACAAGAAGAGATATAAATGCAGTATTAATAATTTGTACATTCCTTCTTTCGCTTTTATTCTTTATGTTTTACTTCTGGTACAAAAAAGAGCTGAAATTGTTATATGTCACGATGATTCAGGAGAATGAGCTGGATCTTCTGGAAAAAAGCATAGATTCAAAGGAAGAGCTTATACGCGGTCTGCGTGCGGATAATGAATGCCTTGCCAAAATAATACACAGGGACAACAAGCTCATACCGTCCGTGATGATGTCGGTGAGGAACGCTGAGGCTGACAGTGAAAGCGCGTGTGCGCTTAATGAAATATATTCGGAACGAAGCGCGGCTCTTTTGAAATATGAATCTCACGGACGGCAGATATATAATTCGGGAATTGATGAGGTAGACGCGGTGCTTTTGTATCTGGCTGACAGAGCGGCTTCAATGGGAGTTAATTTTGAAGTCATTATTCCGGAGGATATCAGCAAAATACCCGATATTATCACACCAAGCGAATTAAACGCAATTCTCGCCGTACTCTGCGAGTATGCGATGACTTCTTCGAGAGACAGAGAAAACGGCGCTGTCTGCGTTAACATAGACCGGAGCGGCGACGGCTTTTTCATTGAGGTATCTGACAACGGAGAAAAATTCGATATGAAGGCTCTTAAAGCAATAGGAAAAAAGCGACGTTTCGCAAAACGTAAAGTAAGAGATGAGAGCAATGGCTTGATTCCGTTGTTCACTGTTCTCAGACATACAGGGTCAAGTCTTACGATAGACGAGTTTCCTCAGAATAAGAAATACGTAAAATCGCTTCGGGTCACATCAGGCATAAATAGCGGCGTATAATATCGTGTGAAATGGATTTAATACGATGGGAAGTGAAAAAAGTGAAAAACGATGTCATAATTCCGTGGCTGGATTTTGGAGTTAAATATATGGTGCTGATATTCAGCATGTATTATCTCTTTATGAGGTGCGTCAGCGAAAAACATGATGTAAGAAAAATGACGGCTTACACGTTTTTTTCGGTGGCAATGGGATTGTTTCTTTTTCGGTTCAGACTTGCTTTGGGAGAGACTTATATTCTCATGATGCTTATATATTTCGCTCTGACAAACTGCCTTTTGTACCGCAAAGAGATAGAGAGCGGATATGACTCGGACAATTGTATCAAGCTGCGCGATATTTCGTTGCTTTCGCTTATTTGCTTTGCGTTTTGTGAAGCGCTTTTCTTGATAGTTGGAATAGTTTCGTCCACAATGCTTTCTGTTTTTTATTATAATTTTGTCCCGCAGGGACACAATTCCGTGTGGGATTTTTTGAATAATAAACCCGTTCACACCGCCGCCTATGTTTTAATGATCTCGATGGTATGGGTTACGACATATCTTGTATCAAGCGTAAAACGGCTCAGGCAGGGATTGATGAACATAGTCAGGCACAGCGTTGCGGGTACGGCTGCAATGCTTGCGATGTTTTTGCTTGCTGTCGTTATGACATTCAACAGTGTAAGTATTGAAGATGATACGAGAATTTTAAGGACGATACTGTTCAATTTTGTGACGTTATTCTGCGTAGTTATGGTGTTTTTCACTAAACGTGAGATAAGGTCTGATTATATCAGTCAGATAAGAAAGAGAAATCTGACGCTTATGGAAGAAATTCTTGAGGAGAAGAATAAGGAAATTGCCAAGGTTGCAAAGGACAACGAGAAGCTTGCGGGAATAATCAGGTGCGATTCCGAATTGCTCGGCACGGTTATTGACGGACTTCGCACGGGAGAGAATTCTGAAGGAATGCTGCGGGCAGCTCAGACCGTCGAGGAAATATATTCCGGACGTTGTGAAGCGGTAGCCAATCTGGAGTCATGCGGTATTTCGATTGAAAAAACCGGAGTCAGTTCAGTAGACAATGTGCTGCTTTATATGGCTTGCAAGGCGGAGAAGAGGGGAGTCGGTTTTTCAGTCAGTACGCAGCCGGAGGTTGTAAAAATCTTTGATGAAAAAATAGACAGACGAACATTCAATACCATACTTGCTGATCTTGCGGATAACGCAATAATTTCCGCAAGGTCGGTGGAAGCTAAATTCGTGGAGGTCAGACTGCTCGACATTGAGGATAAACCGAGGCTTGAGGTTCTTGACAGCGGAGAGAATTTTAAGCCTGAGGTATTGAAGAATCTTGGCAGGCGGCGTATAACGACCCACGCAAATGACGGCGGCAGCGGAATAGGGCTTATGAATCTCTTCGGAATAATGAAACAGACCCAGGCGAGCTTCACAATTGAGGAATATCCTTGTGACGGCAGTAGAGGTAAATATACAAAGTCACTCATCGTTACATTTGACGGCGCGGGTAAATACCGGATAATAACCGATCGTGCAGAGGAATTAAAGCGCGAGGTAAAAGGAAGATTTGAAATAATTCCGACAAAAAAGTAAACATGAATGAGCTATTTTGAAAATAAAAAAGGATTCCGTATGGGGGAATATTAGTTTTCCCTGTGCGAAATCCTTTAATTTTTTTAAGAAAAAATTCATCTCACAAGAGCTGGGGCGAGGGTATTGAGATATATTATTCCGGCGCAAAGACCTCCCATAAGGAGAAAAGCGAAGAAATCACGGAAACGATACCTCAGGACATTAAGGCGAGTGCGCCCCTTGCCGCCGGTATAGCAGCGGCAGTCCATCGCCGTTGCAAGCTCAAACGCCCTGCGGAACGAAGAGATAAAGAGCGGAATGAGTATTGGAATCAGCGCCTTTGCACGCTTAACAATGCCGCCGCTTTCCATATCCGCGCCGCGAGCTTTCTGGGCGTTCATTATTTTTTCGGTTTCCTCAAGCAGCGTGGGAATAAATCTCAGGGCAATTGTCATCATCATCGCAAGCTCATGCACCGGAACGCGAAATAGCTTTAGCGGCGCAAGGAGACGTTCAATGGCTGCGGTGAGATCGGTTGGCGACGTAGTGTATGTCAGCATAGAGCTTGTTATTACAATCATAACAAGCCTTATCGCAATAAAGCCGCTCTGCCACAGAGCCTCCTCGTAAATTGTTACCGACCTGTATTGAAACACGGCATGTTCGCCCTTGATATACAACATATTAAGGGTTGCGGTGAAGAACACAAGGAACCAGATTGCTCTCAGTCCCTTGAAGTACATTCTCAGCGGTATGCGTGAGATAAGCATAGACAGCACAACAAAGCCTGACATTAATCCCAACGACAAGAGATTTTTGACGACAAAGATGAATACAATTATAGCCGTCATAAGAATTATCTTCATGCGCGGGTCTAATTTATGAATAAATGAACTGCCGGGCATGAATTGTCCTATTGTAATATCCGAGATCACTGTGCTTCGCCTCCTTGGGTGGCATTTTCAATGCCCTCTTTGGGTATGTCTGGCAATGGATTATCCTTGCGGCTGAGAAAATCAGCGGCAACGCCCTTGGCAAAATCCATTGTGTACACGTCGGTTCGCACGTCGGCTCCCAAACGTTTTAATTCAAGGAAGACCTGAGTCACCTGCGGAACGCGCAAACCAATATCGGCAAGCCGTTCGCCGTGCTTGAATATGTTCTTGGTTTTGTCGAACATTTCGACCTTACCGTGATTCATCACCAGAACCCTGTCGGCAACGCGGGCAATGTCCTCCATCGAGTGAGAGACGAGCAGAACAGTACTGCCGGTTTTTTCCCGATACGAGCTGATTCTGTCGAGTATTCTGTCCCTGCCTTTTGGGTCAAGTCCGGCTGTCGGCTCATCGAGAATCAGTACTTTGGGCTGCATGGCAATAACGCCCGCGATTGCGGCGCGGCGTTTTTCACCGCCCGAAAGCTCAAACGGCGACTTTTCAAGCAGCGACTCTTTGAGTCCGGCGAATTCGGCGGCGGTGCGGATCATTTTGTCAAGCTGGTCCTTGTCCTTAATGCCCTTGTTTGTCGGACCAAAGGCAATATCCTTGTATACGGTTTCCTCAAAAAGCTGATATTCGGGATACTGAAAGACCAGTCCGACTTCAAATCTGACGTTTCTGATTTTTTTCGGTTTAGCCCAGATATCATTGCCCTGGAGAATAACCTTGCCGGATTCAGGTCGGAGAAGTCCGTTTAAAAGCTGAACGAGAGTTGACTTACCGGAGCCTGTATGTCCAATTACGCCGATAAATTCTCCCTGTTCTATAGAAATACTTACGTCGTCAAGAGCGACCTTTTCAAACGGCGTACCCTTTCCGTAAACAAAGCGCAGATTATGTGTTTCAATTATTCCCATGGAGAAACCTCCGATTATAGTTTTCAATGAAGAATCAGCGTTGCGGTAGCTGCAGGCAAAAAATAAAAAACATAGCGCAGCGAGCTTTCTTTTATTTTTTGGCACGCATTATGGCAGCCGCGCATTCCTCAGGCGTCAGAATATCGTCTGGTATGTCGTAGCCTAAGGAACGAAGATACTGTGCAAGCTCGGTTGCCTGTGGAACGTCGAGATGATGCTCCCTCAGCAGGTCAATATGACTGAATACCTCATTCGGCTTACCCTCCATAAGAAGCTTGCCGTCGTTTATAATTATAACGCGATCAGCTTTTGCCGCCTCATCCATATAGTGCGTTATCAGCACTACGGTTATGCCGAGTTTCCTTACAAGACTATCTATAGCGCTCATGACCTCCTGCCGTCCTCTTGGGTCGAGCATAGCGGTCGGTTCGTCAAAGACAATGCATTTCGGACGCATGGCGATAATACCTGCTATAGCGACGCGCTGCTTCTGTCCACCAGATAACTTGTGCGGGGCGTGGCGGCGGTATTCGTACATACCTACAGCCTTCAGAGCCTCGTCAACCGTCTTGCGGATCTCCTCAGACGGAACGCCTAAATTTTCGGGACCGAATGCAACGTCCTCCTCAACTATCGTGGCGACAAGCTGATTGTCGGGATTCTGGAATACCATTCCGACAGTGCGGCGTATAGCTGTGAGAAGATTTTCGTCGCAGGTGTCCATTCCGGCAACAAACACCTTGCCTCCGCTCGGCAGCAGAATGGCGTTCATGTGCTTGGCAATGGTGGATTTTCCCGAACCGTTGTGTCCGAGAAGCGCCACGAATTCACCCTTTTTTATGTCGATAGAAATGCCGTGAAGCACTTCCTTTGGCGGGGATTCGTCAGTGCTTTCATATTCAAAGTAAACGTCGCGCAGGGAAATCTGAATTTCGCCGCCGTCAGTTGAATTGTCGGGATTGATGGTAATGTTTTCTTCCATAATAATTTCCTTTTAAGTCAAAATATTCAGTCCTCAAGCGATTCGGAGCGCCATGAAGCGGTTGCGCCGCAGGGGAGAATAAGTCCCGTCTGTGTGACAGGCAGACCTATTTCGTCGGCTGTTATTGTACCGCCGAATTTTGGCTTGAGAATCGCGCCGTTAAGGTAATTCATTACCGAAGGGCTGAGTCCGGTGGTGTAGCTGTTGATGTTGAAGAATAGGGGAGAGTCGGTGAGAACCTGCGAACAAAGCTCCACAAGCGAATAAATCTGTTCTTCGAGCTTCCAGACCTCGCCGCCAGGACCTCTTCCGTAGCTTGGAGGGTCCATGATGACAGCGTCGTAGCGGTTGCCACGGCGTATTTCACGTTGTACGAATTTAATGCAGTCGTCAACGATCCAACGCTGGGGCAGTTTGTCAAGACCTGAGGAAGCGGCGTTTTCGCGTGCCCATTGTGTCATTCCCTTTGAAGCGTCCACATGACAAACGTTCGCGCCCGCCGAAAGACAGGCGAGCGTCGCCCCGCCGGTATAGGCGAACAGATTGAGTACCTTGACCGGACGCTTCGCCTTGCGTATCATTGCCGCTATATCGTCCCAATTGACGGCTTGTTCAGGGAAGAGTCCGGTGTGTTTGAATCCCATCGGCTTTATGTTGAAGGTGAGCGATTTGTAGCGAACCTGCCACACATCGGGAATTTTCTTTATGACCTCCCACTGACCGCCGCCTGACGACGAGCGGTGGTAACGTGCGTGAGCCTTGCGCCAGAGGGGATTGTTTCTCGGCGTGTTCCAGATTATCTGCGGGTCGGGACGAATCAGAATTATGTCGCCCCATCGTTCGAGTCTTTCGCCGGAGGACGCGTCGATCAGCTCGTAATCCTTCCAGTCAGTTGAATATCTCATAATTTATTTATTCAGCTTTCCTTTTTATAATTTATGAATTCGCCTTCAGCGGGCTGTTCAACAGGTTGTTCGGCAGGCTTTGGTTCAGCGTTTTGGGTTGACGGACGCTGATAAGACGATGTTCCGTCCGGGACTCGGAGATTCTTGCGGACAAGCGCCTCAACCTCCTCGATCACTCTGTTGACCTGACCGATCTTGATGCCCTCCACGATGATTTCCACCTTGTTCACATCGGGACGGTACATAAGTATGCGCCCGTCGCCGGAGAGATAGGAACGCTTGACGCGTATCTCTTCTTCAAGGTCGGTGGTGCGGAGTACGGGAATGAATGCTCCCGAGGGGATAATGACAGTCGTTGCGCTGCGGATCAGCTTGGGAACGTCGGAAGAAAGCTCTCCGATTGACATGCCCATTCTGTTCATGCAGCTGAGAAGCATAACCGCCGTCATCAGACCGTCCGGAACACATGAACGGCGCGGGAAGACCAGACCGTTGAAACGGTCAACAGCCATAATGACCGAATCAAACGCGGCGTATTCCTCCACAAGATAGCTGTAGTCGCCGGTCACGGTCTTTGTCTCGGCTCCCATTGATTTGATGTACGGCGCGAGGGCTATGTGGCAATTGTCACTGAGCATTATTACAGGGGTTACGTCCTCGCTGTTGAATGCCTTTCCGTAAACCCTGCCGAATACCTCCGCAAGGCGTTCGGACTCAAGCAGTCTGCCGTCGGGAAGCGCGACAATGCATATTTCCCCGTCGGCGCTGAACGCAAATCCCAAGTCGCTCTCAGTGTCGCGGACGAAATTAATAAGGTCGGAGGGATTTTCATAGGAGGAAATGCCGTGGTTGTCGCTTTCATTCATGAATGTAACGTCCGCGCCGAGCTGTTCGAGCACTTTTTTTACAAACGGCGCGGAGGCGCTGCCGGTGCAGTCAATAGCTATTTTGAGGCTTTCAAACATTGTATAGCCCGAAGCGTCGATCAGATTGCGCTTATACATGCCGATCATACCGGAGTCCGCCTGCTGAATGCGTCCTGCCTGCTTGCAGCTTACGGATGAACCAACGTCGGTGGCGTCATGAATTGACTGCAAAAGCTCTCCGGTGACCTGTCTTCCGTCTTTTTTATAGAATTTAAGACCGCTTACATTTTTGTCAAAGCTGCCGCCGGTTATCATAACGCCCATTGTGGCTTCACATACGCATGTGAGATAAGATACCGCGCCGGAAGGAACAAGACCCAAAGCTATGATATCAGCTCCGGAAGCGCAGAGCGCGGCGCATACGGCTGAGGTCATCATGTCCGCGGCGGGACTGTCGTCGTGTCCGACTACGACCTTGCAGCGGTCGCGGGTAGCGGAGGAATATCCGCCAAGCTTTACGAACGCGGCGGCGACTGCGCGCTCCGCCTGATATATGTCAATTGTTTCACCCAATGTTCCGTAAAACGCGGATCTGTCATTTTTGATTTTCATTTTATATACATTCCCTTCAATTATTTAAAGATAAGCCTGCTCAGTCAAAAAGCGACTGCTGTTCGTGGACAACAGGCTGTTCGGGAGGAGTCAGACCGAGATGCAGATAGGCGGCGCGAGTGACGCAGCGACCGCGGGGCGTGCGTGCAAGAAATCCAATCTGCATCAGATAAGGCTCATATACGTCCTCGATGGTTACGGCTTCCTCGCCGATGGCTGCAGCAATCGTTTCCAATCCGACAGGACCGCCGCCATAGAATTTTATTATGCCTGAGAGAAGCAGGCGGTCGATCTTGTCCAGTCCCAATTCATCTATTTCCTGACGGTCAAGAGCCATTCTTGCGATGTCGCAGGTTATAACGCCGTTGCCTATGACCTGAGCGAAGTCCCGCACGCGTCTGAGCAGGCGGTTGGCTATTCTCGGCGTGCCGCGTGAACGTGAGGCAAGCTCCAGCGCGCCCTCGCGGTCTATGGCTATTCCGAGTATTCCGGCGGAGCGTTCCACAATATCGGCGAGCTGCTCAGTCGTATACAGCTCCAGACGCAGCACTACTCCGAATCTGTCGCGCAGAGGAGCGGATAGCTGACCTGCGCGTGTGGTTGCTCCGACAAGTGTGAATTTAGGAAGCGGCAGATGATAGCTCATCGCGCCCTGACCCTTGCCTGTGATAATGTCGATTGCGAAATCCTCCATAGCGGGATAGAGTATTTCCTCCACAGTCCGTGAGAGACGGTGTATTTCATCGATAAAAAGCACGTCGCCCGGATTAAGCGAGCTGAGAAGTGCCGCAAGGTCTCCGGGACGCTCGATAGCCGGACCTGAGGTAATTCGCAGACCGACGCCCATTTCATGAGCGATAATTCCGGCGAGCGTAGTCTTGCCGAGACCAGGCGGTCCGTAGAGCAGACAGTGATCGAGGCTCTCGTGACGCGCCAAAGCTGCGCTGATGTAGACCGAAAGATTCTGCTTTACGGTGTCTTGTCCGATGTACGAATCGAGTGTCCGAGGGCGGAGCGGATTGTCGGTTTCCGCGTCCTCAGGATTGTATTCCGGCGCGACAATACGATTTTCAAAATCCGTGTCGTCGGTGGAATAATAATCTACTTCCGCGTCGTCAAAAGAAACGGATTTTATCTCACTGTCATTCTGAATGTTTTTTTTGTTGTTTTTCTTCATTTTACTATTCAGCGCGAAGCGCCCCTTAACTATTCTGTATTATCTGTTATTTCAGCAAAGATACTCTGTGCGTGTCTCACATTCCCTTTGCCATTTCGATAAGGGCAAGCCGGATTATTTCCTCGGTGGGAAGCGAGGGATCTGATTTTGAGACAAGCTTTGCGGCTTCCGAGGACTGGCAGCCAAGAACCATGAGCGCGTTAATGGCGGCAGCGGCGTTGTTCGGCGCGGCGGAAGCTCCACCGGCGTTCCCCGTGGAAATATCGGACGGAGCGCCCATGCTTTTGAACTTGTCCTTTAATTCAAGCACAACGCGCTGGGCTATTTTAGGTCCTACTCCGTTTGCGCGGGTAATAGCCTTGTAATCGCCTGAACCGACAGCAAGGGCAACGTCCTCAGGAGTCAGCTTGGATAAAATCGAGATGGCGGCTTTTGGACCTATGCCGGATACCGAAATAAGCATTTTGAAGCAGCTCAGTTCGGTTTTTTGTGAAAAGCCGTAGAGAGTTATGGCGTTTTCGGTCACGCTCATGTATGTGTACAACGTAACCGTGGAACCCTGCTGCGGCAGACGCGCAATGGTTGACATTGACGTAAAGCACTGAAAGCCAACGCCGCCGCAGTCTATTACGACGAAATTCGGCTCCGCGGCGACGTATTTGCCCGTAAGACTGTATATCATTTATTTCAAGCCTCAGTTCTTCTGATAGTGATAGGTTTTCGGCAGCCGTTTTTTCACCGTGGAATTCTGACCGTGGCATATTGCGACGGCAAGCGCGTCTGCGGTATCGTCGGGCTTGGGGATATCCCTAAGACAAAGCAGCCGTCGGGTCATTTCCTGCATTTGGGGCTTGAGAGCCTGTCCGTAGCCGGTGACCGCCTGCTTGACCTGCAGGGGAGTATATTCAAAAATGGGAACGCCCTTGAGCTGTGCCGCAAGCAGAATCACACCTCTTGCCTCAGCGACTCCTATGACGGTTTTTGCGTTGTTTGTATAATAAAGCTTTTCAATTGCGACAGCTTCCGGCTTGCGCTTGTCGATAAGCTCAATCGTGCGTGTAAAGATGGTTTCGAGCCTGCGTTCAAACGGAGCTTCGGGCTTTGTGGTAATGGAGCCGAATTCCACCGGAACAAATCTTGGAGGCTCGTATCTGACTATGCCGAATCCCACCAGGGCATATCCTGGGTCAATGCCCATAATTATCATGATCTTTACCCTCTTTGCAATCAGCGTTATAATTCATAATATTATAACACACCTCCGAGGTAAAATTCAATATGTTTTGCTAAAATAGCGGGTAAAATTTCTGCAATGACGAAGATAACGGTGAGATTTGGCTGTCAGACGTCAGTTGTGACTGTATTGGGCGGAAATATCGTGTATTGCATCGATCATGGAATCTATTTCGTCAGCCGATGTGAACACCGACGGGCATATCCTGATAGTACCGCCGGACTGCGTACCCATAGCGCGGTGAGCGTCACCCGCACAATGAAGACCTGCGCGCACGGCGATGTCTCTTTCACCGAGACAAACCGCCGCTTCATCGGAGGGAATACCGTTTATATTGAATGACAGGAGCGGGACATGCGTTTCGGGCTGCGGACGGGCGGTGTACAGCCTGCATTCGGGCATGGAGCTTATCGCGTCGTAAGCACGGCATATCAGATTCATCTCGTGGGTTTCCAACCGATTGCGTCCTATTGAATCTATAAAGCTCATACCAACATCGAGCGCCGCTATTGCGGGAACGTTCAGCGTTCCGCTCTCCAAGCGGTCAGGAAGAAAATCGGGCTGAATATTTATTCCAGAAAGGCTTCCCGTGCCGCCCTCGACAGTAGTTGCAAGAATTCTGTCGCAGTTTATAATAAGCAGTCCAAGCCCCATAATCCCGTAAAGTCCCTTGTGCGCCGGCATGCAGAGGAAGTCGGCGTGAAGTTTGTTAAGATCAAGCCCGACGGTTCCGGCGCTCTGGGCGCAGTCAACGCCAAAGAGAATACCATTGCGGTGAGCAAGCTGTCCTATTTCTTCAATCGGAAGCTTGACTCCGAATACGTTCGAGGCGTTGGTGCAGAAAATCATTTTAGTGTTTACACGCATTTTTCTGCGGAATTCCGCCACGGTTGCCTGAGGGTCGCATTCATGGACATGCGCCGTGCTGAACTGAATGCCGCGTTTTACGAGCTGTGTTACGGGTCTGGTGACGGCGTTGTGTTCCATATCGGATATTATTACATGATCGCCGGGTGACAGCACTCCTTTCAGGACATAATTAATTGAATGAGTGCATGACGGAGTAAAAATAACATTTTCCGGAGCCTTTGCTCCGAAGAAGGCGGCGGCGCGGCAGCGGCATTTGTAGACTGTTTCGGCGGAAAGCTCCGCCATCCGGTAGCTTCCGCGTCCGGGGTTCGCGCCCCTCATGGAAAGCACCTCGGCAATAGCGGCTGCCGTTCCCCTCGGCTTAGGCCATGTGGTGGCGGCATTGTCAAGATAGATCATTTTTTTCTCCTTGTATCTGAAAAAAAGAATTTCGTCGCTTGCTCACGGAAGAACCATAATTCCTGAAGAACGCAGAATTTTCTCGGCGGGCCAGAGATTGCTTTCGCTTACGTTTATTGAATAAATGCAGCCGTATCTGCCTTCCGGATCGGAGATTTTGCTGATCTCGCATGGTATTCCGTTTTGTTTAAGCAGCTCGCAGCCCCTCATTGCGAGAGTGTACGAGCCTGTTTTTATTCTGGATTTTTTACCGTTCATTTTAATTCACCATTCTTGATCTTTTAATTGTTCTGAACAAAAAAGCCGGTCGGCTGTTATGTTCATTAACATAATATGCCATGACCGGTTTTTTGTCTTATTGAATTTTTAAATTTTGATTAAGGAAATCAATCATATCAGCAGCGCGACGGCGTGAGCCGCCATTCCATCTCCGCTGCCCGTAAAGCCGAGTTTTTCCTCAGTGGTTGCCTTAACGCTGATTTGCGAGATATCCACTCCGCATGCCTTTGCGATATTCGCGCGCATTGAAGCAATGTGCGGGGCTAATTTTGGAGCCTGAGCCAGAACGGTTGAATCAATATTTCCTATTTCATATCCCGCTTCACGGACGACGCGGCAGACCTCGGCGAGAAGAAGCATACTGTCCGCGCCGGAGAAACGCTCGTCGCTGTCGGGGAAGAGATGTCCGATATCGCCGAGAGCCGCAGCCCCCAGAAGCGCGTCGGATATTGCGTGAGCCAGCACGTCCGCGTCGGAATGTCCCAGAAGTCCTTTTTCATAAGGGATATCCACACCGCCAAGAATGAGCCTTCTGCCCTCGGTAAGCCTGTGAACGTCGTAACCGTGTCCGATTCTTGGTACTCCCATATCATTGATCCTCCGGTTCAAAGCCTATGCCTTCAACATATTCCCTGACCATATGGCGGTATCTGTGATAAATTGCCTCGCCGACCTGAATGAGATCCTCGCTTTCCTCATTTCCGCAGAGCATTGCGAACGCCTGTGCGACGCGGCGATCCTGATTGCCTTCGCGGCGGTATGCGAGATAGTAGAATGTCAGGGAACCGGTAGCGCTCATATCGTCGTAAAGCTTAGGATCCTCTTTTTTAAGGGTGTCGTAGAAGACATTCAGAGCGGTTCCGACAAGAGCCTTGCCTGGAATATACTGCTCCATGCCGATAATAATGGAGAAAACCAGAAGCATGCTTCTGTGCAGCAGCATCGGATCAAGCTCTTCGGGAAGCGCGAACACACCGGAATTCAGATCGGGCATGCAGCGGTCGATTTCCATTACAAGAGAAGCGCCGAGCTGCATTGCGCGCCGGATATTGCGGCTGCCTTTTTTTTCGTTTATCAGCTTGACATATTCGCTGTCCTCTGGAATTTTATCGGCATCGCTGTCTCCGCTGAATATTTTAACGTCTCTGTCGTCATTTTCGTAATTGTATTCATTTGTCATTTTATCCGCCTCCAAATGCTGTTAATTTAACTTAGCGCTGAATTCATCAAAGCGTGCGAGCATATCGTCGTCCGCGGTAAACGAGCCGAGCGGGTGGCGCTGAATTTCCTCGGAAAAGTAACCGTGGAAGTCTGTGCCTCCGGTAAGCAGCAATCCGTTGTCGGCAGCGGCCTGACGTATGATATTCATATGCTCCTGCGTGTTGCGGGGGTGATACAGCTCGATACCGTGAATGCCGGCGCGTATCAGGTCGCCCATCGTGGTAATGCTGTTGTAGACAGAGGGGTGCGCCATTACGATAACGCCGCCGGATTCGCGCAGATAGCTCATAGCTTCGAGCGAATCGACCTGATTGACCGGAACGTGACATGTACCTGTCCGTCTGTTGAAGAGCTTGCGGTAAAGCTCGCCGTACATCTCGTTTGTATAGCCCGCTTTCATCAATGCCAGAACGATATGCTGCTTGCCCATATATCCGGAATCGCTTACGCCCTCTCTCACCATTTCCTCGGTTATAGGGTAAAGCTTCGAGACCTTTTCAAGCATAGCGAGCGTCGCGTTTGCGCGGTTTCTGGTGATGCGTTTCAGCAAGTCGTCAACCGCGTCAGGGTGCTTAATATTGTAACACAGAATATGCACCTTGTGACCGCGTGAATAGTCGAAGGTAGAGCATTCAACTCCGTTAATGACACGCACTCCGAGACTTCTGCCGAGTCCCTCCGCGTCGTAATCCGCCGCGTAGGAGTCGTGATCGGTAATTGCGAGAGCCGAAAGTCCCAGACTGCGGGCAAGTCTTATCACAAATTCAGGCGAATCCGAGCCGTCGGAACGGTTGGTATGGCAATGCATATCAGCTGCCAAAATCATCACTTCCCGATTAAAGATAAGCGTCGAGCATTTATTTCATCAACGCTATATAATTATACACTATATATACATCAAAAACAAGGAGTAAAATGAAAAATTTATCAAAAATCACAATATTTTTATTGAATAGCAATTAATGATTTTGAGAAATTCAAGAAACGCCTGATTTTTTAGGCAGAGTAAAGCGGAAATACACGCCGTCGTCAGTGTTAGCGGCAGAATAGCTGCCTCCGTGAAGGCTTAATATTGAACTGACAATTTTAAGACCTATTCCGGAACCGCCGTATTTGCGTGTTCTTGCCTTGTCCACCTTGTAGAAGCTCTCCCAAATGCGGTCAAGGCTTTCCTCCGGAATGTGGCTGCCGGAATTGAATACGGTGCAGGATACATTGTCGCTGTTTTCGTTTACGTCTACCGATATTCTTCCGCCGCGAGGGGTGTGGTGAAGCGCGTTTGACAGCAGATTGTTTATCACCTCTTCTATGCGGCCGCAATCTCCGGAAACAAGGCATTCGCCGTCGGAATGGAATTCCGCGGAAATACCTTGTTCGGCAAACATATAGGACATGGTTCTCATACGTTCGTCGGCAAGCTCCGACAGACTGAACGACGAGATATCCAATATAGCTCCTGATTCAAGTTCAGCGAGATCGAGAAGACGTGCCGCTATGTTGTTGAGCTTGACCGCCTCATCGGAAATAACGCTGCAATAGTAGTCCTTTTCATCATTGTTGATGTTAAGCTGCAAGCCCTCGCAATAGCCCATAATGATTGCAAGCGGGGTCTTGAATTCATGCGAAACGTTGGAAAGAAGCTCGCGTCGCATGAGGTCGATTTTTTCTTTTTCCTTTATGTCATTTTTAAGTTGTGCGTTGGCGGCATGGAGCTGATTTATTTTGCTTTCAAGCTCTGATGAAAGGTAATTGATGCTTTCCGCAAGCTGTCCAAGCTCGTCGTTTGAACGGATATCGAGCTTGACGCTGAAATCCATGTCCGCCATGCGTTTGGTTGCTCCGTTTATCATGAGTATGGGACGTGCGAAGTGGGAGCATAGCACAAGCGAAACAAGTCCGCTGATTATCATTGCGAATATTCCGAGCAGAAGCGCGTAGTCGTTGAACGCGGTCACAGCGTCCTCGATGGCTGATACAGATGTGTTCAGCATCACGTAATGGTATGAAATTTCACCGTTAACCGATGCGGGAACAACCGCGAAAAGGCTCAGATATGTGGTATCGGTTTTAGTATTGCGCCTTTTGCTTATAGCGGGGGATTCGAGAGTACCGTTTCCGCTTTTTTTATTTCCTGACTTTTCAAACAGGCTGTTGAAGAGCTGAACCGCGCCTTCATATTTATCGACTGATTTCATTCCCACGTCGCTGTCCATAGAGTTATAGAAGAAATTGAGTCTGTCGTCAAGAATTATAATATGAATATTGTCGGTTTCCTCCATGGACTTGAGTCTGGTGCTGAGAGAGTAAGAGGCCTTTCCTGAATCGTCTGTATCAGAGAAATCCAGCTCTGAAATCTTGTGAAGAGTGGAGGTCAGCTTTTTTTCTTTCATATAATTATAATATGGCTGAAGCATAAGCTGATTAGTGATGAAAATAATCAGGAGAAAGAACAGAATGACGCCGAATGTAATGAGAAAAAGGCGTACACGGATGGGAAGGTTTCCGGTACGCCTGCTGATGTATGTGGATTTTTTCCGCAGTGAAAAATGATGACTCAATTATTTCACCTCAAGTCTGTATCCCAATCCGCGGACGGTAACTATCATGCTGCCCGCGTCGCCCAATTTTGAACGAAGCTGCTTAACGTGAGTGTCAACGGTGCGTAAATCGCCGAAATAATCATAATTCCATACGCCGTTGAGTATTTTTTCACGAGAAAGGGCGACGCCCTTGTTTTCAAGAAAGAAGAGCAGCAGATTATATTCCTTTGGAGTAAGCTCAAGCGGCTTGTCCCCGACGTAGGCGACGTGAGCCATGTCGTCAATACTGATGCTTCCGCAGACACGGCGGCTTTCGGTTATTTTTCCGGCTCGTTTGAGCAGCGCTTCAACTCTGGCGACAAGGAGGCTCGGAGAGAATGGCTTGGTAATGTAGTCGTCAGCGCCCAAGCGGAACCCGCCAAGCTGTTCGCTCTCAGTACTTTTTGCGGTAAGCAGGATAATAGGGACGTTGCTTTTGCGACGAATTTCGGAAAGGACAGTCCAACCGTCCAGCACGGGCATCATCACATCGAGTATAACGAGATCCGGTTCAGGTTCATTAACGGCAATCCTGAGTGCATCTCCGCCGTCGGCGGCTTCCATTATTTCAAACCCCTTGCGTGATAAAAAATCGCCGACAAGCTTTCTTATTCTGTCCTCGTCGTCGGCGACAAGTATTCTCAGCGCGCTGCCTGCCGAATTTGAATTGCTCATAAATAACACCTCAGATGTACACAAAAAAATCGAAAAATCAGACGAAATGGCATATCAATAAAATCGCATAAAATGCAGAATGTTAAAAGCGCCATATTTCACTTCTATTATACATCAGATTAATGTGTTAAAATTATTATATACATGATTTTTTTTTAAAAGTATTGTGATGGATTAGTGATTAAGTTGACTGAAGCCGCGAATTTACCGGCTTCTCGCAATAATTCCTCTTGGACTGCGTGAATAGAATCTATATTATCGGTGTTATTCAGCGTCACGCGGCAGAGCAGCTCGCAATTTGTTACAGTGAATATCTTTCGCAATTGCATAGCGGAAAAATCTCCGTTCTCATCGGGTGAACCTGCCGAGAGCAGCATGGCAACAGGACGGCGTTTGGCTACAGGAGGGCGCTTGTCAAGAAAGAAGCGGGCGCTGTAATAGCGCTGCATTCTGTCGATAATAGCTTTCAACGGCGATGGGAACGACATGTTGTAAACGGGAGAGGCAATAATGATACCGTCGGCGGTTTCAAAGTCCGCAAAGAATGCGTCCATGTCGTTTAAGGCGCATCCCTCGGATTTGCGGCATGCGCGGCAGTCGGTGCAGGGAGCGAAGCCACATTCGTAAGCGCTGTAATGAATAAAATCGGCGGTGAGATTCTCTGTAAAAAAGCTCAGCATTTGCTCGGAATATCCGTTGACGCGGGGACTTCCGCTTATTGTAAGAATTAATGGCTTCATGATTTATCAGGACTGGCGTTCGCAGTAAGCGCAGATTTTGCCGTGGGGGGAGTCAATGGAAATAGGCGGGAGATAAGGCTCAATGTGAGTAATGCATTTGGGATTTTTGCAGACGAATTCCGCGTCAGTTGCGGGCTTCTGTGGCTGCATGCTGCCGTGTTCGGAGGTCAGGCGGATAATGAGTGCCATTCTGCCGTACATTCCATAGAGGGTCTGCCGGAAGTAATAGGCACGCGGGTCGTCGTCAACCTCGTATGCGATTTCGTCCACGCGGGGCAGAGGGTGCAGAACGCAAAGCTCCGGCTTTCCGAGAGCCATTTTTTTTGCGTCAAGGACGTACACGCCCTTCTGAGCCTCGTATTCCTCCGGATTTGCGAAGCGTTCGCGCTGAATGCGGGTCATATAGAGGACGTCGAGATATGGAATAGCCTCTTCAATGGTGCGTACCTCGGAATACTTGCAGCCGCAGGCGGTCACATAGTCCTTGATGTACTGCGGCATGGCAAGCTCACTGGTTGAAATGAATACGAAGGAATTTCCGCCGTACCGCGCCATACACTTGCAGAGGGAGTGAACGGTCCTGCCGTTGGCGAGGTCGCCGCACATTCCGATAATGAGATTATCCATTCTGCTTGCGACATTGCGAAGAGTCACAACGTCGGTAAGCGTCTGTGTGGGGTGAAGGTGACCGCCGTCGCCCGCGTTGACTACCGGAACGCTGGAGTAGAGCGAAGCCGCCATTGCAGCGCCCTCAACGGGATGGCGTATGGTGAGGATATCCGTGTAGCCGCTGAGAACCGTGACGGTATCCTTCAGGCTTTCGCCCTTTGCGACAGAGGTTGCGCCGGGGTTGTCGAAGCCGATTATCTTGCCGCCCAGACGCAGCATTGCCGACTGGAACGACATCTGAGTCCTTGTTGAAGGCTCGTAGAAAAGCGTAGCCATGAGTTTGTCCCTGCAAGCGCTGCTGTAATGAGAGGGATGTCTGCTGATGCGGCACGCCATATCAACTATATCGTCCAGCTCTTCAATAGAGAGCTGATTTAAGTCAATTAAATTTCTGACTGACATATATTATCAAAACCACCTTTAAGCCAGCTTGAAATGCTCATTCAACTGTCAGAATAATTATAGCATAACCATGCTGCAATGGCAATAATTTTTTGAAGACTTAATAAAATTTCTGATTTAGTTCACATCAACAAAAAACTGTTGCTTTTTGATGAAGAATATGAGAAAATAATTTCAGAATATAAAAATATAAAAAATCCAACCGAATGCGTAAAAAAAAGGTTATATCAACAGGTGGGAAGTGATGCATTATGTCCGGCGCAAGACTTGACGGACGAACTGCCGACGCGCTTATACAGAGAATCGCTGTGGGAGATATGTCCGCGCTCGAATCGCTTTACTCAGCCATGTACGGCGAGATATTCGCATATCTCCGTTCCATGCTTGGCGGGGACAGCCACAGTGCCGAAGATCTGGCACAGGATACATTCATCAGAGTGTATAAATACGCGCCGAAATTTGCCGCTATGGGGCAGGGAAGAGCATGGGTATACAGGATTGCCGGAAGGCTGGCGCTCAACCATCTCGGCAAAGCTTCCTCCGGCTCGCCGCTGACTGAATCGGATCTGCAAGACCTTGCGGATGTTGAGGATAACGCTGTTAATTCCAAAGCAGTTGCGGACGCTATGGCGGCGCTGTCTCCGGAGGAACGGCAGGTTGTATCGCTTCACGCCGTATCAGGTCTGACGCTGAGGGAAATATCGGATATTCTGAGTCAGCCGCTTGGCACGGTCAAATGGCGGCACGCGGAGGCAATAAAAAAGCTGCGTTCGCTCCTTGGCGGGCGCGATTGAAGGGAGGCGGCAAAGTTGAAGAAAAAGAACGAATGGGACGAGCTGGAAAATAAGATAGGAGTTGTTCTCGGAGAAAGCGCTGCGCGTACAGCGCCGCCCTTTGCCGGAATTTCGGCAAAAATTGCCGCCGGCGAGCCTTACGAGAGCTTCGAGGAATTTTTTGACGGATCTGTTGAGCCGCGGCATATTGCACCGATTGATTCAAAGCTCAGATTCAGCCTGAGAGCGATAGCCGGAGCCGCGGCTGCGGTACTGCTGTTTTTCACAGCGGGAGGAATAATACTCGGCGCGATTTTTAACGGCGCCCTGTCGGATTCGCAGTCCGCAAAGGAATCCGTCGAAAATGCGGAATATTATGATTATTACGATGAAAACAAGTCGGCAGCCGAGGACAGCGGGCGTGCCGATGATAATGTGTCGGATTCAGACATGAAAGACACGCAGGTGCAAGAATCTTCCGGTTCACAGGAATAATAATGCGTACCGGATTGACTTTTCTTCCGGAAAGATTTAAAATAATAGAAAACGAAATTTCCGGAGTGGTAATAAAATGAAAATTATGATTGCGTCGGACATTCACGGTTCGGCTTATTACTGTGAACTGATGCTCAGGACATTCGAGAGCGAGAATGCCGACAGGCTGCTTCTTCTGGGCGATATTCTCTATCACGGACCGAGGAACGATCTTCCAGAGGGTTATGATCCCAAGAAGGTAGCGGACTTGCTGAATAACATTTCCGAAAAAATAATATGCGTCCGCGGCAATTGCGACGCGGACGTGGATCTGATGGTGCTTTCGTTCCCGATGACGACGGAATGCGCGGTAGTTCCGATAGGGGAGAAGATGATGTACGCGACTCACGGACACGTTTACAATCCCGACAGCCTGCCGCCTGTTCCGAAGGGGGATATGCTGCTTTACGGTCACACGCACGTTCCCGAGCTGCGTGAGTCCGGCGGCGTTATGTGCATAAATCCCGGTTCTGTGTCATTGCCGAAATGTTCAAGCGCACACAGCTGCATTCTGCTAAAGGACGGCATTTTCGGCTGGAAGGATTTAGAGACGGGAGACTATTACAGGTATTACGATTCGCTCGCCGACGAAAAGCATATGTAACGCTTTGTAATAAATTCGGCGCGCCGACAATAAATATGTAGAAGGCATTTAAAAAATTATTGTCGGGGGTTTTTGCCGTGAGCAGAATTATTCATATTCGGGCAAGGCACATTTTTCTTGTTTTCACCGCGTCGGTGCTTGCCCTGTCTTTTGTACTTGCCAGAGGAAATTACGCGCTGTCGGCTTCGGGTAACGTCGCATTGCCGGATAATGGCGGCAGAGTGATACTGATTGACCCGGGGCACGGGGGATTTGACGGCGGGGCGGTTGGCGTTAACGGAACCATTGAGAAGGACGTGAATTTATCCATATCGCTCAAGCTGCGTGATATTCTTACCGACGCGGGATTTACCGTGGTTATGACGCGGGATACCGACTGTGCCCTTAACGACAGCGAGGACACTACAATTCGCAGGCGAAAGATAAGCGATATGCGTAACAGGCTTAATCTGACAAAGCTTTATCCGGATTCGGTGCTTGTCAGCGTTCACCAGAACAAGCTGACCGAAAGCAGCAGGGTTCGCGGAGCGCAGATATTCTATTCTCCAAACCAGCCGGACAGCAAAGTGCTTGCGGGCTACATTCAGGATGAATTCAACGGGTGCATTCAGCCGGATAAGCCGAGGGAGACTGTAAAGACCGGCAAGAATCTTTATCTTTTCTATCACGCGCAGAATGTGGCGGTGCTGTGCGAGTGCGGATTTCTTTCCAATCCGGACGAAGAGGCTCTGCTTTGCACGGAAGCTTATCAATACAAGGTTGCCTACTGCATATTCAGGGGCATTATGAAGTGGAACGAGGGTCTGAGCGATTAACATTATATATATTGGAAGTCAATGCGAATTAAAGATTAAGGACTGATGAAAAATGACGGCGGATTTCCTGCTTGTTTCAGATAATAATTATGTAAAGAACCTTGGCATCTGCACATATTCCGTCATGCACAATATGTGTTCACAGGTTGATAAGGTGAGAATTTTTGTAATGGACTGCGGAATTTCCGAGCAGAACCGGCAGAAGCTTCTTGCACAGACGGCGCGTTTTGAGAATGCCGAGATGATTTTTTACGATATAGACGAAAAGCTTAACGCGGTAGTGCCAAAGGTCAAGACACGCTGGCACAGGGCAATATACGGCCGCCTGTTTCTTAACGAGCTTCCGGAGCATTACGACGGAATCGGGCGTCTGATATACCTTGACTGCGATCTGCTTATGGACAGACCTGTTACGGAGCTTTTCACAATGGATTTAAACGGCAAATGCCTTGCCGCAGTCACCGACGCGGATAATTCACCTCGAAAAAAGGCGCTCGGAATCCCGGACGAATGCGAGTATATAAATTCAGGTGTGCTTGTGATAGACGTTGTTCGCTGGCGGGAGCTTGACGCGTCGCGCAGGATAATTGAATATATCAACAGCTTTCCAGAAGCGCTTCTGTATCCTGATCAGGACGCGATTAATTATGTGCTTGGGAGTGAAATATACATTCTGCCACCGGAATACAACATGATGTGGATGGTTTGCAGGAGAGATATTCCCAAAATGCTCAAAAGGATACCGGATTTTTATTACACGTCGGAACAGTTGGAGTATGCGCTTACCAACCCGCGTATAGTTCATTTCGCGGGACATGACATGTGGTCGTTCGACGGAATAACGCCTATTGCGGCTGGGGTATTCAAAAAATACAGAAAGCTTTGCGACTGGAGGGACTGTCCGCGAAGGTTTAAATCTGCCTCCGTATTCTTAAAGTGGTGTCTGCTTTCGGTAAAGAGAACAATATACGGAGATTATTTAATAAAAGCCAATGCCGAGATAAATAAATAGAAAAAAACTGTGCGCTGATAAACGTTGCCGTTTGCGGGCGCACAGTTTTTTAATTTTGAATTTACTGATAAACTTACTGGTTTTCCGCGAAGAATTCATCTGCGGAGGGAGCCATATTAATTACTTCTACTCTTTTGATTTCGACAGTGGTATAACCCTCGGCATTGGTTTTCAAGCCAGTGCTGGAAATCATTTTAACCTTTGAACCTACGGTAATATCCAGCGCGGTGATAGCCTTGCCCTCTTCGTCAACAAACTCGCAGCCGTCAGGAATGAAGGTAATGAACAGCTTGTCAGGATCGGCAGTATAAGCGCCGTCGTTTTTGTCGAAGTTTTCCATTTTGGCAGCCGCAGAATTGATCCACGTGATATCGCCAATGATGTACTGATCCGGCTTCCAGCGTCTTAAAGCAATAATGCCTAAAATGACAAGCACTACAATGCCAATGATCCAGAATGCCTGAGTTCTGCCCGCAATATGTTTTTTCAAATCGTTAAAAATAGTAACCGCATCCTTTCCGCAAATTAATGGTATTGAACAACCATCATTACTTCATATTATACTAAGGAATTATAAAAAAATCAACACAAAATTTACTAATTTTAAAATTATTTTTACT
>ONCX01000008.1 GCA_900316455.1 uncultured Eubacteriales bacterium
CAATAAGTCATTCGACCCCGACACAAACAACATAATATTCTACGAAATGAACCTTGAGGACAGCAATCAGGCGCATGTCAATATAGTAAAGGGACACGTTCTGATCTGCATGAATTATCCTGAGAATCTCCCGAAGCAGTGGAACAAATACGTATTCCATCTCTATCACCAGCGCAAGGACGGCTCAATCGAGGAAATTCCCGTCAACTGCATGGCGAACGGAATATGGTGTACAGCCACGGACTTCAGCCCCTATGTACTCTGTTGGGACGAAGCAAAAATAGAGTCCGCCGGAACAGGAGAATCAATGGTAATAATCAACGTAATGGCTATACTCTTCTTTGTATCGGCAATGTCAATGAATCTCGTTCTCTACAGACGCAGGAGATTAATGCGTAATTTGTAATTCGTAATGCGTAATTCGTAATTATTGATTTCCGATTAAGATTTTCATATTACCATAAAAAAGCGCGTATTCCATAATAACCGCATTGCGGATTATTTCATGGAATACGCGCTTGAATTATTTTCTTTTGCATTGTCAGGCGGCAGCGTCGTCGGCGGCGGCTTTCTGCAAAAGCATGCAGCATATATTTTTTTTTATGCTTTTGCTTTTGTTTGCTTTTGTTTACTTTACTTTTATTTTGTTTGCTTTGCTTTTGTTTTGTTTGCTTTGCTTTTGTTTAATTTACTTTTGTTTTGTTTTCTTTTGTTTGTTGCATTTTCACGGTTTAAACAGTCGTTTTTACCGCGTAAACCTTTGTTTTTACAGCGGAAATGTCATTTGACAAAAGACCGTGCTGCTGAAATCCTATTCAACCGTTATTTCTGTCGCATTCAGAGTTATTTCTGTCGCATTCATTTGAAAAAAATTTCAGAAAAACACTTGCATTAATTCAAAATCTATGGTATAATACTCCAGAAATTCGCACGCCGGACTGTGAAAGATACGGTGCGGGCTTTTTTGTCCGTCTGCTTTCATTTGCCTAAATTTTATTTTTGTATTTTTGTATATGTCTGCAGTAAATTGCAGATATCCATTGCACTGGGCTTAAAGTGCCGGCGGAGGTTTTAACCGGGAGGAATTTTCACTATGGCAGTAGCATCTATGAAACAGCTGCTTGAAGCAGGCGTCCACTTCGGACATCAGACCAGACGCTGGAACCCGAAAAGACCGTCAGAAAGCTTGACGAAGCCTACATGTTCGTCAGAAGCGTCGCTGAGAACGGCGATTCCGTCCTCTTTGTCGGCACAAAGAAGCAGGCTCAGGAGTCCATCAAGGAAGAGGCTCTCCGCTGTGATTCCTACTTTGTAAACGAGAGATGGTTAGGCGGCATGCTTACCAACTTCACTACAATCCGCCGCAGAGTCGCACGTCTCAACCAGCTTAACACAATGGCTTCCGACGGCACGTTCGAGAGACTCCCCAAGAAGGAAGTCATCAAGTTCAATCTCGAAATTGAAAAGCTCGAAAAGTTCCTGGGCGGCATTAAGAATATGACAAAGCTCCCCGGCGCACTCTTCGTTGTTGACCCCCGCAAGGAGAAGATAGCCGTTTCCGAGGCTAAGAAGCTCGGTATTCCGGTTGTCGCTATCGTCGATACCAACTGCGATCCCGATGACATCGACTATGTTATCCCCGGCAACGACGACGCTATCCGCGCTGTCAAGCTGATTTCTTCCGTAATCGCCAACGCCGTTATTGAGGGCAGACAGGGCGAGCAGGTTGAGGCTGAAGCCGAAGCTGTGACGGAAGCCGCGGCAGTTCAGGAAGAAGCCGCTGAGTAATATATTTGATAAATATAACAGGAGGAAATTCACATGGCATTTACAGCTGCTGATGTTAAGAAATTAAGAGAAATGACCGGCTGCGGTATGATGGACTGCAAAAAGGCTCTCACTGAGGCTGACGGCGATATGGATAAGGCTGTCGATATTCTCCGCGAAAAGGGTCTCGCCGCTTCCCAGAAGAAGGCTGGCAGAATCGCCGCGGAGGGTACAGTTTACGCTCTTGTCGATGGCAACACAGGCGTTGTCATCGAGGTCAACGCGGAGACAGACTTCGTCGCCAAGAACGCTGAATTCATGGCGTTTGTCGATACCTGTGCAAAGACCGTCATCGCCGAGAATCCCGCCGACGTTGAAGCCCTGCTCGCTTGCAAGGCAGTCGGCAGCGATATGACAATCGACGAAATGCTCAAGGAAAAGATTCTCGTTATCGGCGAGAATATCAAGATCCGCCGTTTCGAGAAGTACGAGGGCGCTGTAGTAACCTACATTCACGGCGGCGGCAGAATCGGCGTTATGGTTAAGTTCGACACCACGGACGAGGTCGCTTCAAAGCCCGAATTTACTGAGTTCGGCAAGGATATCGCAATGCAGATAGCCGCTCTCAATCCTAAATTCCGCGCACCTGAGGATATGCCCGCCGAGGAGCTTGAGAAGGAAAAGGCGATTCTCATGGAGCAGATTCACAACGATCCCAAGAACGCCAAGAAGCCCGCGAAGATCATCGAGGAGAAGATTCTCCCCGGCCGCGTGAACAAGCTCTTTGAGGATATCTGCCTTGTCAAGCAGGCATTCGTCAAGGACGGCGATATCAATGTTGAAACCTACGTCGCAAACACCGCGAAGGCTCTCGGCGGCGATATCAATATCGTTTCTTTCGTCCGCTTTGAAAAGGGCGAGGGTCTTGAGAAGAGAGAAGACAATTTTGCCGACGAAGTCGCAAGCATGATTAAATAATTGATACTGCGCGATACGTTTAATTGACAAATTCAAAACTCCGTAATCTAAGCTTTCAAGCGGTCGGTTACGGAGTTTTTTTGTTCGCCGGTAATGCGGCTGAATCAATTTGCGAGAGGTATTTATTATATTATCGTACCCACTGTTACCGTTATATCGTCGTCGTCGCCGTCGGGTCTGCGGCTGACGGCGTTTTTCAGGAGCAGCTCGGCAAAATCGCCGGTTGACTGATTACCACGGGATTTCAGCATATTCTCGAACCACATGCTGTCGTCGGTCGGCACGCCGTCGGATATCATCACTATCATGTCGCCCTTTTCAGCGGTGAATGTGTATTCCGCCGTGTCGGTCTCGCAGAGAATGCCCAAAGGCAGCGACGGAAGGTCAATCCTTGTGACAAATCCGTTCCTGACGTGGTAACTCTGCGCGGCTCCCGCCTTGCTGATCACCGTGCGTCCGTCGTAGAGATTGACCCTCAGACAGTCGGCGGTGGACAGGGTTTCGTCCTCCGACTTTATCATAAGCGCGGAATTAACTATTTTTACCGCGCTGTCGAAGTCGAACCCGCCACCGAGCAGACGGCGAAAAAGCTCACAGGTCAGCGCCCCCTCCACAGCTGCGCGTCCTCCGCTCCCCATGCCGTCGCTGAGAAGGATATATCCCGTTCCCCTGCCGTCCTCAAAGCATTCGCAGGAATCCCCGCAAAGTCTTTCCCCGTTGCAGCAGTGCTGCGCCGTTTTGCATTCGAGCGAAAATTTCTTTTTCTGAGCAAGCGATATTTCGAGAATGTCGCCGGAATTTTCAGCTTTTTCCACCTCAAAATCAGCTTCCGAGCATTCTCCCGCACATTGCGCTATTTCGTCAGCTTCGCCTTTGTCGTCACGGCATCTTACGGTCAGCGCGGCTGTTTTTCTGCCGTTCGCCCGCGTTCCGCATGAACATCTGAATATGTCGTAGCCGCATGCCGTGAGGTATTCGGCGGTTTTGCGGGAGGAATAATCGTCAGGCTCTTCGGATTCAAGCTCGCCGCCAAGCCTGTCCAGCATCATTCCGATCCCCTCGAGCTGTCCGTTTATCACCGAACGGATATTTGAGATCCTGCCGAACGCGTTCCTTGAAGCCAGAAAATATCCGTACCCTCTGTTTATTTCTCCCGCAAGCTCGTCCTCATGAATGCACTTCTTACCCAGAGCTTCTGAAATTTCGCCGCCGCTCACCGATCTCCCTTTTTTCAGTTTTTCAGCCAAATGTCCCGTCCCGCCGCTTTCGCCGAAGCACCTGCCGCAAAGCGTGCATTTGCCGCAAACCTCGCTGAATGCGCGGCTGTAGATGGAGTCGTCGTCCGGCAGGGTGCGTTTCTCCAGCCCGTCGGAAACCCTGCGGAGTACAGAACATATTCCGTCTATAGCATCTGCGGCTTCGCTGAGTCTTTCGGCGCAACCGTAGCCGGACACGTCATGAAGCTGGTGTGAGCTTCCGAATCCCGCCGCGGCAAGCGCCCTTTCCGCGTATACGGACGGAATAAGACAGCTTATTATCCCGCCCGCCGCGGCTTCCGCAACAAGGATATAGTCGAGTCTGCCAGCCGTCAGGCAGCCCATGAAGCAGCAGGATATATACGCCGAAGCCGCGAAGATCCTGCCGAAAAACGCCGCGTATCCTGCCAGAAGCGCCGCAAACGGTATCACCGCGCCGTCGAGAATGCTGTATCCTGCAATCGAGCTTACGCAGCCAGCGGAAATTCCGGCGGCGGCTCCGCCCGTTTCCCTGCGCGACGTCGCGACGAGAAGCACAGCCGCGTGCAGAATAATCATTCCCGGTGAAACGCCGAACAGTCTCAGGCGGCAGAGGGGAATTGCCGCCGCTCCGAGAGTGATTATCAGAGAAACCGAGGCTATCCTGCTGAGACTTTCGCCGCTCCCGAACCGTTCCGCCGCGCCGCACGCGCCTGAGAAGAACATTGCTGACAGACCGGACATTATCCCCTCTATGACGAAATACAGGGTTGAATAAGATATTACTGAACCTGTAGCGCCGTTTATGACGGTGTTTGTCATGAGCACTCCCGCGAACGCGGCGAAAAAGGGATAGAATCTGGCGCGGTTTATACTCCTCAGCTCGCTGAGAGCCCAGCGTATACCGCTCACGGCAAGCAGCACGGACACATGCCTCAGCCCGTCCATCGAGGCGAATGTGCCGCCGTCGGTCAGGCAGCTTATAACGCCACCCACCGCCGCGGCGGCAGCATAGTTCTGCGGCACGGCAGCCATGAAGCCTGCTCCGAGCGGGAAATATCCTCCGGGGAGAGGTGCGCGGTTCATCAGGGCGCTGAGAATTGCGGCAGTCAGCCCGGGAATATATTTCTTCAGCAATGGCAGAATGCTTTCGGTCGATTCGCCGCGAAGGTCTGCGGCAGTTTCCTGTACGTTCATTTTGCGGGGTTCCTCCTTCGCTCGCGCAGCATTATTCGGGAGCGCAGCTATTATTATATTCCGGCTGTGAAATAAGCTTTGTCGTAATATGGGGAAAGGTTATTTTTTTTTATTTGACATATTCAATGATGTTTTGTATAATATAACGCAGCAGATATATCAGGGGGAACGATAAAAAATGAATGAAAGACAAAGACAACTGCCGCGGCAGAGACAGGCTTCTTCAGGACCGGCGCGGCGGCCCGTGCCACGGCAGGTACAGGCGGCGCGGAGAACTCAGCAGACCCGGAAAAACGTCTCCGGAAACGGGAAGAACGACAGCTCCGGTCTTAAATTCCTTGGCGTGATGCTTGTGGCGGCGCTGCTGCTCTGCGGACTTATATACACGTTCTTTATGGAAAAGGACAGGCTCGGTTCCGAAGAAAAACAGACCTCTGCGGAGCCTTTGACCGTAAACGTCACCTTTCCCGAGGGACGCACGGTGCGGCAGTACGGAGCGCTTCTTGAAGGCAACGGCGTATGCTCCGCCGAGGACTTCTACAGCGAAATGAGAACCACCGACTTCACCGCCGAATATTCCTTCCTGCCGTCAAATGAAATTCTTCAGCAGAGGGAATATCCGCTGGAGGGCTATCTTTATCCGGATACGTATTCGTTTTACATAGGCGAGAATCCCAAGTCGGTCATAAAGCGTTTTCTGAATAATTTCAGCGTGAGAGTGTCCGGAGAAGCGGTGAGCTATGCCGATTCCAACGGCGCGGGCTTCAAAAAAACCGAAATGAGCTTCGACAGGGCGGTAATACTCGCTTCGATAATCGAAAGGGAATCTCCCGACAACAGCGAGCGGGACAAGATCTCCGCCGTATTCTGGAACCGTCTGGAGCATCCCGACGTCGGAGGGACAGGCGGAAAGCTTCAATCCGACGCGACGCATTATTATCCGTATGTCGTCGGCGACGAACGTCCGGAGGGCTTCAGCAGCGAATATGACACATACGTCATAGCGGGTCTTCCAAAGGGTCCGATATGCAATCCATCGGTAGACTCGATAAACGCCGCAGTCTATCCGGATAAGAGCTGCAAGGCGTACTTCTTCTTTAACGACAACAGCGGCAATCACTATTACGCCGAAACCTACGCGCAGCACAAGAAGAATATTCAGTACTGCAAGGATCACGGACTGGCATAACGCTCCTGTATATTCACATTAATATTATTGGATTATTATGACAGAATATTCGCTTGCAAATTTATAATTACACGGAGGAATCATCATATGAAGTGCGAATACTGCGGCAAGGATATCAATGACGACGCGCAGTTCTGCCCGAATTGCGGTCATATGATTGAAAGCGCGCCGGAGGAAGTCTCCGGACAGAAAAAAACGGATAAGGGCGCGTATGCCGCGGCGGTGTTTTCACTGCTTGTAGTGCTGGCATTCATGGCATACGGAAGCTCCACCATTATTTACAGGGATCTGAAAGCTGAAAAAACCGTTTCCCAGTCCGACAGCTCCAACAACCGCTTTAATTACGACAGCACATTCACCGACACCGCGCTTGTAGGCACATGGCTTTGCACCGACCGCGCCGCGGCTGACTACGGGGATTCAAATTTCGGCGTGGAGGTTAATATTATTCTCAGCATGACCGGCGACGGCAAATTTACGCTTGATTATTCCATGACCGACACAGGCGTTCCGGCAAAATCGCTCAGTACGTCGGGAAGCTATTCCACCGAGGACGGCATGATAACCTTCACGCCTGACGACAATCCGGGCAATTCCGAGTATCTCAAGCGTCACGGACAGCGTCCGTCCTTTGAGTATTCGACGGACGAGGGCAGCTTCACGCTCAAATATGAAAACGGCGCGGATATTTTATTCACGCTTGTAAACGAGCAGTAAAAAAAATTCTCCCCCGAACCGACGAGTCGATGTGCCGGTTCGGGGGATTTGTGTCATTCAGTGAGAGCCGAGAAGAACATTTCGTAGGCGTCGTCCCAGCCGTCGGGACCTTCCACTCCGCCTCCGTTGACGCTGCGGAGCATTGCCGCGTTGAATTCCTCGCCCATTGTGAAAAGCTCGCCGACGGTCACCGGATAGCCCAGCGAGGTCGCGCATTCGCAGAATGCCGCCGAGGGATCCGCCGCCTCCCGCGTGGCAAGCAGCGCGGCTTTTATGCTTTCGTCGTGAAGCGCCGCAATCAGAAGATTATTAAGGGTTTCGTTCATATGTATCATTCCTTGTCAGCTGAATTTGCGCGGAATATTCCTTTGCAATGATTATTTTATCACACTCCGTCGGGAATTTCCATATTTTTTCATGGCAAAATTTGATTTTTATGTGAGTCTGAGGTATAATTTTTATGAATAATTCTTATTATTTTATTATTAAGGAGCGGGCGCAATGCTTAGTGTGAATATAATATGTGTCGGCGGGCTTAAAGAACAGTACTGGCGCGACGCCTGCGCCGAATATTCAAAAAGGCTTGGCGGCTTCTGCAAATTTTCCATATTCGAGGTAAGCGAATGCCGTCTGCCAAAGTCCCCTTCCGACGCGGATATAGCAAGGGTCATTGAAGCCGAGGGCGCCGGTATACTTGAAAAAATTCATTCCGGCAGCTTTGTTGTCGCAATGTGCATCGAGGGCAGGGAGATGGATTCCGTTCAGCTCGCGGAGAAATTCGGGCAGATCGCATTGAGCGGAAGGAGCCGGATTGAATTCGTCATAGGCGGCTCCTACGGTCTGAGCGGGGAGGTCAAGCGGCGCGCGGACCTGCGGCTTTCCATGTCGCCAATGACCTTTCCCCACCAGCTTGCGCGGGTCATGCTCTGCGAACAGATCTACCGCGCCTTTTCGATCAATGCCGATACAAAGTATCACAAGTAATCATTTCACCGTGGTGAACATCCAGTAGATTATACCGTAGATGACCGAGGAGGATATGCCGAAAACCAGCACGGGTCCGGCTATCTTGAACATATTCGCACCGATTCCGAATATCTGCCCCTCGGATTTGAATTCGATGGCGGGGGAGACTATCGCGTTTGAGAAGCCCGTGATGGGAACGAGCGTCCCCGCACCGGCGAATTTGGCTATCTTTGCGAAAAGTCCGAGGGCGGTGAGCAGCGCGGCGAGAGCTATCAGCGATATGGACGCTGACGTTTTCGAGGTGTCTACCGAAAATCCCAGACGCAGCATAGTATCTGTCACAAGCTGTCCGAGACAGCATATACCCCCGCCGGTTACAAAGGCAAACGCGCAGTCCTTCAGCAGCGGGGACGGCGGTACAGCCTGACGGGTCATTTTTTCATATTCCATAGGGGAAATTTTTATGCCTGACATAAGGCGTTCAGCTCCTTTCACACTTTATTATTCCGTTTTGTGACGGGAATATTTGGCGATACGCCGTAATTATAAAAAAAATTTGTACGGCGTGTTAAAATGGCGCTATGACGCTTTACAAATAAAAATACTTGTTGTATAATATACTGTGATTTAACCAATACGATTAAGTTTCGGTTTAATTTTTTAACGAAGGGAGCCAAAATTTTATGGCATGCAAAAACGAAGAAATGAAGCTCTATCAGACATGGCTCGGCAAGGCTGACGCCGAGGATATTCTCGCTGAACTCAGGGCAGTCGAGGGCGACGAAATGGGAATAAGCGACAGATTCTACCGTTATCTTGAATTCGGAACCGGCGGTCTGAGAGGCGTTATCGGCGCGGGAACCAACAGAATGAACGTCTACACCGTCAGCATGGCGGCTCAGGCTCTTGCTGATTATCTGGCGCAGAAGGAAGGACAGCATGCCGTGGCTATCGGCTACGATTCCCGCAATAAATCAACTGATTTCGCAAAGTGCGCCGCCGCGACGCTTGCTTCAAACGGCGTTAAGGTATACATCTTTCCGGAGCTTCAGCCCACTCCGGTTCTGAGCTACGCCGTGCGGCAGCTTAATTGCTCGGCAGGCATTGTCATAACCGCCAGCCACAATCCCGCTAAGTACAACGGCTTCAAGTGCTACGGAGGCGACGGCTGCCAGATGACCGACGGCGCTGCCGGAGAGGTCTATTCGTTCATGAAGAAGCTGGATATTTTTGACGACGTTAAACGCGGCGATTTTGACGAGCTTATGGCTCAGGGCATGATAAGCTGGATAGACGATTCCCTTGTGGAGAGCTTTCTTGACTCTGTGCAGGCATGCTCCATTAATCCCGGCGTTTGCAGGGATTCGGGACTCAAGGTGGTCTACACTCCTCTCTGCGGCGCGGGCAACAAGCCTGTACGCGCAATTCTCAAGAGAATCGGCATAGACGACGTTACTGTGGTTCCGGAGCAGGAGAAGCCCGACGGCAACTTCACCACATGCCCCAAGCCCAATCCGGAATTCCGCGAGGCTTTTGAATGCGCCCTGAAGCTCGCCGAGACCGTGAAGCCCGACCTGCTTCTCGCTACCGATCCCGACAGCGACCGCGTTGGCATTGCCGTGGAATCGGACGGTCAGTATATTCTTATGTCCGGCAACGAAGTCGGCGCTCTGATGCTCAACTACATGCTTTCCTGCCGGAAGGAACAGGGAAATCTCCCGAAGAATCCTGTCTGCGTCAGCACAATTGTCAGCAGCGACCTCGGCACTGAGATCGCCGAGAAGTACGGCTGCGAGATGCGCAGAGTGCTTACCGGATTCAAGTATATAGGCGAGATAATCGGCTGGCTGGAAGCCGACGGAGAAAAGGAACGCTTCATCATGGGCTACGAGGAGAGCTACGGCTACCTCTGCGGAACCTATGCCCGCGACAAGGACGCCGTCGTTGCTTCAATGATGATATGCGAGATGGCGGCATACTACAAGAAACAGAAGAAGTCGCTTCTTGACGTTATGGCTGAAATATACAACGATTTCCACTATTATGGCAACCGTCTGCTCAATTATGAATTCGAGGGCGAAGAGGGCGTGAAATTCATGAATTCCGTCATGGATAAGCTCCGCACCAATCCTCCCGCGGATATTGCGGGCGACAGGGTTGTAACGGTAAGCGACTACAAGCTGTCGGTCAGGAAGAATCTGGCGGACGGCTCGGAGAGCGAAATCAAGCTTCCCAAGAGCAATGTCCTTGCGTACAAGATGGAGAGCGGAAGCTCATTCATAGTGCGTCCCTCCGGCACGGAGCCGAAGATCAAGATTTATGTCGCAGCCGTCGGCAGCCGAGAATCGGCTAACGCCAAGCTGGACGAATTTGAAAAGGCCGGCAATTCCATCATGGGAAAGTAATCGGCTGAGCGCATAATCAATAACTGAACGCAAACAACCGTCGGAACAAAAAAGTCCGGCGGTTGTTTTGGATAGTCGGCAAAAAACAGCCGTACAGCGCAGTGTGCGAATAAACGCACACTGCGCTGTACGGCTTTGATGAGATATTGAGACTGTATATAATTTTTTAAGAAACCGGAAAATTGGAGGGAAACCGATTCCTTAAAGATAAAGTCGGTTGTTGTGAGTTCAGGCGTTTTCCTGAACGACTCTTCTGCCGCGCCATGTGCCGCGTTTCCAGCGTATTGCGACAACAATGCCGCGAATGATTTCGTCCGCCGCCATTGCTATCCATATTCCGACAAGACCGAATCCGCAGACTATGCCGAGAATATATCCTCCGACCACAGTGCAGCTCCACATTGCGGCTATGCCGAGATAAGTCGGGAATATGACGTCGCCCGAAGCTTTCAGACTGTTGATGATTACAAGGTTGCTGGTTCTGCCGAATTCAAGGAATATAGCGACGAAAAAGATACTGCGCCCGAGCGCGACTATCTGAGCGCCCATTTCCGGCGTTGCGGAATTTCGGGTGAAGAGTCCGAGCGTAACGGGACTTATCAGGAAGTTAATGCAGGCTATGCAAACCGATACGATAAGTGCGCTGCGCATTGTCTTATTTACCCTTTTGTAGGCGAAGTCGTAATCTCCCGCGCCGACAGCGTGACCGACAATTATTGTGGTCGCCATTGCGACGGAAACCGAATAAAGATAGGCAAAGCTGATAAGAATATTTGCGTAAATCTTGGTGTTGATGGCAGCTATACCAAGTGTATTGACAAATCCGGTTACGAAGAGCTGGGAGATATTGTAGGATATATTCTCTCCCGCCGTGGGAATTCCGAGCCGGAGCAGGGTCTTGAGTATATCCTTTGGAAACGGTCGTAAATATTTTACCGAAATATGCCCGTCTATGAACGCCGAGAAGAATACGAACGCGGCGCAAAGCCCTGCTATACGGCTGAACGTTGTGGATACCGCAACTCCTGAGGCTCCTAAACCGAGCGATTTCAGCGGACCGTACAAAAACAGATAATTGCCGCATACGTTCAGAATATTCATTCCCAGCGAGATAATCATGCCGAATTCGGTTCTGCCGTTGCTCTGGAATATCCTCGACATGGTGTCAAGAACCGCCTGAGTAAAGATGAATCCGCCGACTATCCGCATGTAGCTTCTCGCGTCCGGCATCATCGCTTCGGGAGTGTTGAGCAGCTTCATAAGCCCGTCGCTGCCGACGTATACTATGCCGCTGACTATAAGACTGAGCGCAAGATTGAATGCTACGCAGACGGTGTATATCTGGTTGATCTTATCCTTCTTGCCCGCTCCGAGATACTGCGCCACCACAACGCCGCTCGCGCTGGATATAATGGTGAAGGCGAGGGTGAGAAAGCCGAGTATCTGATTTGCGTTTCCGATAGCGCCTACCGCGGTCTGATCGTATCCGCTCAACATAAGCGTATCGATGTAGCCGAGGAGCATAGAGAGAAGCGCCTGTACGAATATGGGCCATGCTAACTTGAAAACAGACGAATTTACAACGTCATCGGAGCCGGAATTTTTTTTGGCTGAAATTGCGCCTTTCTGCATGCTCATGAACGATAATTCCTTTACTTGTAAAAACAAAAAATTGTATTATTAGGGATAACTCATAAAAATATTTATAAAATAGAAAATATTTTATAAAAAACTATTGACTTCAAGCTACAATAATATTATAATTTTATCAGGGGAAAAAGCAAGCAGTATTTGCACCTATTATTGCACTATCCGGTACAAGTACATGTCGATTAATTGTCTTTTCCTGCACGTATTTATTCTTAGTGCTTTTAATGAGTGAAATTTGCGGGCTTTGTTTTGTTTTTGTTGGCTAATAGGTTGATTAATTGATGAAATTGTAAATAAAATTTAGACAATAACACCTTTCAGGCAATACGGACGGTTCTGAATGATTGACTTTTTCAAATTATTTTCTTCAAGCGACTTGCACTATATTTGCAGAAGTGAAGGAGGCAGGCTTTATGTACCCCGCCGACAAGAATATTTCAGGTTATGTGGAAAAAAAGAGGCACGGAGACGTGCTTATGCCGTTTGTTATTTACGGCACGATGATGCCGACGCTTTTTTCGTCGTTTCCGGTGCATTGTCACGAGGAAATCGAGATGATTATGTGCGACTGCGGAAAATGCAGATATACCATCGGGGGCGAGGACGTTGATCTGGGATTCGGTGATATTCTTGTAATCATGCCGTGGGTGCTGCATTCCTTCCGGCTGGTCGATAAGGATGACTCCTTTCTCGCCGCCACTTATCTCATATCGCTTGACATGATAACCAATCATACGGTTGACATATGCGCGTCGAAATACTTTATGCCCATGCTCTCCCGCAAATGCAATGATTACTGCGTCATACGCTTCAATTCGGAGCATTATAATGAATTCAGACCTATCGCCGTCGAATTATTCGACACATATTTTGATCACGAGGATTTTTTTGAGCTTAAACTGAAAAGTCTGATTAATACTTTGGTTTTCAAGCTGCTGAACTACGGGAAAATTGAAATCAAGTCCGAAGCGCCCGAAAGCAACGAGGTCAGAATAGTGCGTAGGGTGGTTGATTATATTTCCGAGAATTATATGGAAAACATAACGCTCGCGGGACTTGCCGAGCTGGTGAATCTCAGCGAAACGGGGCTTTCAAGAATGTTCCGAAGCGTGACGGGAATGTCGTGCATAGATTATGTTATCGAATACCGCATTACAAAGGCGATGGGGCTTCTCCGCTCTTCGGACAAGCCTGTTATCGAGGTCGCTTACGAAACAGGGTTCAACAATATTTCGTATTTCAACCGCACATTCAAGAAGCACTGCGACCAGACTCCCTCTGAATTCAGAAGATACGAGAAAGCGAAAAAATAAGATAACCTCTCCGTATGGCGGCTGAAGCCTGCGGAGAGGTTATTTTTAATGCGATTTTTCAAGCTCGTCAAGTCCCCTGTTGTCAACGGCATAGCCCTCCGGTTCGGGAGCTTCCTCCGTGTACTGGGGGTGATAATTGGGGTTGGCGGGGTCGGGATCGGTCGGATCCCAGCCTGTAACGTCAGGCTTGGGAAGCTGTTCCTTGAGCGCCTGTGTGAGCGACTTATCCCTTTTTTTCTCCGTTACATGTATCCATGTGCCGTAGTTGCAGTTTTCGTTGATCCATCTTGCGTTTTCCACCGTCAGAAGAATGCTTCCCTCCGGATCCGGACTGCCTAAATTGCCATAGACAAGCTGATCGAGCTTGTCCTTGCTTGCTTCGCTGTAGGGAACGGATTGAAAATACAAAAAGCCGTTGGCTTTAGTGACGTATTGGGCGTATACCGTCTGACCGTATCTTTTCAGTGCGCGCCACGGATTTTTTTGTGTAGTGCGGTCGCCGGTGAGCTTCCAGTAGCCCTCTGTGAATCTCTTTGATTTTTCCGGAGTGGAGCAGAGCATTACCCTCACGGGCTTGTCGTATTTGCCGCTGGAGCTGGTGGTGAATACGGTTATAACCTGATTGGTTTTGTCAATTTCTATAAAATACGGATAATCCGTCGGATAAAGCAGCTTGCCGCCTGAGGAAACGTCCTCGCCTGATTCGGAGGTATAATTCGCGGAGGATACACGATCGTCCGTATCAGTGCGGCTTACGTCATATCCGGCTAAATTGTCCATGTCGATACCCGCGCCGCCGCTGAACGGATCCGTAAAATGCGCCGCCGCGAATGCGTTTATCACAAGCAGGACAACAACGCCGGCAATTGAGAGGTATATTCCGGCAGATGATTTTCTTTTCAAAATTCCTTCCTCCTTTTTTAATATTTTATTCCAGCCGCCCCTGCGTGTCAACAACGGCGGCTGAAATTTCAACATTATTTAATAATTTCCTGTTGCCATTGCCGCCTCGCGGGTGTTAAAATAATATAAAAGAGAAATACTTCAGGAATAATTCGGGGTGAATCAACACATTGACAGAACACACGCAATACAACGAAAATCCTAAACTTGGCGAGCTGAGACAGAAATCAATGAAGCTGCCGCTGCTCCCCGGCGTTTACATCATGCACGACAGACACGACAAAATAATATACATCGGCAAGGCAAAGGCGCTCAAAAACCGCGTCAGCCAGTACTTCGGCTCGCAGGAGGGTCACTCGGAAAAGGTGCGCCGCATGGTGGAGAACGTCGATCATTTTGAATATATCATTACCGACACCGAATATGAGGCGCTTGTGCTGGAATGCAGCCTGATAAAGCTGCACAAGCCGAAGTACAATATACTTCTGAAGGACGACAAGGGATATCATTATATCAAGATAACAGCCGGAGAATATCCGCGCATAACCGAGGCAAAAAAGATTGAGGACGACGGGGCGGAATATCTGGGACCCTATACGGGGAGCTTTGTAGTGCGTCAGTCGGTTGACGAGGCGTGCAGGATATTCAGAATACCCACCTGCCGCCGCAGCTTTCCAAGGGACATAGGCAAGGGCAGACCATGCCTGAATTATTCCATAGGGCTTTGCCTTGCGCCCTGCAGGGGACGGCTGAAAAAGGAGATATACGACGAGGCGATAAGCGAAGCCCGCGACTTTCTCAAGGGCGGCACGAATACCTCAGTCGCGAGACTTACCGAGCGCATGAACGAGTGCGCCGAGAAACTGGAATTTGAAAAGGCGGCGAGAATCCGCGACAGGATAAACGCGCTCAGGAAAATGAGCGACAGGCAGAAGGTCATAATGACGTCGGTGGAGGAGCAGGACGTTATAGCCCTTGCGCAAGGCTCCGGAAGCACATGCTTTGAGGTGTTCAGATTCAGGGGAGGCAGGCTGGTTGACCGGGAGCAGTTCCTCATCGACGACATGACGGAGCTTGCGCTATGCCGTTCGGAATTCATCAAGCAGTACTATTCCATGCGCGACGTTCCGCCGAGGGTGACGGTTGACGGGGAGGTGGAGGACTCGGAGCTGCTCGGACAGCTTCTTACGGAGAAGCTCGCAGACAGGCACGGCAGGAAGGTTCGCATTACCGTCCCGCAGAAGGGCGAGCAGCAGCGCATTGTGGAGATGTGCCGTCAGAACGCAGCGGAATATCTGGCGCAGGCAAAGGGCAGGACGGGCGAAGTCACTGCCGCGGTGGACGAGCTGGGCAGGCTTCTGGGACTTGATTCGCCGCCGGAATACATCGAGTCATACGATATTTCCAACACGCAGGGCGACGACAACGTTGCCGGAATGATCGTCTTTGAAAACGGCAGACCGCTCAAGTCCGCCTACCGCAAATTCAGGATCAAAACGGTGGAGGGTCAGGACGACTACGGCTCCATGCGCGAGGTGATAACGCGGCGGCTGCTGGAATACAGTCAGCACAAGGACGAGGGAAAGGGCTTCGGACGGCTGCCGGATCTGATTCTCCTTGACGGCGGCGAGGGACACGTCAACGCTGTGCGTCCGCTTATAGAAGCCTCAGGACTTCCCATAGCGCTCTTCGGAATGGTTAAGGACAGCAAGCACAAGACACGCGCCATTGCCGCGGGGGGCAGGGAGATTTCGCTCACACGCAGCCGCGCCGCGTTCACGCTTGTTTCGTCCATACAGGACGAGGTACACAGATTCGCAATCACCTATCACCACGCCAGCCACGGCAAATCCGTTATACGCAGCAGTCTGACCGAGATAGAGGGCATAGGTCCGACCCGCGCAAGGGAGCTTCTCAGGCATTTCAAGACAATTTCGGCGGTTTACGCCGCTTCCGTGGAGGAACTCTGCGAGGTCAGCGGTATGAACCGCACCGCGGCGGAGAATATTATTGCACGCAAGAAGAAAAAGGATATTAATGACTGATGACATTGAATATTTGTAGGATTAACCAAAAAAATATATGCTGATTTGGCAGATAAAACAGCAATAACATATTACACTTTTGTAAGTTTCGACATATTTGCCACAAAATACTTTACAGCGCGTAAAATATGCTGTATAATAATCCGGTAAATAATATTTGGCGAAAGGATTGCTGCCGATGAGAGTGATCACAGGCACGGCAAGAGGCAGACGTCTCAGGACTCTGGACGGCAACGACGTAAGACCTACCACCGACAGGGTAAAGGAAGCCGTTTTCAGCGCGATACAGTTTGACGTCGAGGGGCGCAGGATTCTCGATCTCTTCGCCGGAAGCGGACAGATGGGCATTGAAGCTCTGAGCAGGGGCGCTTCGGAGGCGGTCTTTGTGGACAGCTCGCCCGATTCGATTGCCGTGGTCAGGGAAAATCTCAAGGTCTGCGGTCTTAACGGCGCGGCGGTTGTGATTCAGGGCGACGCGCTTTCCTATCTCGCGCCGAGAGCGGGACGGCGGGAATTCGACTACGCGTTTCTCGATCCTCCCTACGGCAGGGGAATTTTGCAGTCGGTTCTGGAATCTGTCGCCTCTGTAGTCAAAAAGGGCGGCGCGATAATATGCGAATCTCCGGCGGGCGAGGAGCTTCCCGAAACGGCGGGCGATTTTGTCATTGACCGCGAATACCGCTACGGCAGGATCAAGGTGACGTTTTACCGGGTTCCGCAGGACGGAGAAGTATACGATGGGGGAGATGACGAGTGAAGATCGCAGTTTGCCCCGGCAGCTTTGACCCTATTACGCTGGGACATCTTGACATTATACAGAGAGCGTCGCTCATGTTTGACAAAGTGATCGTCGCTGTGCTGGTGAATCCGGGAAAGAATCCGTCCTTTACGGCGGAGGAAAGACTGAATATGATAAAGCGAGCGGTCGCGGACATTCCGAATGTTGAAGCCGAGTGCTTCGACGGTCTGCTTGCCGAATACGTAAGACTCAGGAAAGCCCACACAATCGTCAAGGGTCTGCGGGCGGTCACGGATTTTGAATACGAATTCCAGATGGCGCTCATAAACCGCAAGCTCAATCCCGAAGCTGATACGGTTTTTCTCACCACAAGCTCCCAGCACATGTATCTTTCGTCGAGCATGGTGAAGTCGATAGCCAGATTTGGCGGAGACATTTCGGATTTTGTTCCGGAATGCATATGCCGCGAGATAAGCGACAGACTTTCAAGACAGCGCAATGATGAATAGCGCCGCTAAATTAATAAATAATAATAAATATCAAAGGAGATAATATATCATGAGAAGTATAGAAGAACTGCTTGCAAACGTTGACGACATTATGGACAGAGCCAAGGCTGTGCCTTTCAGCTCGGATAAATGCATCGTTGACGCGCGCGAACTCAATGCCGTTATCGACGAGATAAGAATGAATCTGCCTCAGGAGATACATCAGTCCAAGGCAGTCATGACCGACCGCGACAACATCATCGCCGGCGCGACCAAGGAAGCCGACGAGATCACCGCGAAGGCGCAGGAGAGAGCCAGAGCGCTTGTAAATCAGGAGGCTGTTTTCAAGGAGGCAAAGGAAAAGGCGGAGAAGATCATTGCCGCCGCCGAGGAACAGGCAAACGAGATACTCAGAGGCGCGTTCACATTCTCCGACAATATCCTTCTTGACACCGAGAACGCCGTAAACCAGAATCTTGAAACCGTAAGACAGGCGAGAAAGAACCTGCGTTCGGCGGTCAAGACCAGAGTTGCCGCGAACAGGGCAAAGCAGACGGGCAAGACTCCGGATTCCGACGCCGCACAGGAGTAATCCTGAAAAAAAAATAACTGAAAACCGTCCGTGACCGGCTCAGATTTTACTGAGATTAATCACGGACGGGTTTTTTGTCAATTATATTAATTATTGAATAAAATATTTTAATTAATAAATTTTATAATCGGATATGGAAATAAAAAAGTTTTTATAAATACTCATAAACTGATTGACTTTTTGATGATATAACCTTATAATTTAAGAAGAGTGGGACATAAGAACATAGAAGTGGTAGACAAGAAAATAAAAGTGGTAGAAATTTAATATTTTATTAAGCCGGAATGTCTGAATGATGAATTTTTTTCAACATTCAGGCGATTGCCGACAGCTTCATAAAGTGTTCTTGTCTTTATTAATATTATATCATTATTATTCCCGCTTGTCAAATTATTATGCGGAAGGCATGCGAATTATTCCGGATTTTTTGAGAATTTTTTAAGGGACAGGAGATTTGAGCAGGGGAGGCGAACCGGAAATGCTTATCGGAAATGCCGTACACAGTCTTGATACAAAAGGCCGTCTGGTAATACCCGCGAAGTACCGCGATGATTTCGGTTCGTCGGTCTTTGCGCTCAAAGGCGTAGGCGGCTGCATAAGGCTTTATAATCATGAGGAATTCATGAGGATCACCGCAAAGGTGCGTGAGGGCGACGTCAGGCAGAACGCCCTCAGGCGAAAGGTGTTCGGCTCTGTGGAGCATATTTCGCTCGACGCTCAGGGACGTATCCTCCTTTCGGACGATCTCAAGAAAAGCGCCGGCATAACCGACAGGGTACGCATGGTGGGAATGTTCGACTGGCTGGAGCTGTGGAACGAGGAAAGCCTTGAACAGGCGGACGAGGTGCTGACTGACGAGGACGAAATTCAGATGATGGCAGAGCTTGGTCTTGCCTGATCTGCTGACGGTGAGGTGCGCTTCTTGGAATTCAATCACATTCCGGTTCTTTTTGAGGAGACTATCGCCTCTCTCGGCGTAAAGCCGGACGGCACTTACGTTGACTGCACGGCGGGCGGCGGAAATCACAGCGCCGCCATACTTCGGCTTCTCGGCGGGGACGGAAGGCTTGTCTGCCTTGACCGTGACCCCGACGCGATTGCAGCGGTTACGGAGAGGTTTTCGGGAGACAGCCGTGTGAGCGTGATACATACAAAATACAGCGCGGTGGGCGGGATTCTCGCAGGACTGGGGATATCCTCCGTTGACGGCGTGCTTATGGACATTGGCGTTTCGTCGCATCAGGTGGATACCGCGGAGCGCGGGTTTTCGTTTCATAAGGACGCTCCGCTGGATATGCGTATGAGTCAGGAGGGAGTCACGGCAGCCGAGCTTTGCAATACGCTTACATGGCAGCAGCTCGCGGAGATATTCACCAAATACGGCGAGGAGAAATTCTCGGCGCGTATTGCCAAGGCTATTTGTTCGGCGAGGACGGACAAGCCGGTTCAGACGACATTCGAGCTTGCCGAAATTATTTCCGGAGCGGTTCCGGCTGCGGCAAGGCGTGCGGGGCATCCGGCCCGCAAGGTATTTCAGGCGTTGAGGATTGCCGTCAACGACGAGCTTGGCGAGCTGGAGAGAGGACTTCAGGCGGCGTTTGACTGTCTTGCGCCGGAGGGAAGGCTTTCGGTAATCACATTCCATTCGCTCGAGGACAGAATTGTAAAACAGACCATGGCGAAATGGTGCGAGGGCTGCACATGCCCGCCGGAATTTCCGGTGTGCGTCTGCGGCAACAAGCCGAAGGCGCGGCTTCTCACAAGAAAGCCGATAGTGCCTTCGGAGGAGGAGCTTGAGCGCAACCCGCGCAGCAGGAGCAGCAAGCTCAGAACATGCGTAAAGCTGTAATTATCTGATTAAGCGGTTTTGAATGATATATATAAACGATAAAAAAACAGGGGGAAGAAAACGTGAATAATCTTAACGGAAGCAACGCTTACAACATGCGCTCTGAAAACAGTGCGGCGCCACAAAGGCGCAGAAAACAGCCGGCCAAACTGCCGACAAAAAAGCATATCAGACCTAATATGACGGTCAGGCTCAATAAGAAAAGAGAAGAATTGCCTGTGATTGCCCGTAAGCCGCGCAAGAGCCGTGTACGTTCGCTTGACGACGGCGAAGTACGTATGATTTTCGCGGGAGGCTTTGCGTTCTTTGTACTTATTTCGTTTTTTGTCATTATAATGAGAATGCACGCCCTTGATAATGAGCTTACCCTGCTTATCGATCAGAAAAAAGCCGAGCTTACAGCCCTTCAGAACGATTATACGGGACTACAGGTAAAGAGAGACCATATACTTAACGATACGACTGTCTATACATATGCCACCAACAATCTCGGCATGCAGAAAAGGAGTAATCATAAGGTCAAGTGGTTTGAAGTAAGCTGGGACGACGACTTTGACGATTAAATCAATCGCGGATAATCAGCGTTTATAATTCTTTGATTATGTTTCTGCGGCATACTTTCATTGAAAACACAATAAATATGTTATAGAGCCTGCAGACACAGACATGAGAGTTAAGAATTATTCTTGACTCTCGTTTTCGTTCAATTGAAAATATTATGGAGGCACAGATTTGATTAATAAAACACAATCATTTATTAAAGGATATTTTAAGCGCTATAAGAAATTGGATAAATTCTCCGCAAGATTTAAAATTGTAACGTTCTTGATAGGTCTTTTTATAATCTCGATATTCTACAATCTGTTTAAGCTTATGGTCTTTCAGAGCGAGATATATCAGCAGAAGGCGGCTTCACAGCAGCTTAAAATCACGGTAATTCCGGCGAACCGCGGCACAATATACGATATCAACGGAGAAAAGCTGGTGCAGAGCGCCGCGGCGTGGATCGTGGAGTTGAAGCCGCAGACTCTCAGCGCGAATTATTCGGATTCGGAGCACGAGGAAATATGCCACACCATCGCGGAAATACTCGGCGTGAGTTACGAAAACGTTCTGAAAAGAAGCCGTATGAATTCCACAAGCGCAATGATTACAAAAAAGGCTGATAAGGATCAGAAGGATAAGCTCAACGCTTATATATACCGCGACGTTTATCAGTATTATGAAACCGTCAAGGACAAGGACGGAAAAGCAAAAAAGGAAGAAAGATTATTCTTTACCGAAAAAGTGATGGCAGGTGAGTATCCCGAGCTTACAATAAAGAAAAATAAGGACAAAATCAAGGTATTATGCGGTGAGCATGTGCTGAAACATATAGAAAAATACAAGTATATCAAGGGCGTTTCCTTACTCAACGATACCAACAGGTATTATTACCATGACGATCCTATAGCCGTAAACGTCATTGGCTACACCAATTTCGACAACGTAGGCTCGCTGGGAATTGAGAGCTATTACAACGACCAGCTCAAGGGAATCGACGGAAAGAATCTTACCGCGAAGAATTCAATGGGCGGCGAAATGCCTTTTGATTTCAACGACAGCAAGCAAAAGCCTGTTAACGGCAACGATATAACACTGACGATTGACGCCAACATTCAGACCATGCTGGAAAAATATCTGGGTCAGGCTGTGATAGACAACGACGTTCAGAATCATGCCGCCGGCATAATAATGAACGTGAATACCGGCGCGATACTTGCAATGGCGACTATGCCAGACTACGATCCCGCCGATTATCAGACTATTACTGATCCCGTAGCGCTCAAAAAAATCAGCGAAATAGAGGATCCGGACGAGAAGAAAAAGGCACGCATAGAGGCGCAGCAGGAGCAGTGGCGCAATAAGGCGGTCAACGACGCGTACGAGCCTGGCTCGGTTTTCAAGCCGATTACCATGTCCTCGGCGCTGGAGGAGGGCGTGACCAGTCTGGACGAGAATTTTGTCTGCAAGGGATATCTTCTTGTGGGCAAAAGGAGAATAAAGTGCGCCAACAGAAGCGGTCACGGTCACGAAACGCTAACTCAGGCTATGATGAATTCCTGCAATCCGGTGCTTATGGAGCTGGGTCTGCGTCTGAAGGTTGACAAATTCTCCGAGTATTTCAAGTCATACGGGCTTACCGCCGCCACAGGCATAGATCTCCCGGGCGAATCTTCTGGCATGTATCATCATCGGGAGGATATGACAGAGCTTGACCTTGCGGAATGTTCGTTCGGTCAGTCGATGACGGTCACCCCGATACAGATGATCACAGCGTTCTCGGCTGTCATAAACGGCGGATATCTGCTCAGACCGTACATGGTGGACAGTATTACCGATCCAAACGGCAACATAGTTCTTTCAAAACAGAAATTCGTCAAGCGGCAGGTGATTTCCGAAGAAACCTCCGCAAAAATGCGTAACATTCTCGAAGCCACAGCCAACAAGGGCGGTACGGCTCACAATGTATACCTCGCGGGCTACCGCATAGGCGGCAAGACCGGAACGTCTGAAAAAATCGCAAAGCAGGCGATACTGAAGGACAACAAGAGCCTGTATGTCGCCTCATTCTGCGGCATAGCTCCTATAGACAATCCGGAGGTTGCGGTTCTGGTAATGCTCGACGAGCCTCAGGGCAAGAAACACAGCGGCGGCTCGATAGCCGCTCCGGTGGTTCGCGGAATATTCAGCGAGCTTCTGCCATACCTTGGAGTTGATCCTGTGTATTCCGAGGAGGAAGCGGCGTACAGGGATATGTTTGTTCCGAGCGTTGTCGGGCAGAATAAGGACGACGCGGTTTCGACACTCAAGGGAAAGGGCTTTGAAACCAGGATTATAGGCGACGGGGATACCATTACCGGTCAGATACCGGCAGGAGGCAGGACAGCTCCCAATTCCTGCACGGTAGTTCTCACGACGGAATCGGGCGGAGAAGTGCCGACCACTATTGTACCCAATCTCGTAGGTCTTTCGGCGTCGAAGGTTGCCTACGCGGTCAAGAACAAGAATCTCAACATCAGATATTCCGGCACAGGCTTCACCAGCGCGGGCGGCATTTCAATCAAGCAGGAGATACCCGCCGGAAGCGAGGTCGAGGAGGGAACGGTCGTCACCGTCGAATTCGCCGTTGACGGTATAAACGACTGATCTGACGTTATAATATCAGCGTATGTTCAAAAACTGACGTAAAAAAGCAGGCGACTCCCATACTATATGCAAAGGAATGAATGAAAAAATGCGGCTTTCAGAAATAATGAACGGTATAAAGTTCACAGGCGACCTTTCCGACTGCGAAATAACCGATCTCACGTCGGATTCGAGAAAGGTTTCCGAGGGAATTGTATTTGTATGCATCAAGGGTCTAAAGAGCGACGGACACGATTTTGCCGCCGCAGCCGCCGCGAACGGGGCTTCGGCTATAGTATGCGAGCGGGATCTGGGGCTTGAAAATCAGCTTGTTGTGGAGTCCGCGAGAGAGGCGTTTGCCTGTATGTGCGAGAATTTCATGGGGCATCCTCTTCGCAGGCTGAAGCTTATAGGCGTTACAGGCACAAACGGCAAGACGTCCACCACCTTCATCACCAAGCAGGTGCTTGAAAGAAGCGGTCACAAATGCGGACTCATCGGCACGATACAGAATATGATCGGCGACGAGGCGCTTCATACGGAATTCACGACTCCCGACACATATGAGCTTCATTCGCTTTTTGCGAGAATGGCGGAGGCGGATTGCGAATTCGTAGTGATGGAGGTGTCTTCCCACGCGCTCGAACAGGGGCGTGTGGCGGGACTGCATTTCGCCGCGGCGTGCTTCACAAATCTCAGCGAGGATCATCTCGATTTTCACGGGACGATGGAAGCGTATTTCGGCGCTAAGGCAAAGCTCTTTGGCATGACCGACTGCGCTATAATAAATATTGACGACGAATGGGGCAACAGGCTTCGCATAGATGACGATGTGGAGCTTGTCACATACGGAATTGAGAACGACCTCGCCGACATTACCGCGAGAAATGTTGAATTCTTTGCCGACGGAGTGGGATTTACGCTTTGCGCGATGGGAAATGAATATAAGGTCAAGGTTCCGACTCCGGGCAGATTTTCGGCTTACAACGCGCTCAGCGCGGTAGGCTGCGCTCTGGCGGTGGGCGCGGCTCCCGAAGCCGTCGCCGGGGCGCTCAACCGTTCCAAGGGAATCAAGGGCAGAGCGGAGGTATTCCCGACGGGACGCGATTTCACGATAATTCTCGATTACGCTCATACGCCTGACGGAGTGGAGAATATTCTCAGCTCCATGCGTGCCGTATCCAAGGGCAGACTTGTCGCCCTGCTGGGCTGCGGCGGCGACCGCGACCCATATAAGCGTCCGCTCATGGGAGAAGCGGCTGCGAGACTTTCGGATTTCGTCATTGTGACCTCCGACAATCCCCGCACAGAGGATCCGGAGGAGATAATCAGACAGATACTTCCCGGCGTGGAGCGGCACGATACGCCTTACACAGTGATAGTCAACCGCCGCGAGGCTATGAGGTACGCTGTGGAGCATGCCCGTCCGGGAGACGTTATCGTCATGGCTGGCAAGGGACATGAGGATTACCAGATAATCGGCAAGGTGAAGATTCACTTTGACGAGCGGGAAGTGCTAAGGGAAATTTTTGATTCGCTTGACATGGAGTAAAGGGTGGTATATTATTATGGAAAGCATGAAACTTACCGAGATAGCTTCCGCTCTGGGAGCCGATCCGGAGAATTATACCGCGGCGGAAATAACCGGCGTTACACTTGACAGCCGCGAAGCGGGCGAAGGCTCTCTTTTCATTGCCGTCAAGGGCGACAGGTTCGACGCGCATGACTTTGTGCCGGACGTGCTTGCGAGAGGAGCCGCGGCAGTCTGTGAGAGAAAAATCGACGGCGCGTCGCCGGACAGGGTGATATATGTACCCGATACGCGTCGGGCGCTTCTCAGGCTGGCGAAGTATTACAGGGCAAAATTTGATATTCCCGTTGTGGGACTGACCGGCTCGGTTGGCAAGACCACGACAAAGGAAATGGTTGCGGCTGTGCTTTCGCAGAAGTACAAAACGCTTGCGACACAGGGCAATTTCAACAACGAGATAGGACTTCCCAAGATGTGCTTCAAGCTGGATTCAAGCTATGAGGCGGCGGTGTTCGAGATGGGAATGAGCGGATTCGGCGAAATCAGCCGTCTTACCGACACGGCGCGTCCGACAATAGGAATTATCACCAATATCGGCGTGTCGCACATTGAGATGCTCGGCTCACGCGAGGGAATACTCAAGGCGAAGATGGAGATACTCGAGGGCATGCCGGATTCCGCGCCACTTATCATAAACGGCGACAACGACCTTCTTCCCAAGGGCGTGGAGGGAATACCGAATCCCGTAGTCGTATGCGGAATAACCTGCAAGGAAGCCGACTGCCGCGCCGAAAACATCAGACAGCTTCAGGATTCCATGAGCTTTGTGATAAACTACCGCGGCTCCCGCTATGACGTGAATCTTCCCGCTGTCGGCATGCACAATGTCTACAACGCGTGCATAGCGTTCGCCTGCGGAATGCTTCTGAATGTCACTCCGGAGCAGGCGGTCAGGGGACTTTCCGAGTACGTTCCGACCGGAATGCGTCAGAAGATTGTAAGAAAGAACGGCATTACCGTTATCGAGGACTGCTACAACGCAAGCCCCGATTCCATAAAGGCGTCGCTGAGAGTGCTGAGGGATCTCGACTGCTCGCGCAGGATAGCGGTTCTGGGCGATATGAAAGAGCTTGGCAGCTATTCCCGCGCCGCGCATCTGGAATGCGGAGCCGAAGCCGCGGCAAACGGAACGGACGTTCTGCTGGCTTACGGACCCGAAGCCGCGGCGTATGTCGAGGGCGCTGAAGGCAAAATCCCGACGGCGCTCCACTTCGACGACAAGCGCGAGCTGGTTATGAAGCTATGCTCCATGCTGCGCGAGGGCGACGCGGTACTCTTCAAGGCGAGCAGGGCAATGAAGCTGGAGGAAGCCATAGAATCGGTATATGAGGTTATCGGAGAATAATAATCAATAAAGCTGTCGTGTGCCGACACGGATAAAAAAACTAAGGATGGTAATAACAAATGACACAGGAATTAATAAGTCTGCTGGCGTCAGGAATTTCTTTCGGCGTAACAGCCGCTCTTGGCACAAAGGTAATACCATGGCTCCATAAGCTCAAGTACGGTCAGACCATCAAGGAAATCGGACCTAAGTGGCATGAGAAAAAGCAGGGAACTCCCACTATGGGCGGCATTATGTTCATTGCCGGAATACTTGTATCTTTGCTGGTATGTCTGCCCCTGTATTATTACCTGAGAAACGGCGGCTCGATAGCGTCGAATTATGAGGAGCCTGTAAGCTACTGGATAAGGATAACAGCGGGCATTCTGATGTCCGTGATGTTCGGCGCAGTGGGATTCCTCGACGACTACATCAAGGTTGTCAAGAAGCAGAACGACGGACTTACGCCCGGACAGAAAATGATATTCATGACTCTCATAACAGGCGCTTATCTCACCACTCTCGCCATGTGCGGCGACGCGACGGTTACAACTATACCCTTCTTCACGAACGACGTGGACGTAGGATTCTGGTTCTATCCGGTTTCGCTGATAATGATATTGGGCTTTGTCAACGCGGTAAACCTCACGGACGGTATAGACGGGTTATGCTCGTCGGTCACATTCTTCACCGCGATAGTATTCATAGTTATTGCCGGAATGCACAATATGTTCGGCATGAGCATCTTTGCGGCTTCCGTGGCTGGCGGCTGCTTGGGCTTTCTGGTGTGGAATTTCTTCCCCGCAAAGGTGTTTATGGGGGACACAGGCTCGCTTTTCCTCGGCGGACTATTCTGCGCCATGGCTTACGGCGTGAATATGCCGATACTTATTCCCCTTGTGGGCATAATATATCTGTGTGAAGCGGGTTCGGTGATGCTTCAGGTAGCCTATTTCAAGGCTACCCACGGCAAGAGAATATTCAAGATGAGCCCGATACACCATCATTTTGAGATGAGCGGCTGGAGCGAGGTCAAGATCGTCTGGGTGTTCAGCATAATTACGCTCATCGCGGGAGTGGCAGCCGTCGCTCTTTCAATCGCTTAGTGGATTAAGACACATTCAATGATTAATTAAGGGCTTTTGTTATGCCGGTTTAGGGAAGGGAGAGAACGATATGGGAGAGAGATCGTGGGAGGATCAGACAACGCGGATCACCGGCGGTTCCGCGCCTTCCGGAGACGACGGACCGGATTCCTCCGGAGGCGGATTCAGCGCGTTTTTTTCGCGTGTGCTTGACAGGCTTGGCTTTGAGGTGCGTTCCAAGGACGAAAAAAAAGAGAAAACGCCTATCGGCGATATGCCTGCAAAAGCGTGGGACGGCGTAAAAAAAGCCGCCGCCAATACAAGAAGCATATGGCTCAACAAAGCCGCGGCGTTTGACAAGCCTTTGTTTATTATAGTTATGGTGCTGGTTTTTCTGGGACTTATAATGATGGCGTCGGCGAGCTATGCGTATTCCTACAGCCATCACGGGAACAGCATGTATATCATAAACAAGCAGTTGGTGGCTACAGTTGTCGGACTGCTGCTGATGCTGTTTATATCGACCGTACACCCGGGATTTTTAAAGGGAAAATGGTCGTATATACTGTGGGTAGTGTCGATCATACTTCTTATTATAGTCAGGCTTTTGCCCGGAAGCAAAGGCGTTCACCGCTGGATAGAGATAGGTTCTCTCAGCTTCCAGCCGTCAGAGCTTGCGAAATTCACGGCGATTTTAGTTTGCGCCACCTATATTTCCTATCATTATAAGGAAATAAACGTAACCACGTATAAGAAGCTATCAACCAAACAAAAAGCCGCCAGAAGCAAAAGGTTTAAATACTGGTACGGTCTTGGCAGGAATTTTCAGACAGCCGTGTGGCCGTTCATGTGGAGAATCGTTCCGATACTTGTGCTTCTTGTTCTCCAGCCGCATCTTTCATGCACGATAATCATACTGTTGATCGTCGGCACGCTGATGCTTCTTGCAGGCACAAGAAGAGAATACTTCCTGACGCTGCTCGGATTTGCGGCGGTCGCGGTTTATCTGATAGTCTTTTTGGGAGTGGTTCCCTACGGAAGAACGAGAGTTGCCGTCTGGCTGGATCCGTTCGCGGACGCCAAGGGCAACGGCTGGCAGAATGTGCAGTCGCTTTACGCCATCAGTTCGGGCGGCATATTCGGAGCGGGCTTCGGAAATTCAAGGCAGAAATACATGTATATTTCAGAGCCTCAGAACGATTTTATCTTCTCCGTCATTTGCGAGGAGCTGGGTCTGGTAGGAGCCATTATCATTATACTGATTTTTGTCACGTTTATCTGGAGAGGCTTTTCGCTTAGTGTAGCCAATACAGACAGGTTCCAGAAATTCGTCGGTATAGGAATAACGTCGCAGATAGGATATCAGATGATGCTGAATATCGCCGTCGTCACCAACATGGTTCCGAATACCGGTATAAGTCTGCCGTTTTTCAGTTCGGGCGGAACGTCGATTGTAATGCTGCTCGCCGAAATAGGCGTGCTGCTGGCGATTTCACGGGAATCGCCGAATAAGGTAATGTAGAAAAGGAGCTACGGATATGAAAGTACTGATGTCAGGAGGCGGCACGGCGGGTCACATCAATCCTGCCCTTGCCATAGCTGAAACAATCCAAAGGAATATTCCGGACGCCGAGATTATGTTTGTCGGCACTCCTGCCGGAATGGAGTCAAAGCTCGTGCCGCAGGCGGGATTTGCCTATACCGCGATGCCTGTCTCAGGCTTTCAGCGCAAGCTGACTCTTGAAAATGTAGGAAGGAATTTAGAGGCGGTGCGGCATCTTCTTCTCGCAGGCGTCCGCGCAGCCAAGATAATACGTGACTTTCAGCCGGACATAGCAATCGGCACGGGCGGGTACGTATGCGGACCCGTCCTGCGGAAGGCGGCGCAGATGGGCGTTCCGGTTCTGGTTCACGAGGCGAACGCTTTCCCGGGCGTTACGGTAAAGATGCTCGCACGCTACTGCGACTGCGTAATGCTCGCTGTGGAGGACGCAAAAAAGCGTATTTCCGCGGACACCGAATTTGTCGTGACGGGCAATCCCGTCCGCGCCGAGGTGCTGGAGTACGACAAAGCGCGCGCCCGCAAGGAGTTGAAGGTTGACGACCGTCCGCTGATAGTGTCCTTCGGAGGCTCGCTCGGCGCGAGAACCATCAATGAATCAATGCTCGATCTGCTTGCGCGCAGCGCGAATGACGGCAGATACCAGCATATACACGGCTACGGCAAATACGGCCGCTTTGTGCTGGACGAGCTGAAATCAAGGGGCGTTGACCTGAAAAAATGCCCGAACCTCGATGTGCGCGAATATATCAGCGACATGCCGAGGGTAATGGCGGCGGCGGATCTTGTCATATGCCGTTCGGGAGCTATGGCGCTCACCGAGATTCAGGCTTTGGGCAAGGCGGCTATTCTTATTCCATCGCCGAACGTTGCGGAGAATCATCAGTATTACAACGCTATGGCGATGGTTGACCGCGGCGCGGCGGAGATAATTGTCGAGAAGGACATAACGCCGCAGCTTCTTATGGATAAGGCTGACAGACTTGCGGGCGACAGGGCGAAGCTTCAGGAAATGTCGGAGAATGCCCGAAAGATGGCTATTCTTGATTCGAGAGAGAGAATATTTGAGGTGATTCGGAATACGCTTGAAAAGCACGGAAAAATGTGAAACGCGCAAATGTGCGTACATGTAACAATGTTGTCAGAAAACTGTAACTTTTGAGTGTTGAATACAGACGGCGAAAATGGTAAAATAATATTTACCTCAGAATTATTAAGGAAAGGAGTTGCGGAGATTGGGAGGTTTAAAGAAAAAGGGAAGCAGGGCGAAGGTTGAAAGCGCTGCCGGCGACATTCAGCCGGAGCAGCGTGACATGTCAAAATACAAGGACGCATACAGCAACAAATCAAAGGTAAATTACAACGAGCTGAAGCTGGCGCGTCCGGACAAGGCGAATCAGCAGGAGAAGCCCGTCGGTTCAGAGAAGAAGAAAGCGTCGGAGCCTGCAAAGGGAAAAAAGGAGAAGGCTGCAAAGAGCCTGAGGGAAAAGGAGAAAAAACCGGAAAAGACCAAAAAGACCGGAAAGCCTGCCGACAGCCGTTCTAAAAAAGCCGCGAAAGCTCAAAAAAACGCGAAGGCGGAAAAAAAGGCTCCGCAGGTTTCAGCGGCGGAAAGGTACAGCAACGCGCTCGGCAAGGACGATCACTACAGCTCCGCCGTGGAAAAGTATTATCTCAAGTATCCTGATAAAAAAAGACCGGAAAGGTCAGCCGCGCCGCGGACTGTCGCGGATCAGACCGTAAGGAAGAGAAGGCATTCCGGCAGCGGCGGAACGAAAAAGCCTTACAAACGCTCTATGGCTGAGATAGCCGTAAAGAACAAGGGCGTTTCTTCGGTAAGGAAACGCGCCAGAGCCGCGAGAAGCGCCAAGGCACGCGGGGTTGTTTCCCCAAAGGTCGCCAATCGCAGCTTCTACCGCCGCAAAAGGAAGCGTTCGGGGGCATTGAATGTGCTTATGGTGACACTGCTGCTGGTATTCCTTTCGGCAGCGGGAATCGCGGTGTTCCTTAACGTCAGGCAGATTACTGTGAAAGGCGACAGCCCCTACAGCGAGGCGCAGGTCAAGGCAATATGTTCCATAAAAAAGGGAGGAAACATACTTTTTATCAATACCGAAGAGCTTGAAAAAAAGATCGAGCGCGAGCTTCCGTATATCGCTGAGTGCAGCATACAACGCAGGCTTCCGTCAACTGTAGTGATAAACGTTGTCAAGGCTGACGTGCTGGGAGTTGTCCGGACTGACCCGGGAATATGGGCAGTGATAAGCACGGAGGGTAAGATTCTTGAATCCAGCGCCAGAGCAAGCGCCGGAGGTGCTGAGCAGCCGGAATATACTCCGTCTTCGGGCAGCGCTGAGGATATTGCCGAGTCGAGAAAGCTCCCCGTCATCACGGGAATCGACATAAAGGACAACATAAAGAACGGTTTTATAACCGACGATACCGCTCTCAGACATATCAGGGACTTTGTACTTATCAGGCACGCCTTTAAAAAGACTGAGATGAACCTTACGTCAGTCAGCTTCGGCGACAGAGGATATGAGGCTGAATACGACGGACGTCTTGTAATTATCTTCGGCAGGGAGATAGACCAGAAGACGGTACTTCACCGTATGAAGGAGGTTCACGCCCTGATATTCGACAAGGGATACATCGGTGAGAACGACATGGGAGAAGTGTGCTTCAACAAACAATATACCCATTTCAGGCAGTCTTATAAGATTTCGGAGGAGGAAACCGAGCAGGTCCGCAGAGAGAGACGCGAGGCAAACCGCGAAAGACTTGTGAAAATGGCTGAGGTTTTTGTAGCTACCGGTCTGGATTGGTATAACGGAAAAATTAAAACCGAATGATTTGAAAACAACCGGATTTGCGCGGATTATGCTTGATGATTGCTACAAAGATAAAATTAATTTTACGCGGCGTTGTTGTCGTTTTGCATATAAATCCGCGCTAATCCGAAAAAAAAATTTATCTCAGCAGGTAGATTTTTATAATTTTTCTCTTGAAATTTTGGCTGAGATAAGTTATAGTATTATTCAGACATGTTAAAAAATGAAAGGATATGAGTGTGGGGGACGTATTTCGTCCATACCTGCTCGAAAAATCCGTTGCAGGAGGAAAAAATAAATGGCTTTTGAATTCGACCAGGACTTTGAAAACAACGTTGTGCAGATAAAGGTTATCGGCGCTGGCGGCGGCGGCGGAAACGCTGTCAACCGCATGATTCAGATGGGCGTAAACAGCGTTGAATTTATTTCTATCAATACAGATGTGCAGGCTCTTCACCGTTCGCAGGCTACTCATAAGATTCAGATTGGCGAGAAGATCACCAAGGGCAAGGGCGCAGGCGCGGATCCCGCAAGAGGTCAGCGCGCAGCCGAGGAGAGCAAGGAAGATATCGAGGCGGCTCTCAGAGGTACCGATATGGTGTTCATCACCGCCGGTATGGGCGGCGGCACAGGTACGGGCGCGGCTCCTGTCATCGCTGAGATCGCAAAGGAAATGGGCATTCTCACAGTAGGTATCGTCACCAAGCCTTTCGCCTTTGAGGGCAGAAAGCGCATGGAGCAGGCTGAAGCCGGCATTGCTGCTCTCCGTGAGCATGTCGATTCACTTGTTGTCATTCCCAACGAGAGACTCAAGCTCGTTTCCGATCAGAAGATCACGCTTGCCAACGCGTTCACCATTGCCGACGACGTTCTCCGTCAGGGCGTTCAGAGCATTTCTGACCTTATCAACAGCCCCGGACTTGTCAACCTCGACTTTGCGGACGTGACTGCCGTTATGAAGGACGCAGGCTACGCTCACATGGGCGTTGGCTCCGCTCAGGGCAAGGAGAAGGCTTCAATGGCAGCTCATGCAGCCATTTCCAGCCCGCTTCTTGAGACCTCCATCAATGGCGCGAGAGGCGTTATCATCAACATTACTTCTTCAAACGACATCAATCTTGAAGAGGTTGACGTTGCTTCCACCATGATTACCAAGGCGGCTCACCCCGACGCGACGATTATCTGGGGCGCGGCTTTTGACGAGAACATGGACGACGAGATGAGAGTCACGGTTATTGCAACCGGCTTCTCCCTCGATCCTGAGAAGAAGGATCAGACCGCTGCGGCGGCTCCCGCAAAGCAGCCTGTGAGAAAGGCTCCTCAGGGCGGTTCGACCAATCCCAAGGCTCCCGCTGGCACAGGCTCCAATATCAACGAGAAGAACGACGAGGATTATTTCGACATTATGACAATCTTCGGCAAGAGATAATTTCCTTTATATAATTGAATTTTTCACCGACGTGGATTTTTTGAAATTTGCGTCGGTGTTTTTTTCTATGCTCTGTCACAAATGCGTATAGCGCGTCGAATATAATAACGAGCAGTCAAAACGGAGCTTCGGAATGCTGCTTGGAAAAGCGTGGTGATTTTATTTGACGGATAATGAGCTTATAACGGAAATAATAAATGACCCGTCGTCGGGAATGAAAATTCTTATAGAAAAATATTCGTCTGTCGTTTTCGGCGCGGTCAACAGCCGTTTGAGCGGCGTATGCTCGTACGATGAAATAGAAGCCTGCGTAAGTCTTGTGTTTACCGAGTTTTATTTCAATCTGAAGAAATATGACATTCAGAGGTGCGGCATAAAGACATACCTCAGTTCGATTGCGAGAAACAAGGCTATAGAGGAATACCGCAGGGCGACGCGGCACAGTCTGAGAGTACGTCAGGAGGACGACATGCTGCTGGAGCTGCCAGACAGCTTTGATATGGAGAGCCTTACAGAACGCCGTATAAGCGAAAGACAGCTTCTCAGGGCGGTGGATTCTCTTGGACTTCCCGACAGCCGTATTATAATCCGCAGGTATTTCTACGCGCAGTCCTCAAAGCAGATTGCCCGTGAGATGGGAATGACCGACGCGGCGGTGCGCAAGCGCATTTCACGTTCGCTTGCCCGTTTAAGGGAAATTCTTGAGGATGAAATTATTTAAATTTTGAATTGACAAAAGGGTGAATGATTTTGAAAAGGTATATTTCGGATATTTTCAGCAATCTTTCTGATGATGCGGAAAGGACGTTCTGTCGCTATACCGTAAGAGAAAATATGGACGAGCTTGCACGGGAGAGAGTTTATCAGAATGTGATGAAGAACATTCAGACCCGCGTGAAAACGCGTCATGTGCCGGCAAGCCGACCGAACTATAAGAAAATTGCCGTCGCCGCCGCGGCGTGCATGGTGATCGCTTCGACGGGAGTTGTGGGAGTCGGCGCGGCGAAGCTCTACAAGGGCTTTGCGGACTACAATCCTTCCTATACCGAAGAACAGAAGGCTGCGGTTGAGAAGGCGGGCTTTGCGATCAATATGAGCATGTCGGGCGGGGGCGCAACCGTAACCGCAACCGAAGCAATGTGTGACGGCAATAAGTTTTTTGTGCTGTTTAACAGGGAAGTTGATAAATCCGCCGCGAGGTTTACAGAGGAAAACATCTCGTATGAACTGCATATGACAGGGGATCCGGATGATACCCAAGGGTATTCCGCGATATATCATCAGGTGTTGGAGAAAAACGGCAATACTTCCACGGAGCTGGCGGTGTTTGACATGGGCGGCGTAACCGACGGGCAGCAGCTTGCTATTTCTGTAGCCGGAAGTATTCCGGACAGCGAAGAACCCGATATCAGAATAGGCGGTATCCGGTTCGCGGTGAAAAAGTCGTCTTTTGCCAAGACGTTTGAATTGGCTGAGGGCGTAAAATATAAGGGCTATGACGCTGTTGCAGAAGCGGGCTATATTTCGCCGTGGTACGCTCAGTTTACGCTTTACGTTTCTTCAAAAGACGCGGAGATTATAAAGAAAGCGTTTGAAGACGGAACGCCTGATTTCAGGGTTGTAATGAAGGACGGCACTGTTCATCAGGGAACAGGAGCTTGTGTCGGAACCAGCGCGAGCGGTCCTGCCGACGGAGAAGGCGCATGTTCGTTTGCGGATAGCGGTGAAGAGAAATATAACGCTTTCTGGGATTTCCACTGCGCTTTCAGGAATTATGTGGAAACAGCCGCGATAGATCATGTGGAAATTAACGGCACAAAACTGCCGCTGAAAGATGTAAAGCCGGAATAGGCAGCGGTTCTTTAAAAAAACACCGGTTGCCAGATGAGATTTTCGGCAAAATACAGGATTTAACTTCACTTTTCAAACAATACGGCGGCAGGAGAATGAAATCCGTTTTCCTGCCGCCGTGTCATTTTTTATTTGTGTCTTTATTTTTGCTCCGGTATGTGTTATAATTTTTATGACAGTATGTATATCATTGTAATAAACGGAGTTGAATGAAAATATGAATGAAGAAATCATGTATCATATCGGATTGCCTACAAGCGTTCGGGCTAAATACGCCATACTTCCCGGCGATCCGGGCAGAGTGCCGAAGATAGCCGCTTTCCTTGATGAACCGGTGGAGCTGGGCTTCAACAGGGAATTCCGCACATTTTCGGGAAAGCTCCTCGGGGAGACGGTGCTTGTCACATCTACCGGAATAGGAGGACCGTCGGCGGCTATCGCGGTTGAAGAGCTTATCAGGCTGGGAGTCGATACTTTCGTGAGAGTCGGCACCTGCGGCGGCATGAACGAAAAGGTATGCGCGGGGGACGTTGTGATTGCCACCGGCGCGATACGCATGGAGGGAACAAGCCGCGAATATCTTCCCATAGAATTCCCCGCCGTCTCCGACTTCGGACTTGTGCGGGACATGGCAGACGGCGCGGCGGCGCTGGGTCTGCCTTATCATACGGGAGTTGTGCAGAGCAAGGACTCCTTCTACGGACAGCATTCGCCGCAGAGTATGCCCAACGGCGCGGAGCTGCTTCGCAAGTGGGACGCGTGGATTGCGGGCGGCTGTCTTGCTTCCGAGATGGAGGCGGCGGCTATATTCTCGGTTGCCGCGGCAAGAAACGTCCGCGCCGCGGCGCTCTTCCATGTTGTCTGGAACCAGACCCGCCGCGATAAATTCGGTGACAATTCCGAATCCCACGATACGGAAAGGGCGATAAGAACCGCCGTCGAGGGCTTGAAGCTGACAATTATCCGTGATAAAAAAGCGTGAATTATTGTGAATTAAGGTTTT
>ONCX01000060.1 GCA_900316455.1 uncultured Eubacteriales bacterium
GCCTATATGAAGTCCGCTGCCTGTTATCGTAAGCTCTCCGTTCGAGGTTTTTACAGTCATTACCTCTTCATCACAGCCAAGTACCTCTCCGACTCCAGTAACAGATAAGTTCTTTCTGTCGTTTAATACAATATTGTGCGGCAAATGAACCGTTCTTTTTTCCTCATTCATATGATCTTCCTCCAATTTCAGCATTCAATTAATTAATTATATGAACGTTAATATTAAAAAATTCCCTGAATACAATAGCATTTGAATAATTAACAATTTGAATAAAAAAAATAGTGTACTTTTTTAATACTTATGATATAATATTTCATATATTTGATTTACAAATGAGGAGATATTAAAAATGTCTGGTAAGAAGAAAATCCCGCACATTTCATTCTGGAAGGCTACAGCAGTTGTTATGGCTATTCTATTTTTGGACGCTTTATTGAAATATTCAAGCGGTCTTGGAAAAAATAACTCCGCCGAAAAAATAATCACCGAATACGCAAGTCAGAACGGCTTCACCCTTGACGATTACCCTGATGAAATCAGGAATATGCTTGTCAGAAACGATGAAACAAAGCAATTTGTCACTGAATACCCTAAAAAAATAACAAATTTTAAGCCGCAAAAAATTGATTTGAGCGAATACAAGGACTGCACTGAACCTCCACACCTCATGCAATGGGATATGCGATGGGGATATATGACCTACAACGGCAATGCCTTTGGAATAACCGGCAGCGCTCCGACCTGTCTTTCAATGGTCGCTATATATGTGTTACATAATACCGAAATCACACCTGTATTTGTTGCAGAATACGCCAAAGGCAGTAATTGCGAGGGAAGACCGGAAGTGCTGCTTTCCTCCGGAGCAAGGGCAATGAAAATGAATGTATCCGAAGTTATGCGAAACAATCAACGCCTTAGAGAAGCGGTCACTGACAATGGCTGCGCTGTAATATGTATGCTGAAGGATCAGGAGCTATCACAGTTTATTGTAATAAAGGGCATAGATAAGGAAGGGCATTTTATCGTAATGGATCCGTTCAGCAAAAAACTCTCCGAAAAAGGATACACATTTGCAGATCTTAACAAAAGTATTAAAAGAATATGGAAATATTCCCCACTACCCACGGTAACAAGCGATACGCCGCAATAAAATTGCATTATTGAATAAACAGCCATTCCCTTTCAAACAATATTAATAGTATTGTTTGAAAGGGAATTTTTTATCATGGAAAAACGAATCGCAGGTCTATTCTGCTTCATGCTCATAATTTGTGCAATTCTCATCGGAAAAATTGCTGTTATTGATACTCATGAGGATTATGTTTCCGCTGCCAGAAATCACAGCACCTACAAGCTTACACTCGCAAAAACACGCGGCAAAATATACGACCGGAACAAAAATGCTCTTGCCGGAGACGCTTCCTGTCTAAAAGCACTTATCATTCCGTCCTCCAAAGTTTCGGCAGAACTGCTTGGTCGCATTCCTATCGAAAAATACAACTCATTGGAGGATCAGCTTAAAGGATCATATCCGTTTGTCACAGACGTTTCTGACGGAAGCTGTGAATGTGACGGCGTAACAGTCTATCGTGTTCCCAAAAGATATCCCGATCATTCTCTTGCGGTACACTTAGTTGGTATATGCGGAAAAAACGGCGGCGAAAGCGGAATCGAACGTGCTTATGACAACTGGCTCGCCAGTGCGGAGGGAGAATTGTCAGTGACATGCCGCGTAAGCGCGTCCGGCAGAAGCCTTGACGGAGCCGACAGGGAAATAACCGACACTACACGCAATTCCTGCCGCGGAGTAATGCTGACAATCGACAGTAATATTCAGAATATTGCCGAAACAGCCGCGGCTAAATATATGGAACGTGGAGCAGTAGTAGTCACTGACATTGAAACAGGAGAGATACTTGCAATGGCAAGCCTTCCAAGCTACAATCAAAACGACATTGCGGCAGTGCTTAACGACAAACGTTCACCGCTGATAAACCGCGCAATATCCACATATAATGCCGGCTCGGTATTCAAGCCTGTAATTGCCGCCGCCGCTCTTGAAAATGGTCTTGATCCGAATGAGGAATATGAATGTTCCGGCTTTGTCAGAATAAGCGACAATATAATGGGCTGTATAAAACATACCCAGCACGGCACAGTTAATCTGGAAAAAGCAATATCACATTCCTGCAACACTTATTTCATTAATCTGTCACGTCGGATTGGCGGAGACGCGATCATTGAAATGGCGCAAAAGCTTGGATTCGGCAGTGAAACCAAATTGGGACAGCATTACTCTTCGGCAGCTGGAATTCTGCCGGACACATCAATTCTGACGCGTCCGGCAGAGCTTGCCAATCTGTCATTCGGGCAGGGACGCCTCATGGTAACTCCGATTCAGATAGCAGGAATGACTTCGGCAATTGCAAGAGGTGGCGAATATATAGAGCCTTACGTTGTAATGGGTCTGACAGACGAACACATGAATATTATTTCCCAGCCCTATTCTCCTGAAAGACATATGGCTATGAGCAGAACAACGGCAAGGACTTTATGTTCGTGCATGAGAACGGCTGTCCTTGACGGAACCGCAAAAGCGGGTGCTTCTGATAAGATTTCCTCGGCGGCAAAAACAGGCACGGCTGAAACAGGTATAATAAAAAACGGGAAAAAAATCAATCAGGCATGGTACGCCGGCTTTTTCCCCTATGAAAATCCAAAATATGCGTGCGTTGTACTCGTTGAAAACGGAACATCCGGCGGAGTCGCGGCAGGTCCCATATTCAAAGAAATAGCGGAACGCATAAGCGCTCCGCACCGATAAGAATTTTTTATAAATTTGCTGCACAAACTAATCTTTCAATCTGCAGTAAGGTCTGATATTCTCCAATGTCTTTTCGCCTATACCTTCCACCTTAATCAGTTCGTCTATCGAAACAAATTCTCCCGCAAGCTCGCGATATTCTACAATTTTCCTTGCTTTTTTCTCACCGATTCCTGGTAAAAAATCAGCAATTTCCTCCGCTGAAGCGGTATTAATATTGATTGTACCGAGCTCATGCTGATTACTTTTTCCTTTATCGCTTTGTGAAATTAAAATTCCCTTATTATAATTGGACTCAGGAATTATATACGCCCCGCTGTAATTTGCTTCCAGCATATTGTAAACCGATATGAACGCACAGCCGAAAATGCAAATAGCTGCGGTAATGACAATACAAAGCTTTTCCTTATCCAATATTGTATCGCCTCCAGTTTTAATCAGGCTTCAGGCATACGCTTATTTCTGAGTCTGCGTCGGCTATTGAAAAAATACCCTTTGAATTCACAATTATGTGATCAAGCAGCTTTACTTCTATTGTATTCAGCGCGTTGGCAATTACGTGTGTCGTCACAAGATCATCCTTTGAAGGATAATCATATCCCCTTGGATGGTTGTGAGCTACAACGGCATAAACCGAATTGGTTGCAAGAAGTATGTGTACAATCTTCCTCAAATCAACTGATGAACCATTAACCGTTCCTTTGGAAATAAAATCATACCTTATCATTTTCATGTTTTTATCAAGGCATATCAGAAGAAAATGTTCAACCGTCTTACCGATAAAGCACTTGGGAACAAATTCCTTTATTTTATCCATCCCTCTGACTTTTTCTCTTAAATCGTGATCTATCTTTACTCTGCGGGCAAGCTGAGGTATCACAGAAAGCAAAACAGCGGAATTTCGACTGATCCCATCTATATGTGTAAGCTCCATCACAGAAGCCTCAAGCACTTCGCTCATTGATCCGAAATAATCAAAAAGCCGTGCAGTTGCATCATCTGTATCCTTTTGACTTACCGAATACAAAAGAAGCAATTCTATGAGTTCCTGTTTTGTAAACTCATCCGCTCCGTTCTCACGCAATCTTCGCATAAGAACGCTTCTACGACTTTCAGCTGTTTCTTCAGCCATCAAAATCTCCTCCCTGATTTCGCGTTATTATATGGCAAACAGCTTAACCTGCAAAATTCTGGAGTATTACATAATTGTTTTCTTTCATCTTTTCATCTTGAGTATAAAAATAAAAATCAACTCTGCTGAATTCTCCCTGCATATAAGTAATCTCAGTATATGTGTCCTGTTCGCTGAGTCTGTAGGGATCGCCGTACATATCGATTACATCCTGCGGGGTTGTATTTATGTCAAATTTTAAACCTCCGGGGAGAATAAGCTTATACCTTGACTTAACATCTATTTCGATCTGACCTATCTTGCAATTTGAATACTTCATCGGGGTATCTGTCGGATTCCAGTACAGCGAGCGAAGAAACTTGCCACGTATCATAGGACACACAGCGTCAACGGAATAAGATCTGCCATTCAACGGCCAATCATCGGTTTTGTCAAGTCTGAAACCATTTGCTTTAAGCTCGGAAAAATCAAAAGGCAGAATATAGTCAACCCCATCGAGATTAATTTTCCATGTAAACAAAATATTCTGTTCTTCCTCAACGGCACTCTCAACAATTTCCGTTTTGTCAATATCACTATCCGTCACTTTTGAAGAGGTATTATCTTCCTTGATTTTGGTACATGAAGAAAACACAGATGACATAATCAAAATCGCAATAATTAATGAAAGATTTTTTTTCATAAAAATGCTCCTTCTGAAAAGATATATTTAAACAGCTACTGTATTATTTTATTGCAAATAAAATGATTTGTCAATCGCTTTTTATAAAAGAACATCAAAATAACCTGAACAAACGAATGCTCAGGTTATTATTTTAGTTTAAAACTATGCGGTCAATTGATGAATTAAATACGGTTTACTTGACGAGATTCTTGACTGTAACGCAATTGTACTTGGTCATACTTTCGTTTTTATGAATCTCGAAGGAAACATAGTTGTTGCTTCCTGTTCTATAGGTAATATAGGTTTCATCGTCAGAATCTTTGTAATCATCAGGATCTTCAGGCATGCCGTACTTATCCAGAACGGTCTGAGCAGTCACGGTTTCGTCAAATTTGAAATCGCCGGGAAGAATGCATTCGTGTTTGCCGTCTGCATCTACCTTCACACAACCTACCTTGCACTCTGAAAGCTTCTTAGCTGTTGATGAAGGATTCCAGAAGAATACCTGAAGTGAAACTCCGTCCTTCTTGGGATTCGGACCCATAATACAGTAGGTATTTCCATTGAGTTCCTGATCGTATTCCGGATTAAGGACCGGCAGGGGTATCTTCAGCGCTTTCAACAGCGGCAGTGCCGTTATCAGAAGCAGTGGAAGATCCGTTACCGCCTTTGGAAGCGGCACAGGAACAGAGAGCAACAGCCACCATCATAGCGGCAAGCAAAAGGGAGAGAAATTTTTTCATAGGAATACTCCTTTATAAAAAATATTTATTCGACAGCTTCCCGAAAGAAAACTGCAAATAGAAAAGGAATTCTATTTAGGAATATTATACATCGCATTTTATATTTTGTCAATAACTTTTAATTATTTTTTGAAACAAATAATGCGTCCAGCCACAAGAAAGCCCATGGCGAGATGAAATCTGAGACTTGCATCATTGTCTATCCGGCAATCACTGGCAAATTCCCTACATCCC
>ONCX01000010.1 GCA_900316455.1 uncultured Eubacteriales bacterium
TTCCATAGTTAATCACACAAAGTATTGCCTGCGGTTTTGGCTGCATCTGGCGAAAAATCTTACGACGCATGACGCATGCTCCGAGAATCTAAACAGGCTCTAACAGTGAAAGAGAGGTCTTATCCCATGAGAAAAAAGAAAATCTTTGCGGCGGCTGTCATTCTGGGACTTGCGGTGTGCATGCTCGGCGGGTGCGGCGGAAATCAGCCGCAAAACGGCGATACGTCCGGTGGTGAAAGCGTGCAGATAGCAAATCCTATGAGAGATATCACAGAAGGCGAATCGCATAAGCTTTGCAACCATTCCCTCGGCGTTCCCGAAAATGCAAAGAATGCCGCGTGGAGCGCTATCGAAACCGATTCGTCCGATAATTCCGGCACGCTCGTGCAGCTGAACTTTGACCTTGACAATAACAGCTACACCGCCAGAGCACAGAAAACCGACAACCCTGACGCGGATATCTCCGGCATGTATTATGAATGGTCAGCTAAGAACATTATGTCCCTCACAAACTGGAAGCAGATAAAGGGAACCTATTACCGCTGGTTCGACAAATCTTCCTCAGAGGGCTATGCCGACCTTTGCACTTGGTACGACGCTGAAACCGGTATTTCCTATTCTCTCAGCGTGACGGCTGACGATCTCGACGGCTTTGATTTACAGGCGATTGTTGAGTATCTTTACGCGCCGGAGAAATAACCGTTCCTTTTAGATGAAACAAAAATCAGTTGACTGGTTGACAAAATTAAATTATTATGTTATACTTTTGGCTGTGGTGAGAGGATAATACAGGCGCTTGTTATGCTTGCGTGACAAAATGCCTGAGTGCTTGTTTTGTCTATACGATGCTTTTCAGAGCTATCCCCTTTCCCCTGATGCATGAAGTTAATTCTTTTTGCTGATATTTTTGCTAAATGCCCCTGAAGGTCTGTGGACTCTTCAGGGGTTATTGTATATCGGAATTATTTGCGTTTTTTCCCATCGACACAAGGAGCTTGTTTTTTTATGAATAATGATTTTTTTGAAATGAATGAGCTTGATTCATGCCATTCAATCGACATTCAGCCTGAAAAAAGCAGAAATACGGAATCCGGCGCGAAGAATGACCTTTCACACCCTCACGCTATGCAGATTCCTTCCAAGGAGGTACATGTCGAAGAATCCCTCTCAGAGGAAAATAATGAAATCGCCTCAGCCAAGTCGGAACCTTCCTGTATTCCGGAGGGTAAATCCGCCAAAAAAAATATTAACAGCAGGAAATCCCTTATAATGGTCTCTTTTATATCCGCGTTTGCCTTGGTCAGCGCTGTCGGAATTGTCATCGGTATAGTCTCCCACAGCGATAACGACGGATATGATCCCAATTTCGATATGAAGGAAACCGTTTTTGTTACCGAAACCGACAGTCCCGCTATAGACATGATTTCCGAAAATGTTCTCGGAACAGGTATGCTCTTTGAGGATTCCGATATTCTCTCCGAGCCTGACGAAAATTCCGCTGTCACAGGCAGGCTTTCCGGCGGTACGGACGTTCTGGTGTACGCCGCCGAGGGCGATTATTACAGGGTTGGCGATCCTGAAAAAAAGGTCGTTGGCTATATTCTCAAGGATAAGGTCAATACCGGCGGTATCGACTTGGGTAATCCCGACGCGGATTCCGGAATAGCGGACAAAACCGACAAGGCTGCAGGCAAGAAAAAAATCACTTATACCTCTGTCAATCCTGAGGATTTTCCAGTCAATTCCTCGCCGTATTTTATCTACGTCGAAAAAGGCTCGCATACTATCACTATTTTTGGCAAGGACAGTGTAACAGGTAAATACACCGTTCCACGCCGGACATTCCTGACAGCTACCGGTCGCACCGCTTCACTCACGCCTGTCGGTGATTTTACTATACTCGCCAAGGAAAAATGGCACTCGTGGGGCAATTGTTATTCTCCCTACTGCTGCAAGTATTACCGCGGACTTTTCTTCCACGGCCCGCTGTATTCCAAAAAGAATTTCGGCACTCTTATGAGGGGCAGCGTGTACGAAATCGGCAGAAACGCTTCGTCCGGCTGCATGAGAACCAGCGCGGAGGCGGCTTATTTTATCTATCAGTTCTGCTGGGTCGGCACTAATGTCAGAATCGTCAACGGCTCGCCCCTCGGCAGAAGCGCAGGCGCTCCCTCAGTTGACAGCCAGTATATTGATCCGGCAACCAATCGCGTCCCTGTAGCGGAAATTTCATTTGATTTTACCGACAAGACTATGCATGTCGGCGACACTATTCAGGTAACTGCCAACATCACTCCTTCATTTGCCGACAACAGGGATTGTTCATGGTTATCATCGGATGCGTCTGTGGTATCAGTCACGGGCAACGACAATTCATGCGTTATCAAGGCTCTGAAAGCGGGCGGCGCGGTCATAACGGCATGCTCGATAGACGGCGGCTTTACCGCTTCCTTCAATGTGACCGTCCTGTCTGATGAGTCCTCAGAGGATTCCTCTGATATTTCATCCGCCGAATCCGGAGATATTTCGTCGAATGAATCCGGAGATATCTCGTCGAATGAATCCGATGACGCTTCTTCGGCTCAGTCGGACGACGCTTCCTCTTCCGGTGAAGCGTCGGATAACGCCGGCTCCACTACCGAAACCTCCGGTACAACCCAAACAACCGCATCCTCCTCAGCTCCCTCCGAATCCAATGACGACAACCCAGCGGATGATTGATCTCACTACTTCCTGACAATATTATTTTTTACTGCGCGTTATCCTCAAATCATTTGACAGATGGATTACGCGCTTTTTTTCCCTTTCATCATCAGTTCACGCAGTATTCGTCAAGCACCTCCACAAGACAGTTCCCCACAAGCTGTCCCGAATACTTTGCCTCCGAAAGCGTGTTCACGTCTGTCCCGAATTCTATCAGCAGCGAATTAGGCGTCAGATCCATATTGTACCTGAACGGGGCAAAGTAAAGCGGCCGCGCAAGTCCTTCGTATTTATCCGCCATTTTTTTCTGAAGCTGCGCCGCCATTATCGAATTTTCCCGCCAGCCGTCGAATTCAAGCTTGCCCTCGTTGTCGCAGCCCGTTATTATCATCACCTGCGCCGCTTTTTTGCCCTTTATCTCGGCTGTCGGCTTGATCTTTGCGCCGTCGTCACGGGTCATGGAATCGCGGTGTACGTCGATAACCATTTCTATTGACGGGTATTTTTTCAGATATGCCTTTATGGTCTTCCTTGCGCGGTCATACGCGCCTGTGTATTCCGGATAGTCGTGATAGGTGGTTATGTGGAGCGTTCGGATTCCGGCTTTGCAGAGCTTCTTCTCGATTTCGTCCGCCACCGCAACGACGCTCTCCGATTTGTCGGTGGTGCGGGGATTGTACTTCTTACTGTAGCTGCCGCTGTTTTTTTCGGCGTAGCTTTCGGTCGTGTGGGTATGCACAATCAGCACCTGATATCCGGCGTTCTTTTTGATTTTGCACTTTGCGCGGGATTTCAGAAGCTTTTTTATGTTGAGGTCGTAATTTGAATTGCCGTCCTTGACGTATACTCCGTCATAGCTGTAGCCGGAATTCTTTATGGTTTTCTCGATAACCTCGCCGCGGTCGCTCTTTTCCGGAGGGGTCTGCGAGGATTCGCCGGAATTCTCCCTGCCGCCGCTCGCCTTTCCCGTTTCCTCCTGTTCCGCCGACGACGTGAATTCCTCCTCGTCCGACGATATCAGCGCGTCGTCAGCCTCCTGCCGGAATGAGGAAACGTCGGTTGCCGGCATCATTGTGCGAGCTGACAGCCGCGACGCGCTGAAAATAAACGCTCCGACTGTTCCGGCACCTAATACCGCAAGCGGAAGCGCCGCCGCTGTCAATCCCGCCGCAGCAGCCGCTATCGCCTTTCGGCAGCCTGACAGACCTGAATGTAAGGAAAATGATTTGTATTTGTTCATGTTTTTTTACCTCCGACGCGCCGCAATGACGCGATTTTTTTTATTTTTCATTCATATAATTATGCCTGACGCGCCGGGAATATGACAGCCCGACGTTAATTTTTTTCGTTTTTACAGTGACGGCAAAATCTGAAAAAATTGCAAAAATTGCAAAAATTACAAAAAATTTTACATAAATCCTTTACAAGCTTGAATTGATTATGTATAATATTAATTGTCAAAAAATCTGATTGCAGAAAAACGGAGGACAATATGAGCGGCGAAGTAAGAGGATACGGTGCAAGACCCGTTATAGAGGCAAAAAAAAGCAAGTATCTTCCCGTGGTAAATAAGCTCAGGCTGGGCTTGTTCCCAAAGGCGGAGATAAAAATTCATATGGAAAAATACGGCGTTGATCTGTCGGTTTGCGATCCCGACGACCCCTCGGAATATGAGAATTTCGGCGATTATCTCGCAAGGGCTTTCAGGGAGGGCGAACGTCCTGTGGACGGCGCGCCTAACAGCCTTATCTGTCCCTGCGACGGCTGGCTTACCGCGCATTTCATTAACAATCTCTGCACTATTCCAGTCAACGGGCATATGTATTCCGTGGATAAGCTGATGGGCGGCGAGGGCGACGCTAAGGACTTCGTCGGCGGACTTGCGCTGATTATTCGTCTGGACGAAGCTGACCCACACAGATTCATCAATATCGACGACGGCGTGATTTGCGACGTTCGACGTCTTGACGCTGAGAAAAATCAGGAGGGCTCCATGTTTTTCGGTCCCAGAACCTGCACTGTCATGAATACAAGAAGATTTCACGGCGTGGTTCAGGTGGAGGCGTGCGGCAATCCCAAGGGCGTCGAGCAGCTCGGTCAGGACGACAACAATCCTGCATTCCGGCGGGGCGAGGTCAAGGGAAGATTCCTTTGTTCGACGGCGGGAATAATCCTTCTTTTCAAAAAGGGAATGATGTTCCCCGACGATGAATTTATGGTGAATACCCGCAACTGCCTTGAAACAAGGGTCAGAATGGGCGAAAAACTCGGCGTTGCCTTATCCATGATGGCATTTTAAACGCAATACTGCAATATATTTTGAAGCTCCGCAGGGTATCGGAATGTGCCGTGCGGGGATTTTTTTTATTTTATTTACAGAAAATTCATTAAGCCCTATTGACAATCGCGTTATACTGTGTATAATGAATATATACAGTATGAATGAATAGTCCGGATATATGCAGTGAAAGGAGCTGGGCTGTATAATTGAAGATAATCATTTCCAATTCCGACTCCAGACCTATTTACGAACAGATAACCGCGCAAATTAAAAATCTCATTATTACTGGCAAACTTAAATCCGGCGAAGCTCTGCCCTCTATGAGATATCTCGCTAAGGAACTCAGGATAAGCGTCATTACCACCAAAAGAGCGTATGAGGAGCTGGAACGGAGCGGCTTCATAGAGACTGTCGCTGGCAAGGGCAGCTTTGTCTCCGGCATGAACGCCGACTTTATCCGCGAGGAACACCTCCGCATTGCCGAAGAGCATTTGCGGCAGGCTGTCGAAGCCGCGAAATCAGCCGGCATTTCCAAGCAAGAACTCGCCGAAACGCTCGGAATCTTCTACGACGCGGACTGAACAATATTATATCTTCAGGGAAAGGCAAAAGGTGATATTATTATGGCAAACGCTATTGAAATCAGAAATCTCGTAAAATCCTACGGCGACTTCACGCTGTCAATTGATTCTCTGGATATTCCCTGCGGCTGCATTATGGGGCTTGTAGGCTCCAACGGCGCGGGTAAATCCACTATGATTAAATCCGTGCTCGACCTGATAAAAACCGACAGCGGCGATATTTCGATTAACGGTATCAGCAACAGGTCCGAGGGCTCCCGCGAGGATATCGGCGTCGTCTTCGACGAAATAAAATTCCCGCAGGTATTCACAGCCGAGGACGTGCGCCTGATACTCCGCGGTGCATATAAGAATTGGGACGACGCTCTCTTTGACAGGTACATCGCTCAGTTCGCCCTGCCCACAAGGAAAAAAATTAAGGAATTCTCCCGCGGCATGAAAATGAAGCTGTCGCTCGCCGCCGCGCTGGCACATCACCCTAAGCTGCTTATTCTCGATGAAGCCACAAGCGGTATCGACCCCGTTGTGCGCGATGAAATACTGGATATCTTCCTTGAATTCATTCAGGACGAACAGCACGCGATTCTCGCTTCATCCCACATCATAAGCGATATCGAAAAGGCTGCCGACTATGTGACATTCATCAATAACGGACGCATTGTTTTCTGCGAGGAAAAGGACGTGCTTATGGAAAAGTACCGCATTGTCAAGTGCGGCAACGACGAACTTGCGTCAGTCAATCCCGACGACATTGTGGGAAAACGCACCAATACCTTCGGCGCGGAGCTGCTTATGCTGTCCGACAGGGTTCCGGAGGGCTTTATGACCGCAAAGGCGGGCATTGAGGACATTATGCTCATGATAATAAGAGATGAAGGGAGATAATCATATTATGAAAGGCATTATTACTAAGGATCTTCTCGCGCTCAAACAGGTCGCCGCAACTATGAGTCTGCTTATGGTATTCTATATATTCCTCGGTTTTATGAGCATGAATGAATCAGGCGGCTCTATAAGCTATCTTTCCATAATGGCTTTGGTAATTAACGTGATGGTTCCGCTCTCCTGCGCCGGTTATGACGAGCAGTGCGGCTGGGATCAGTTCGGCGCTTCCCTCCCCGTCAGCAAGAATAATATTGTCGCCTGCCGCTACATTGTCAATCTCATCATAATTTGCTTTACGTCTGCCGTCGTGTTTGCCGGCAATATGATATTCATGGCGTTTGGCGGAAACGCTTCGGGATTGGAGGCGTACATTATACCTATTGTCCTCTCCATGCTCTACATCGCCCTGATTAATCCCATAATCTATAAATTCGGAGTGCAGAAGAGCCGCATTTTGATCATTGCCGCCATTCTTGTGCCGTCTATGCTGATTGCCGCTTTAGGTATGTTGATGAGCAGCGCGCCGGAAGACAAGCTTTCAAGGCTTACGGATTCGCTCGACTCGCTTACGTCTATTCCCGTGATGCCGGTTTTAATTGTCTCCGTTGTAACCGCCGCCGGTCTTTACGTCCTCTCAATGCTTATCAGCACGAGGATCTTCAGGAACAAAGAGCTTTAATCAATACCAAAAAAAAATCCGGTATCTCCGCCTGCATTCGGAAGATACCGGATTTTTTATTGCTATGAAAAATCATTGATTGAGTATCGAATTTGCCTTGGGCTTGGGGGCGGGCTTGCCTTCGAGGATATCATTTTCATACACCCTGATCGCCTCGTCTATGTCGCCGTCAAAGTAGACCTTGCTGTTATACAGCACTATCCCCCGCTTGCAGAATTGCTTCGCCATCGCGCTGGAATGAGTGACAAGCAGAAGCGTCGTATTGTCCTCCGCGATGATCCTGTTGACTATATCCCTGCATTTTTTCCGGAATGCCGCGTCTCCGACGCTCAACGCTTCGTCAACTATCAGAATCTCCGGTTCTATATTCGCGTTGATCGCAAAGCCGAGACGAGCCTTCATTCCGCTGGAATATGTCCGCACCGGCTGGTCGATATACTGCCCGATATCCGCGAATTCGATTATTGTATCCTCATATTTTTTGATAACGTCATCCGTCATTCCCCGCATATGCCCGCGGAGATAGATGTTCTCCCGTCCGGTGAATTCCGGATCAAAGCCCGCCGTCAGCTCCAGAAGCGCGCTGACCTCGCCGTATACCTCGACCTCCCCGCTTGTTGGAAAGAGAACTCCCGTTATCATCTTGAGCAGCGTGGATTTGCCCGCGCCGTTCTTCCCTAAAAACGCAACGGATTCCCCACGGCGTATCTCAAATGTCAGGTCGTCGTTGGCGGTGTTTATTGTGTAATTGACTCTGCTGCTGAATAGCGACAGCAGTCGGCTCCGCTTGTTTTTAAACAGCTTGAATTGCTTTGTTACGTGATTGAGCCGGATCACTACGTCCCCGTATCCTTCCGGCTGAACCGGCGACTTCTCCGCCGCCTGCGAATCCACTCCGGAGACGTTTTGGGAAACCGCGTCCTTTTTTTCGATTGTATTTTCAGGCATTTGAATTGCTCCTTGTTCCGGCTTCATCAAAGCACATCGGGCAGATCCTTGCGCGCCTTGTTATAGATAAAAAGGCTTGCCGTCCACATGAGGATCAGTACGGTGAAAAAGCCGAGAGTGGATTTGTATTTTGTCTCGTCAAAGAACCATCTCTGATTAATATAGCAGTCGCGATAGCCGGAGCAGATATATGTGACAGGATTTATTCTCAGCATCTTTCTCAGCCACGGATTGCCTACCTTTGATATGTCGTACATGATTCCCGAAAGCCAGAATACCGCTGTCGTGATGGATTTTATCAGATTGCCGTAATCAGGGCTGATGACCGAGAGCGTGGAATTGAACAGCGTGAACGGCGTGAAAAGCAAAAACTGGCACAGCATGTAATACAATATCTGCACATAATATACGGTGGGAAAATGCCCGTAGAAGCAGTAAATCAGCATTACCACCACCGTAAGCGCCATATTTATCAGCATTTTCGATATGCTCACAAACGTGGGTATAGTGGAAACCGGAAAACGCATTTTGGTCACAAGATAACTGTATTTTTTTATGCAGTCAGTGCCCTGCGTCATCATTTCCGACACATAAAACCACGGGATTATTCCTCCGATCAGCCACAGGAAAAACGGAAATTCAACGCCGTTAGGATCCGTGACGGGTCTGGATGCCCTTATGCCTATGGAAAAAGCGAAGAAATACACGAATATCGTGATGGACGGCTTTATCAATGCCCAGAGCCAGCCGAGACTCGCTCCCCTATACGTCTTCACAACGTCCGCCCTTGCGAGCACTACAAGCTGTTTTTTGAATGCCACATGCTCCTGAATAAATAATTTAATGCTCTCCATATATAACCTCTTGCATCTTTTATTCATGAATTATTTAACTCTGTAATATATGTGCTCAAACAATCAGACACACGAAATATTATAACATATTATTGAATTAAATTTTAAACGAAATTGTTAATTTTAACAAAAGTTCACGCCTTAATAGTCTCGGCGAGCTTCTCCGCAAGCGGAATGTCGCTTGGGTGGGTTATTTTGATATTCGAGGGGCTTCCCAGCGAGAGCGCAACCTTCCTCCATCTCATTCTGAACACCGCGGAGGCGTCCGTTACAAGGCTTTTTTCCTCGTCGCTCAGGGAATACAGCGCCTCGCAGAACGCCCTGAACATGAAGGTCTGCGGCGTCTGCACGCTGAATAATTTCGACCGCTCCGGCACACTCTCGATTATTTCGCCGTCGGAGGAAAAGCATATCGTGTCAACGCTCGGTATCGCTGCCGTCGCGCCGCCGTATTTCTTCGCGGCTTCCACTCCCGACGCTATCATCTCCGCCGTGACGAACGGTCTTACGCAGTCGTGGGTTACGATTATGTCATCGGAGGATATGTCAAAGCTTTTTTCAAAATACCGGCAGGCGTTTTCAAGCGAGCCGGTCCTGTCCGCGCCCCCCTCTATCACGCTGACCTTCTCCGCCGCTTCGGGATATCCCGATAGTATTCCGCGGGTGTAATCCATGTATTCACGCGGCACGCACAGCGCAATGCCGTCGATTATCCCGCATTCCTGAAATGCCCTCAAAGTCCGTATCATTATTGGCACGCCGTTTATCTCAATAAACTGCTTGGGCATGTCTCCGCCCATTCTCGTTCCCCTGCCTCCGGCAAGAATCGCCGCGTATATCATTTATTCCAACCCTTTCCTAAGAGAAATCTTCAAATATAGTTTACCATATATCGCGGCTATGTCAATTGTTTTTTTTTAACGATTTATCGCCCGTGAGATTTACACCCTAAGCATTGACAAAAATTTCAGCGAATGGTATAATTTAATAAATTCAACATAAGGGAGAGACTCTAAAAATGTTCAAATCGTTGTACCGTATGCACCGGAACGAGGACAGAATCCAGCCCGAAGCCGTTCTTACCGGCAAGGGCGTATTCGTAATGCTTCTCATTTTCCTCTCGGAGCAGCTTGCAGCCCAGGGTATTTCCGCTCTTATTACGCTCTTTGACCTGCCTCTCGGCGTCATGGAGGTTAACCTTATCGTAAACGGCGGGGCTATGCTCCTGATGTTCTTCTTTTTCGGCGGCTTCTTTATCGAGAATCTCAAGAGCTTTTTCAGGGAATTCAAGGCTATATACGTCTGGCTGCCGTTAACCTGTTATTTCTGCTCGACGATGGCAAATGTCATGATTCAGGTGATGCTTGCGTTCGTCCGCGGGGAATTCCAGAATACAAGCAACAACGCCCTCGTAATCGAGCTTATCAATAAATATCCTCTGCAGCTTCTCCTTCTCACCGTGCTGATCGCGCCTATAACCGAGGAAGCCGTGTTCCGCGCAGCGTTTTGCAGACCTATGACCGCAAGCGGCAAGGGCTGGCTGACTGTCCTCGGCTTCGTCATTTCGATTTTGCTCTTCTCATTCTTCCACATCTATCAGTTCGCGTTTTTTGAGGCTGACCCCTCGGGCGCGGTTCATCTGACGTTCAATTTCAATGAATTCTTATCAATTCTCGTATACATTCCAATGTCGGTCGGTCTGGCGCTATGCTCCTTTTTCGGCAGGAATTACTGGTGCTCGGTCGTATGCCATATGCTTACTAACGCTATCGCGGTGTTTATGATTATCGCCGCGGGCAATCTTGTAAAATAATTCAAGCGGCTCTCCGTTGCGTCCTGCGGAAAGCCGCTTGTTTTTTTTACGCGTTCTTTTTGCGTGAAGCTATTATCTCCGGACGGGCTTCGATGTAGTCGTCATAGCACATCATTCTGTCAATACAGCCCTCGTCCATTATCTCGATGATCCTGTCCGCCACGGTCTGAATGAACTGATGATCGTGAGAGGCAAACAGTATATTCCCCTTGAACGCGATGAGTCCGTCGTTCACAGCCGTAATGCTCTCCAGATCGAGGTGGTTCGTCGGCTGATCCATTACAAGCACGTTCGAGCCGAACATCATCATGCGGGACAGCATACAGCGCACCTTCTCGCCGCCGGACAGCACATTCACCGGCTTCAGCACGTCGTCGCCCGAAAAGAGCATCTTGCCCAGAAAGCCGCGCAGCGTAGTCTGAAGCGCGTCGGGCGCGTACTGCGCCAGCCAGTCGATTATGGAAAGGTCGCAATTGTCGAAATATTCCGAGCTGTCCTTTCGGAAGTAGGACTGCGTTGTGCTGACTCCCCACTTGAAGGAGCCTTCGTCCGGCTCCAGCTCGCCCATGAGTATCTGGAAAAGCGTGGTGTTGGCTATCTCGTTATCTCCCACAAACGCTATCTTGTCGCCCTTGTTCACGCGGAACGACACGTTATTCAGCACCTTCACTCCGTTGACCGTCTTGCTTATGCCCTCGACCCAGAGAATTTCCTTGCCGGCTTCCCTGTCCATGTTGAATACCACAAAGGGGTATTTCCTCGATGAGGCGGGCATTTCCTCCACCGTCAGCTTGTCGAGCAGCTTGCGGCGCGCAGTCGCCTGCTTCGCCTTGGATTTATTGGCTGAAAACCGCTCGATGAACGACTGCAATTCCTTGATCTTGTCCTCGCGCTTCTTGTTCTGGTCGTTGAGAAGTCTCTGCATGAGCTGGCTGGAATGATACCAGAAGTCGTAGTTGCCCACGTACATCTTGATCTTGGTGTAGTCGATGTCCACTATATGCGTGCAGACGTTATTCAGGAAGTGCCTGTCATGCGATACCACGATGACTGTGCCGACGTAATCCATGAGGAATTCCTCAAGCCACTTGATCGCCTGAATGTCAAGATGGTTCGTTGGCTCGTCGAGCAGTATTATCTCAGGCTGTCCGAAAAGCGCCTGCGCGAGCAGCACCTTGATCTTGTCGCGGTCGTTGAGCGTACTGAGGGTGGCGTAGGGGTCAACGTCGCCCAGACCCAATCCGCTCAGAAGCTTTGATACGTCCGTTTCCGCGTCCCAGCCGTTAAGCTCGGCAAATTCTCCCTCCAGCTCGGAAGCCTTGATGCCGTCCTCCTCGCTGAAATCCGGCTTGGCGTAGAGCGCGTCCTTTTCCTGAATTATCTCATACAGCCTCGGATTTCCCATTATAACCGTGTCCATGATGGAATAATCGTTGTAGGCAAAGTGATTCTGCTTGAGAATCGACATTCGCATTTCCTTCGGGATAACTACCTCGCCCGTGGAAGGCTCCAGCTCCCCCGACAGTATTTTGAGAAACGTGGACTTGCCCGCGCCGTTCGCGCCTATTATGCCGTAGCAGTTGCCCGGGGTGAATTTTAAATTCACGTCCTTGAAAAGATTGGTTCCGCCGAAATTAAGACTTACGTTTGAAACTGTGATCATTCTTCGCTACCTCCACACAAATTCAACCTCATTTTGTTTGGTAATTATACCATGTTTCGGGCTGGTATGTAAAGGGAATAATTGAATGACCGGACAAAAACGTTCAAAGCAACAAAAATTTTATTTTTTATCTCTTAAAGTTGTAGATTTATTTGCCGCCGTTTTTGATTTTATCCCAGTAGACCTTTGCCGCCTGTTCGTTCCTGTTTTCGCCGAATTCGTAATAACGCGCGTTCGCCAGCATGTCGGGAAGATACTGCTGCCTGACGTAGTGATTCGGGAAGTCGTGGGGGTAAAGATAATTCTGCCCCTTTACAGCCGCGTCCTCGCCGTCGCAGTGCTTATTCTGAAGCTGCCTCGGCACGCTGCCGACCTTGCCCGCGCGGATATCCGCGAGCGCGCTGTCTATCGCTATATACGCCGAATTCGATTTCGGCGCGGTGGCTACAAGCACAACCGCGTCCGCAAGCGGAATCCGCGCTTCCGGCAGTCCCACCATGAGCGCCGCGTCGATGCAGCTCTTGACTATCGGAATAAGCTGCGGATAGGCAAGTCCCACGTCCTCGCAGGTGCAGACCATCAGACGCCGGCAGATGGATGGAAGATCGTTGGCTTCAATCAGCCGCGCAAGATAGTGAATCGCCGCGTCCGGGTCGGAGCCGCGCAGCGATTTCTGGAACGCCGAGAGAATGTCGTAATGCTCCTCGCCGTCCTTGTCGTACCTGAAGGCGCTGCGCTGGGAAAGCTCCTTTGCCCGTTCGAGCGTTATTTTCCTCACGCCGTTCTCCGGAACGCACGACATTACGCACAGCTCTACCGAATTCAGCGACTTGCGAACGTCCCCCCCGCAGCCGACGGCAATAGCCTTATACACGCCCTCCTCTATCTCGAAGCTCTCGCCCAGCTCCTTCTCCATGCACGAAAAACCCCGCTTCACTCCGCGCTCTACTTCCTCGGGCGGAACGGGCTTGAATTCAAACACCGTTGACCGGCTGAGTATTGCTGAGTACACGTAGAAGAAGGGATTTTCGGTGGTGGACGCTATCAGGGTTATCTTGCCGTTCTCGATGAATTCCAGAAGCGTCTGCTGCTGCTTCTTGGTGAAATACTGTATCTCGTCGAGGTAGAGCAGAATACCGTTCTGCGCCATGAAGGTATCCAGCTCTTCCACGATGTCCTTGATGTCCTTGGTCGAGGCAGTCGTACCGTTGAGCCTGTGCAGGCGGCGGTTGGTCTTTGCCGCGATGATTCCGGCAAGTGTGGTCTTGCCGATCCCGGGCGGGCCGTAAAAGACCATGTTCGGAATATTGCCCGATTCTATTATCCGCCGCAAAGCGCAGTTTTCACCCAGCAGGTGACGCTGCCCTATCATATCGTCTATTTCCTTGGGACGTATCCTGTCCGCAAGCGGTGAAGCCATTTTTTTTAATCACGCCTTTCAGTATTAACGTCTTCCCCTTCTTGGCATTCCGCCGCCGTTACGGGAATTGCCGCCGTCCGGCATTCCGCCGCCGTTCTGGAAATTCCCGCCGGAGCCGTAGATGAGCGAATCCATTTTGATTGAGGTATCGGACGTGCCCGCCGTCAGGGTGTATGTGCCGCCCTGCTTTACGTCGGGCGCGCTTATTACCACGCTGTTGTAATTCTTTTGCGGCGTGAAGGAAACAATTGTCTTTCCGTCCGAATCCTTCAGGATTATCTCGCTGCCCCCGCTCTGCCCGCCAACGTTCACCATCATCGAGCCTTGGGTTGATTTTTCTCCGAAATTCTGCGCCATGCCGCTCATTCCCGCCGCCACGAATATTCCGCCCGTGACTGTCGCGCTGCCGTTGAAGTCGAGAGCCGCGTTGCCGTTGTCGGAAGCGCCGGAAACATACGTCTCCCCGCCCGAAACCGTTACGTCGCCGTTGGAGTCTATGCCGTCGCCGTTTGAATTCACGCTGACGCTGCCGCCAGAAATCTTTATATACACGCCCTCCTGAGCCGCAAATTTATTCTGCCCCGGACGGCCGTTCATGCTGCTCTGGTCGCTGCCGCCCGCCGCGTTGAGTCCGTCGTCGGAGGCTGTCACGGAAACGCTGCCGCCGCTTATCTCTATCGTCATGCCTTCAAGTCCCTCGTAGCTTTTTGAAATATCAATCGTGCCGCCGCTGATATTCAGCGAGGAACCCGCGTGCATTCCGTCGTCGCCCGAAGAAACCGAGATGCTGCCGCCCGAAACCGTCACATTGCTGTCGGAATGAATCGCGTCGTCGGAGGAATCTATGGTTATTGCGCCGTTGTTGATGGCTACAGAGCTGTCCGATTTTATCCCCTTGGCGCTCGACGTGTCGGAGGAATTCCCGCTTCCGGACGACGCGGAAAGCTTCGTAACTTCCGCCGAAGCGTCGCTGTCCGCGGACATTCTGCGTCCTCCGCCGCCCCAGCTGCCCCAGTCTCCGTTGAAACCGCCGTCCTTCTTCACGCTGGCGTTCTGACTGCCGCCGCCTGTCTTGATTGTATATGTGCCGTTGTCTATCTGAATCGCGCCGCTTGCGTCCATGCCGTCAGTACCCGCGGTGATGGCAAAGGTTCCGTCCGCGATGTAGATATAGCCCTTTGAAGCGTCGGTGTTTTCGCAGTGAAGCGCGTCGGTTCCGGAATCAATCGTGAACGAACCGCCTGATATGCGAATGCTGTCGTTCGCGTCGAGCGCCTTCTTTTCCGACTTGATGGTGTACGAGCCGCCGGAGATAACCAGATCGTCCTTGCAGACTATGGCGTGTCCCGTGTCTGCCGTTACGGTCAGACTGCCTTCTCCGTTTACTGTCAGGTCGTCCTTTGAGAATATTACCGCGTCAACATCGTCGGTTATTTGGGAATTCTCAGCGTTTGAAAGGATATTCTCGCTGCCCTTGGCAAGTGTGACAAATACCTTGTCCGCCTGTACGACATTTATCGCGGCGCAGCCGGAACTGTTTATATTCACGCCGTTCAGAATAAGACGCACCTTGTCCTTTTTGTCCGCGTCGATTATTATGCATCCGTCGCTCAGACTGCCGGATATCAGATAGTCGCCAGCAGCGGTTATCGTTACGCGGCTTCCGTTGGCTGAAGCGCCCTCCCCGCTTATATCCGCCGTCTTCCCGCTGAGGGTGATAACGGTGCATTCAGAATCGTCGTAGCCCGATTCAAGATCCCTGCCGCTGAACATCTCCGACGTGTCGAGAAGCTTTACCTGTCCGCCTGAGGACGTTCCGCCGTTATCCGACGTGCCGCATCCCGAAAACGCAGCTATTATCAATGCCGCCATGACCGCGGCGAATGTTCTCTTTACCTTCATGATTATTTGCAACTCCTTTTTGTTTCAAAGCGAATCGCTGAATTTATTATACAAATTCAAGCGGGATAATTCAATCCATTCACTGTAAATTTTTTAATTCTCATTCTTAAAGCTCGCCGACGGCGCTTTCGCGGCGATGCAGACTTATTTCGAGATTTGCGTTGCGGCAGCGAAGCTCGTCGATGAAGCTCTTCTCGCTCGCGTCGCTTTTAAGCTCTACGTCATACGTCAGCTTGAACAGGCTTCCCATGTTCGTTGTCTTTACATTCACCAGCTTATGCGATACGGTGTACTTCTCAAATAAATCGTCGAACACCCTGCTGTAGTCGAGATTCTCCGGAATTGTGATGCTCAGCTTCTTCTGCCGCTCGTCGCTGCCGTCCGAGCCTATGCCGATGAAGCCATAGAGAAGCATCGCTCCGCACATTATTGCCGCGAACGCAGCCGCGTAGCCGATATATCCCACTCCACAGGCAAGTCCTACGCCCATAGCTGTGAATATCGCCGCTATCTCCTTGGCTGTTCCAGGCGCGGAACGGAAGCGTATAAGTCCGAACGCGCCCGCAACCGCAACCCCTGTGCCGAAGTCCCCGTTGACAAGCATTATCACCATCGCTACAGCCGCCGGTATTACCGAAAGCGTCACAAGAAAGCTCTGGGAACTCGAGTTTTTGATTCTGTAAACCAGCGCCATTGCCGTGCCTATGACAAGCGCCGCGATTATGCACGCGAAAAATGTTGATGTTGTGATTTCTGTCGTTCCCGAAAATATGCTGCTGAAAATATTGTCTGTCATAATTATTTCCTCCTGAATTTTTTTTATTATCAAATGTCAAACGCCCTGAACAGGTTCCACGGAAATCATTTTTGAGGGAAGCGCCGTTGGTGTTCGCCTTACAGCGTTGTATATCCTGGCGCGTCCTGCTCGCTCGGCTTTGCCTCGCTGGTCGGGCGCTTCGCGCTTGCTTTTTTTCAGAACCGGTTCAGCCCGCGCGCAGCGCGGCAAGTGAGCTGTATGCCCTGCCGTATTTGGAAAACGAGGTCTTGAATATTCCGTTCTCCGACAGAACCGAGGTCATCCACAGCGGTATGCCGCCGGAGGTCTTGACCTCCATGAGCGACGTGTCCGGCGGAAGTATTCCGCTTCCGTATGGCGGCGTTGTCAGCGAAAGATCCTTGCTCCGCCACATTATGTTCTCGTCAAAGGTCACGCGGAAGCTGTCGTCATCCCTGCCGTAGAACGCTTCGCGGTCATACGATATGAATACCCTCGGCGCAAGCTCCCTGTAGAACGCCCTGAAATAGTCTATCTCGCTGCCTATCTGTCCCTCCAGCCCGCCGTGCGCGCCGCTTGCCAGATAATACATCGCTTCCCTCTCCGGCAGACTCACCCGCCGCTTGTAGACTACCTCCTGATACTTCTTCTTCAGCTCCACAAACACGTTGTCACATGAAGCCGCCGTGCCGTAGCTCCTCACCCTGAGCTTCTCCTTGTAAACCGGCTTCTCAAGCGAGCGACGTATGAGGTAGTAATCCGGCGTGTCATAGTAAATATTGCATATCGTGCTTTTGCCGTAGTCGTCCGGCTTCATGCGGCTTTGCATCGCTTCCATAATTATTCTTCTCTGACGGTTTGTCACTAAATACTTTATCTCATATCTTTCAAATACATTGTTGCTTATCATAATCTTATTTCCTCCCTGCTTTTTCTTTACGTTTACCATTGTAAAATGCAAAACATAAATTAAGTTAAAATTAGTACAAGTTTTTTTTGTTTTTATATGGAATTTTTCAGAAACATATGATATAATCATTTTGATAAAAATGTACCCTGCGGCTGGCTGCCGCAAGTCATTTACATGTAATTCTTACATATACATGTAATTCTTACATATACATGTAATTCTTACATATACATGTAATTCTTATTGGAAAGGATAGTTGAAATGTTTAAAAGAATTTCCGTATTTTTACTTGCGATTGCTCTTTTGATGAGCGTTACGGCATGTATGCCCGACGCTATTTTCGCTGACGACGTTACTTCCGGCAGTGAACATAGCGGTTCGCGGGACGCTGCGGACATCTACAGCTTTAAATTTTTGCTCGGCGAAGAGGATATAGAGCTTCCGGTCAAGTACATCGTCATTTCCGCGAGAGGCTGGAAGATTTCTGAGACCGCCGAAACCGCTGACGACGATGAGACAGCCCCAAATGCCGACGCTAAAAAGGAAGACGCTAAAGTATATACCGCCGAATCTGTGCTGGAGTCCGGCGAGTATTCCGATTACCTGCCGCTTTCAAAGGGTGAATCCGTAATTACCGCAAGATTTTACAATGATACAGATAAGCAGCAGAGCATTACCGATTGCAAGGTCGTCGGTATCAGACTTGACGCTGAATACGGAACTGTCCCGTCATTCGTCATTCACAAGGACGATCTGTCAATAGGCAGCAGGTACGACGACGTTAAGGAGTCCTGCGGAACGCCTACCTACGTCGAAAGAGCGCTCAGGTCAACCGGCGAAATCGCCGAGATAAACGACGTCAAGCTCATCGACACCGAAGAGGAAACCGTCAGCACTCTCTATTATAAGCTCGCGGAGCATTCCTTTATCTCGTTTGTCATCGACACCCTCAACAACGTTCCTAAGAGCGTGGTTACCGTCACAATTGAAAACGACGCCGAGCCTTACGAGCCTTACGATTATTCCAGAGAATTAAAGTACAAATCCGATAGCGTCGATCTCTACAAGGGTCCCAATCTGCTGGGCAAGACCTTCTTTGATTTATCCTATAAGTTTGAGGGCAATCTCTATACTCTGCCTATCCCTGTCCGCAGACTGATTGACGACGGCTGGGAATTCATAAGCAATTACGGCGAACGCATTCCTATGGGAACCACTGCCGACGGTCTTGTTATGCGTAAGGGCAATCAGGCTATAAAATTGATGGTCCATAATTACGATACCAAGTACGCCCACACTGCCATCAACTGCTATGCAGTAAACATGGAGGCGTGTCTCACAGGTCCTAACGTAAGCATTCTTTTTGCCAAGGGCGTGACTCTCGGCTCTACGGAGAAGGATCTCGTTACTGCCTTCGGCAAGGATTTCGTCAAGAAGCACCCTGTCGTGGACGAAGAGGGCAATTATTCGGAGAACGCCGAATCCTTCAGATACGACGCCCCTGACATGACCGGCTGCTATATCGAAAAGACTGTGGGCGATGAGTATACCGTTTATTCATGCGTGATGCCCGACGACGTTCCGACCATTACTCTCCCCGTATCCATCACCGACATAGGCGATACCGGCGTGGATCTCCTGGGCGGGATCAGAAAGCATATCGATATCTACGTCGCCAACGATACCCACATCGTATATAAATTCTATCTCCAGAACTGTCCGGAATACGTGGTTGACGAAAACAAGATAATCGAGGAACAGCTGGAGGCTCAGAGAAAGAAAGAAAAGGAAGAATGGGAAAAGCAGCAGAAGGAAAAGGAAGCTGCCGAAAACAAAAACAGCTGACCTCCCGTCGTAAATTTATAACCTCATAATCCAAAATACCCCTGACATATTCAGTGTCGGGGGTATTATTTTTTATATTCTGATGTATATAATTCCAAAAAAGCCGGTCGATTGACGGTTGAATATGGCAATATGGTGAATATTTTTTTACAGTAAAAAAGGGGCTTGACTTTGCGCCGTGCGGCGGGTATACTTTTTACAATAAAAAAACAGCCCGTCAAATTACGGAAAAATGCGCTGCATTGTCCGTTGCCGCTGTAGGAAAGGAAAGTAAAAATGTTTAAGACGCCTTTTGTCACACTTGAACAGCTCAGAGAGATAGAAAAAACCTATCCCACTCCATACCATATATATGATGAAAAGGGTATACGCGAAAATGCCCGCCGCCTTTATAAGGCGTTTTCCTGGAACAAGGGTTTCAAGGAATACTTTGCCGTCAAAGCAACTCCCAATCCGTATATCATGAAAATTTTAGCCGAAGAGGGCTGCGGTTCCGACTGTTCCTCTTACACCGAGCTGCTGCTCGCTCAATCAATCGGAAACACCGGCAGGGAAATCATGTTCTCTTCAAATACCACTCCGGCAGAGGACTTCGCCCTCGCCCGCAAACTCGGCGCTATCATCAATCTTGACGACATAACGCACATAGATTTCCTCGAAAAGGTCGCCGGTATCCCTGACACGATTTGCTGCCGCTTCAACCCGGGCGGATATTTTGAATTGGGAACCGATATTATGGACAATCCCGGTGAAGCTAAGTACGGTATGACCCACGAGCAGATCATCAGAGCCTACAAGATTCTCATGGAAAAGGGCGTCAGGCACTTCGGTATTCACAGCTTCTTAGCCAGCAATACCGTCACCAACGACTATTATCCCGAACTTGCTCGCCAGCTTTTCGAGCTTGCCGTGGAGCTTAAAGAAAAAACCGGCGCCTCTGTCGAATTCATCAACCTCTCCGGCGGCATAGGTATACCTTACCGCCCAGGACAGGAGCCTAACGATATTTTTGTTATCGGCGAGGGCGTCCGCAGGTATTACGAGGAAATCCTCACGCCCGCCGGAATGGACAATGTGGCTATTTACACCGAGCTTGGAAGATTCATGCTCGCTCCTTACGGTCATCTCGTCACCAAAGCCATTCACCGCAAGGAAACCTACAAGCATTATGTCGGCGTTGACGCCTGCGCCTGCAATCTCATGCGTCCAGCTATGTACGGGGCTTATCATTATATCTCCGTCATGGGCAAGGACGAACACGGCAAACGCGTCATTTACGATATTACCGGTTCGCTCTGCGAAAACAACGACAAATTCGCCGTTGACCGCGATCTGCCTGTTATTGATATCGGCGATTTCCTTGTTATTCACGATACCGGAGCGCACGGCTTCTCTATGGGTTACAATTATAACGGAAAGCTCCGCTCCGCCGAGCTGCTTCTCTGCGAGGACGGCAGCGTCAAAATGATACGCCGCGCCGAAACCCCTGCCGATTACTTCGCTACCTTCGATTTTGAAGGCGCTACAATTAAAGTGGACGTTGACGATATTGTAAAAAATTGATTAATATTAAATTGCATTATTCCCGCCGGTCTGCACAAAATAGTTGTGCAAACATTTCGCTCAGGCGTTTTGCTTGCGCATCTATTAATTCAGGAGATGACAAGATGCTTGACAGAACATCGCTGATACTCGTTATCATCGGCGCGTTGAACTGGGGCTCAGTCGGTCTTTTCAGATTCGACTTTGTGGGCTGGCTCTTCGGCGGACAGGCTGCCACCTTCAGCAGAATTATCTTCACCCTCGTCGGTCTGGCGGGACTTTGGTGCATTTCCCTGCTCTTCCGCGACAGGGACGAAACCTCCTCCGAAATTAGCCATATGTGATAGTCTTACCATTAATCCCCAAAAAGAACAGTCCGGCTTTTTCCATTGATTGCGGGAAAAAGCCGGACTGCTTTTTTTATTTATAGTATAGTATTCAATTTATTCAAGCTCGAACGCGCCTGTGTAAAGCCTGTAATACTGACCCTTTTGCTCTATAAGCTGTTCATGAGTGCCGCGTTCGATGATCCTGCCGTGATCGAGCACCATTATGACGTCGGAATTTTTGACGGTGGAAAGCCTGTGGGCTATTACGAATACCGTCCTGCCCTCCATGAGCTTATCCATGCCGCGCTGTACTATCTGCTCGGTGTGGGTGTCAATGGAGGATGTCGCTTCGTCCATTATCATTACCGGCGGGTCCGCGACTGCCGCTCGCGCAATCGCAATGAGCTGGCGCTGTCCCTGCGAGAGATTCTCGCCGTTGTTTTCCAGCATGGTTGCGTAGCCGTCCGGAAGACGGGTGATGAAGTCGTCCGCGCCGGCTAATCTGGCGGCGGTGCGGCATTCCTCGTCCGTCGCGTCGAGCTTGCCGTAGCGGATATTGTCCATGACCGTGCCGGTGAAGAGGTTCGTCTCCTGAAGCACAAGACCGAGCGAACGCCGGAGGTCGGATTTGCGTATCTTGTTGATATTGATGCTGTCGTAGCGTATCTTGCCGTCCTCTATGTCATAGAAGCGGTTGAGAAGATTGGTTATCGTGGTTTTGCCCGCGCCGGTCGCGCCGACAAAGGCTATCTTCTCGCCCGGCTTTGCGTTCAGCGAGATATTGTGAAGCACAGTCTTGCCCTCTTCATAGGCGAAGTCAACGTCGAGCAGCTCCACGCTGCCTTCAAGGGGTGTGTAGGTGAGAGTGCCGTCGCCGTGCGGGTGCTTCCACGCCCAGTGACCGGTGTGCTTCCCTGTCTCCGTAATGCTGCCGTCGCTGCCGTATTCGGCGTTGACGAGCGTTACATACCCGTCGTCAACCTCAGGCTCCTCGTCGATCATCGAGAATATTCTCTCCGCGCCCGCCATTGCCATTGCGACGGAATTGACCTGCTGCGCAAGCTGGTTGACGTTGCCGGTGAACTGCTTTGCCATGTTGAGGAACGGAATGAGAATGTCAATGGTGACAACTCCCACAGCTCCCGCGGCAATCGCTGAAATGCCAGGATTTGGAACCTTGGCGAGCAGCAGCGCTCCGCCTACCACGGCGAGAAGCACATAGAGAATGTTGCCGATATTCTGTATTATCGGCGCGAGAATATTGGCGTAGGTGTGCGCCTTGAAGCCGTCGTTGAAAAGCTCCTCATTGAGTCTGTCGAAATCCTCGCGGCACTTCTGTTCGTGGTTGAAGACCTTGACGACCTTTTCGCCGTTCATCATTTCCTGCACAAAGCCCTCGACCCTGCCGAGCGATTTCTGCTGACGTATGAAGAATTTTGCGGAGCCGCCTCCTGCCCGTCCGCTGACGAACATTATGCCGAATATTCCCAAAATTACAACCAGTGTCAGCCAAAGACTGTAGTAGAGCATTATGAAGAATACCGCGACAATCAGTATTATCGTCTGAAGAAGCGTCGGAAGCGCCTGTGAAATGAGCTGGCGCAGCGCGTCGATGTCGTTGGTGTAACGGCTCATTATATCGCCGTGCTTGTTTGTGTCGAAGAATCTGATGGGCAGGTTCTGCATTTTGTCAAAGAGCGCGACGCGCATCTTTCCGAGAAAGCCCTGTGTGATATACGCCATGAACTGCGTGTAAAGCACTATTGACACAAGCGACAGCAGATAAAGCGAAAGCAGTATGATTACCTTTGGAATAATCACCTTTGAAGCGGCTGCCCAGTCGCCGGATTTCCAGTAAATCTCGATGTCCGCGATAATCTTCTGCTGGAATATGGCAGGCATAGCGTTGGTGATGGACGAAAGCACTATGCACCCCGCAGTCACGGGGAGAAGCACAGGATATGACCTTACGAGCGTTGAAATAAGCCTTTTCAGACCTCCCGCGTTTATCGGCGGTCTTTTCATTTTATTGTTATTCATCTTCCGCCCTCCCGCTGGTCTGTTCCTCGTAAATCTCGCGGTAGATGGGAGCGGATTTCATCAGCTCTTCATGTCTGCCGGAGGCAATGATTCTGCCGTTTTCCATAATGATTATCATATCCGCGTCCATGACCGAAGCCACGCGCTGGGCGATAATGAGCTTGGTGGTTTCGGGAATATATCTCCGGAAACCGTCGCGTATGAGCGCGTCGGTCTTGGTATCCACCGCGCTTGTGGAATCGTCGAGTATAAGTATTTTCGGCTTTTTGAGAAGCGCCCTCGCAATGCAGAGACGCTGCTTCTGACCGCCGGAGACGTTTGTGCCGCCCTGTTCGATGTAGGTGTCGTAGCCGTCGGGGAACGACCTTACGAATTCGTCCGCCTGAGCAAGTCGGCAGGCTTCGGCGATTTCCTCATCGGTGGCGTTCTCGTTGCCCCAGCGGAGATTATCCCTGATTGTGCCGGAAAAGAGCTGGTTCTTTTGCAGAACCATTGCCACGCTGTCCCGCAGGGCATTCATATCGTAATTCCTTACGTCCACGCCGCCAACTGCGACGCTGCCTTCAGTGGCGTCGTAAAGACGCGGAATGAGCTGCACGAGTGTGGATTTGCTCGAACCGGTTCCCCCTAAAATTCCCACGGTCATGCCGGAGTCAATGTGGAGATTTACGTCGGAAAGCGCGTAATTGCCGGATTTGAGGGAATACTTGAAGCTCACGTCCTTGAAGTCGATGGAGCCGTCACTGATCTCGGTTACGGGGGAATCGGGATTGGTCATGGTGGATTCCTCCGAAAGCACCTCCGTTATTCTGCGCATGGATTCAAGCGAAATCGTTATCATGACATAGATCATGGAGAGTATCATGAGCGACATGAGTATCTGGAATCCATAGGTCAGCATTGCGGACATCTGTCCCACGTCGATAGTGCTGCCGCGGCTGGTAATTATTATTTTTGCGCCCATTGTCAGCACAAACAGCATGTTGAAATATAGACATATCTGCATAAGCGGGTGATTGACCGCCACGATCCTTTCCGCTTTGGTGAAATCCCTGCGGATATCGTCGGCAGCCTCGCCGAATTTTTTCTTTTCGTATTCCTCACGCGCAAAGCCCTTTACCACGCGCATTGCCCGCACGTTCTCCTCCACCGAGCGGTTGAGAATATCGTATTTTTTGAATACGCTGTGGAAAGCCGGCATTGCCTTTTTCGCTATGATGAAAAGACCTACCGCGAGTACCGGAATCACCACGATGAACGCGGTCGCCAGCGCGCCGCCCATTATATACGCCATTATGACCGAGAAGATGAACATAAGCGGCGAACGTACCGCGGCGCGTATTATCATCATATAGGACATCTGCACGTTTGCAATGTCGGTTGTGAGACGTGTGACAAGCGAGGAAGAGGAAAATCTGTCAATATTCTCAAATGAAAAGCTCTGTACGCGGTCGAATACGTCGTGACGGAGATTCTTGGCAAATCCTGCGGAGGCCTTGGCGCTTGTGTAGCCCGCAAGACCGCCGCACGCAAGCGATACGACTGCCATGAAAATAAGCAGCGTGCCGGTCAGAAGAAGCGATTTCATGTCCAGATCGCCCTTGAGACGGTTTACGAGATCGGCGGTGATAAACGGTATAAGGCATTCGATTACCACTTCGCCGACGATAAACAGGAAGGACAGTATGGAAACGCGCTTGTATTCCCTGACCGACGCAAGCAATTTTCTGATCAATTTAATTCACTCCTTGCTGCGTTAATTTTGATAATGATTTATCTGAACCTCACCGGTTCGGGATATTCCACGTCGAATGTCTCCACAGTGACCTTCTTCATTCTCTGATCGGCGAGAGGTCTGTCTCTGCGGTCGGTGGGGGTTTCGGCGATGGCGTTCACGACGTCCATACCGGAAATTACCTTGCCGAACGCGGCGTATTCGCCGTCAAGGTAGGGCGCGGGGGCGTGCATGATGAAGAACTGGGAGCCGGCGGTGTTGGGAAGGCTGGTTCTTGCCATAGAGAGAACGCCGGGCGTATGTCTGAGGTTGTTCTCATAGCCGTTGTGATTGAATTCGCCCTTGATAGTGTAGCCCGGACCGCCCATGCCCGTTCCGTCGGGACAGCCGCCCTGAATCATGAAGCCGCTGATGACGCGGTGAAAGATAAGTCCGTCATAGAATCCCTTCTTGACGAGGCTGATGAAATTGTTGACGGTGTTTGGCGCGTTTGACGGAAAAAGCTCCGCCTTGATTATCCCTCCGTTCTCCATTTCAATAGTGACTACTGGATTTTTTTTCATTTTCACTGTTCCTTTCCTTGTCAGTAATATCTCTGTTGAGTGAAATTCAAACAGACACAATTATTTTACCACAATTTGAGAATATGTTTATGTACGATATATGAATTTTACAGCAAAAAATCTCCCGCGCTGCTCTGTGTAGAATATCTATAGCAGGGCGGGAGATTGATTTTATTTGAATTTACGACCAGCTTATGCCTGACGGGAGAGTGAATTTGTTTTCCCTGTCGATTTCGTAATCGCCGGTGAGGAAAAGCTCCGCCTCATTGCGTCTGCGGTACCAGAGTCCCTTGTAGGATTTACCGCTCGACTTGTGATAGCGGCAGAAGCCCTCGATTATCTGAGCGGGATCGGCTGCGCTGCCGGAGCGGTGAGCGATTATCGCGGACTTGAGATAGAATTTTGACGAATCCTTCTCCCACAGATATGGACCGACGTTGTAGCAGAATGAAACCAGCGCGTCAAACTGAACCTGATTGAGCAGAACGCCGTTTCGTGAAGCCCATTCGTTTACCGACTTCACGTAGTCGCCGAGGTTGAGATCGGCGTTGAGCAGCATTTTCGCGGTTTCCTCGGTCAGATATGGCTTTTCGCTTGTGAGGATATATTCACTGCCGATAAGCTCCTCGATATCCTTGTTGAATTCGGATATTGCCTTTGACTCAGACCATGATTTGCTGGCGGTTGTGGTTTTGGCGTGTCCGTAGCCGACTGTCCAGAAGCCGGAAACGTCCTTGTAGGGATAATATACGGTTTCGCCGGTGGGAAGCACCGTTCCGCCGCCCTCCCATATGGATATGAATTCCGCGCCCTTTTCGCTGACATGAAGCTCCTTAATGTCATTGTTTGGCGGAGCGAGAACCACAACGCACGCCACCGCGCTCGAATTGCCGCACTTTGCCGTAATGCTGTAAAGTCCCGGAGACATTCCCGTTGCAATGCCCTTGCCGCTTACCGGACATTTGCCGGAATCCGACGACGTGTAACTGACGGTCGAGCCGCCAACGCTGCGCGCAAGATTGACCGACTGCCCCGGCTCCACATAGTAATATCCCGTTGCGTAGCTGAGAGCCACGGATTGCGTGACGGTCTTGATATCTATGAGATATTTCGCCATGACATATCCGCTGCCGGAGCCGTATTCAACCTTGTGCCATTTGCTGCCCTTTTCAATTATGACAAGCTGCGAGCCTTTCTTGACGCTTCCGACAGTGGGATAATTCGTTCCCGCGCCCTTGCGTACATTCAATGTTCCGGAAACGTTCACCGTTCCGACGAGAACGCTTCTTGTGCCGGCAGCGACGGCTACGCTCAGATCGGCGGTTGTTGTGGTGGTTGAAGCTGTGGTTGAAGCCGTGGTTGAAGCTGTGGTTGATGCTGTGGTTGAAGCCGTGGTTGAAGCCGTGGTGGATGCCGTGGTTGAAGCCGTCTTTTCCACAGATACAAAATCACCGCGTATCCAGCCGTATTTGCCGGCTGAAAGCACTATTTTATACCAGCCGTCCTTTTTATCGACGTATTCATAAACGGAATTCTTATTTGCCATGGCGACCTTGCCGTAATTTGTGCCGGCGCCCGAACGGACGTTGACCGACGTGGCTATGACCGTCAGCCTGCCGCTTGACGGCTCGGTCTGGGGTGAGGAATCGCCGCCGTAGAGACTTACAAAGTCGCCCAAGACCCAGCCCCAGCGCACTTCGCTGACCTTGATGTAATACCATGTGGTATTCTCGGCGGTTTTTGTTTCGGTATATTCGCATATCATGTCCTTTTTTACCGTGCCGATAAGGGCTGCCGATACCGACGGCTGAATGTGGAGGTTAAGCAGATTTGCGTTGATAACCAGTTTTTTGACGTTCTCTGTCTGCGACGGCTTTTGTGTGGAGGCTGTTGCAGTCGTCGCTTTTGTCCCTGTTAGTTGTGGTTGTTGTGTCGGAAGCGCCGGAAACAACGACATAATTGCCGTTGACCCAGCCCTTTTTGGAGCCGGAAACGGTTATGTAATACCATTTTTCCCCGTTGACGGTCTTTACGTTCGTGAAGCTGTAGGAGGCGTTCTTTTTGACGGTGGTAACTATCTTGGAATTGGTTCCCGCTTCGCTGCGGACATTCAGCAGAGAAGCCGATACGGTCAGTTTACCGGAATCCGAGGAAGTGCCGCCTGTATTCTGAGACGATATGACGGTGACATAACCGCCATTGACCCAGCCGCTTATGGAATTGTTTATTTTGATATAATACCACGTTTCATTCTCGACTGTCCTGACATTGCTGAAGGAGTACACCTGATCCTTTTTGGCGAGAAAGACCTTTTTGGAGGAGGTGCTTGCGCCTTCGCGGACATTCAGCGCGGAGGCGGCGATGCGGAGCTTGCCGCTTGCCGCCTGTGAGGAGGCGTCGGGATTCTGACCGACGGTAACGCTCTTTGCGTATTCGGCGCATATATATCCCACGCCGGAATCAGTGGTTATTTTGTACCATTTTGTACCGCCGGAGTCGGTGGACTGACCCTCCGCAATGAACTTCTGTCCGGATTTGACGGTGGTTAAAATCCTGCCGCTCTTTGAAGCGGAGCTGCGTACATTCAAAAGAGCCGTGTTGACTTCGATTGCGTTCACGGAGCCGTTTACGATTGAATCAATAAGACTGAGAGTCTTGCTGCCCGCTATGCCGTCGGCGGTAAGGCGGTAGTCCGACTGGAACTGCCTGACCGCGTTTTCGGTATCAACGTCGTATGTGCCGCCAGCCGATCCGCTTTTGAGGTAACCGAGACGTATGAGATTATTCTGGAGCTGTGTGACCTCGCTTCCGGTGGAATTAAGCCGGAGCGAGGAGGAAGCCGAAACAGTGACTACCCCGTTCGGCATATACGCTTCCGGAACCAAAACGCAGGACGAGCCGATTATTGCTGCGGCAGCGAGGACTGCGGCTATTTTTTTGTAATTCATCACGAAAAACAGCCCCTTTGTTAAATATTGATCCTTGCTACTCCGGACTCCACGGCAGCCTTTGCAACGGCGCGTGATACCCTTTCCACAACGCGCTTGTCAAGCGCGCTGGGAATTATGTATTCGGGAGAAAGCTCGCTGTCCTCTATAATTCCGGCGATGGCATAGGCTGCGGCGATTTTCATTTCGTCGTTGATATCCGAAGCCCTCACGTCAAGAGCGCCGCGGAATATTCCCGGGAAAGCCAGAACGTTGTTTATCTGGTTGGGGAAGTCGCTCCTGCCTGTGCCGACGACAGCGGCTCCGGCAGCCTTCGCCACGTCCGGCATAATTTCGGGAGTGGGATTTGCCATTGCGAATACCATCGCGCCCTCAGCCATCGACGAAACCATTTCGCCTGTCAGCACATTCGGAGCCGATAGCCCGATGAACACGTTCGCGCCGGCGACCGCCTCTTTAAGAGTGCCTTTGATGTGCGCGGAATTGGTTACTGTGGACATATAAGCCTGTTCGCTGTTGAGACGTTCGTCGCCCTCGCAGATAATGCCCTTGCTGTTGCACATTATGACTTCCCTCACGCCGAGAGACAGAAGCAGCTTGGTCACGGCAATGGCTGCCGCTCCCGCGCCGTTTACCGCGATTTTAAGCTCGGAGAGCTTTCTTCCCGTCAGACGGCAGGCGTTTATCATAGCGGCGGCGACGCATACAGCCGTACCGTGCTGATCGTCGTGGAATATCGGGATATCGCAGATTTTTTTGAGTCTGCGTTCGATTTCAAAGCATCTTGGCGCGGAAATATCCTCCAGATTCACGCCGCCGAAGCTTCCGGCTATCAGGGCGACGGTGTTTACAATGGTATCCACGTCGTTGGAGCGTATGCAGAGCGGAATTGCGTCCACGTCGCCGAATTTCTTGAAGAGGGCGCATTTGCCCTCCATAACGGGCATGCCCGCCTCCGGACCGATATTGCCCAGACCCAGCACCGCCGAGCCGTCGGTTATTACCGCGACAAGGTTGGAACGGCGCGTGAGATCATAGCTTTTGTTTATATCCTTCTGAATTTCAAGGCAGGGCTTTGCCACTCCCGGCGTATAGGCGAGCGAGAGATCCTCGCTCGTCTCCACGGGACAGCGCGTCACGACTTCTATTTTGCCCTTCCATTCGTAATGCTTTTTTAATGATTCCGACTGATAATCCATTTATAACTATCCTTTCACCACGTAATGAATCCCGTTTGATTGTGTCAGATTACTTCTTTTTGTTTGACTTTGTTTTTGACTTTGGCTTGACCTCTTCAAACTCGCTCCCCTTGACTTTGTAGGTGAATTTCTGGACAGCCTTGCCGGTTTTGTAATCTGTTTTGGTATAGACGACTGTTCCGGAGCCTTCCTCGTCGCCGGCTTTCCATTCCTGACTGTAGACATAGCGGACGCCGTCCTCTATATTCTCGAAATTGCCGACGTACAGACCGTATTCAGGGTGAAGCTCATAGAGCGCGTTTTCCACCTCGCTGGAAACGCCGAAGTCGCTGAGAAGCTTGAAGTCCTCATCGGCGAAGGAGCTGATCTTGGCTTCTCTGCCGATAACCTTGAGATATGCCTCCGCGTATGCCTCGCACTGTCTGAGCATGGAATCCGTCAGCTCGCTGTCAGTGGGAGCGTCTATAGCCTTTTTTGCGAGAGCGGCGGGGAACATATTCCTGACCGACGGCACGAACTGACCGCCGTCCTTGGCTTCCTGAGCGTCTTTGAATATGTATCTGCCGTCCTTAACGTCGAACTGAATAAGGGTGGGAACGCAGGAAGCGCCGGTGTTGTCCACGAGAATTCCGTTTACAAAGCCGTAGCCGGAATATCCGCAAAGCGCGTAGACCTCAACGTGACTGTCGTTTTTACTGAAGCCGAGTACCATGTGGCTTTCGCCCATGCATTCGCTTCCGAAGAAGCTTTTGCTGCCGCCGACCGCGGCGTACCTGTAGGTTTTGCCGTCGATAGTCACATCGGACGGCGACACATGCTCGCGCGCGAAAATACTGAGCGCTACCGCCTCGTCAAGCTCGGCGGGAACGTCGGTGCTGTAGGTCTTGGGATTGAACGCCGAGACGAAAACCGCCGCGACTATGGCGACTATGCCGATGCAGATGAATCCCATTGCGAATTTCTTGTTGTTAAGCATGATGAATGCCCCTTTCAGATTTTTTACGGTATGCCTGTCCGCCTTCTCTCATAGAATTATTTTAATACATCCGGCACGCAATGTCAACACACTTTTGAAAGCTAAGGGAAATCAATAATTTCCGAGGAATTTAAAATAGCTCATTTCAGTGCTGAGGGAGCATATCAGCGCGCAAACGCGCTCGTCGTGTACGTTGCCGTTGAAATCAAGATAGAAACGGTACTGGAAATTCTGACCTCTGAGGGGACGGGATTCTATCTTGGATATATTCATACCGTTGGCGGCGAATCTCGACAGCACGCGGTAAAGACTTCCCGTGCGGTGGGGAAGCGTGAACGTAAGGCTGATCTTGTCCGCGCCGTCGCGGATCACCATGTGCTTTGAAATGATAATGAAGCGGGTCTGATTGCCGTCGATATCCTGAATTCCCTCGTCTAAGATGTCAAGACCGAACTGCTTTCCGGCAACTCCGGAAGCTATAGCCGCCTTTGTGGGATCGTTCCAGCGCGCGACGTTCTTTGCGGCGACGGCGTTGTTGCTGTACTCGTTGGTATTGAAGCCGTGGGTCTGAATGTACCTTGCGCACTGGGCGAGCGCCTGCGGGTGCGCGTAGACCTCCTTTATTCCGTCAGGGCTTGCGCCCTTGGGAGCGAGAAGGCAGTGATTTATCGCAACGTCCGTCTCGCCCACAATATAGAACCCGTGAAGCGTGAGCAGGTCGTAAACGTCGTTGACCGCGCCGGCGGTGGTGTTTTCGAGAGGAAGCACGCCGAAATCCGCGTACTCCTCGGTCACTGCGTCGAATACGTCACGGAATCCGGGGAAGAACACCGGCTCCGCGTCCTCGCCGAAGAACTGCTTTGCGGCGAGATGCGAATAAGCGCCGGACGTTCCCTGACAGGCTATTTTGGAGCCTTTGATTATCTTACCGGCGGTGAGGAATTTCTTGCGGAGCTTGCCGTCGTCGCCGTAGAGAAGCATCTGCTGATAGGTGCAGCTTATGTCGATGAGCGTAGCCATGAGAGTTCTCGCGCCGCCGCCGAATTCGCCCCCCTCGGCTTCGACCCGCTTGAGGATAGCCTGTTCGCGTTCGGGCTGAATGATGGGTGCGCCGGTTCGCTTTTTTATCGCGGCGACCTTTCCCGCAACGTGCATTCTGCGGACAAAAAGCTCAAGAAGCTGTTTGTCTATCTCGTCAATCTCTCCGCGAACGTCGTCAAGTCCGAAGTCCTCCGGAATGTCCGGAAGACCGGACATGCTGAAATTACTACCGGAAATGCTCACAGTCTGCCAACCTCCTTCATAAGCTCGGCAAGACCGATTGCGACAGCCGATTCGATTGCGGGAAGTGCGCGTGGAACTATGCAGGGATCATGTCTGCCGCCAACAGTGAGGATAGCGTCGCGCTGCTCCTTGAGGTCAACGGTGTGCTGCTCCTGCGATATTGACGGAGTGGGCTTGACGGCGGCGCGGAGTATTATCGGCATGCCGTCGGAAATGCCGCCGAGGATTCCGCCGCAGACATTGCGCGTGGTGATAACGCGGTTACCGGCGATGGTGAAGGGGTCGTTGGACTCGCTGCCCCTCATTCTGGCGACGTCGAAGCCCGCGCCGAATTCCACGCCCTTGACAGCCGGAACGCCGTAAACGATGGAGGCAAGCACATTCTCAACGCCGCCGAACATCGGGGAGCCTATGCCCGCCGGAACGCCCACAGCCGCGATTTCCACAATGCCGCCGACGCTGTCGTGATCGCTGCGGGCGTCGTCGATTCTGCGGCGCATACCCCTTTCGGCTTCCGGACGGTTGAGGGCGAAGAATCTCTCCTGAAGCCGGAGAAGCTGCTCGGCGTTTACCGAAACGGGGTCGAACGGATCGTCATACATATTCCCGATGGCGTATATATGTCCGCCGACGGTCACGCCCCTGCGCGCAAGTATCTGACGGCATACGGCTCCCGCGAATGTAAGGGGCGCGGTGAGCCTTCCGCTGAAATGACCTCCGCCGCGCACGTCGTTGTAGCCGTTGTAGCGGACCGCGCCGGTGTAATCGGCGTGTCCCGGACGCGGCAGGCGCTGCAGCTTGTCGTAATCCACCGAGCGCGTGTTGGAATTTTCGATGACGGCGCACAAGGGCGCGCCTGTGGTTACGTTGTTAAGTATACCTGAGCATACCTCCGGCATGTCCTCCTCCTTGCGCGGGGTGGAAGATGAATCGTTGCCGGGTGCGCGGCGGTTCATCTGGAACTGTATCTCGTCAAAATCAAGCTCCTCGCCGGCGGGGAGACCGTCGATCACCACGCCTATGCCGACTCCGTGGCTTTCGCCGAATATTGATATTTTTATGTTATTTCCCCAAGTCGATGACATTTGCCTTACCTCCAAGAGAATTATATACTTCAAAGAATGACGGATAGCTTTTGCGGACGCTGCGGGGCGTCGTTATGGTAATCTCCCCGTCCGCGCAGAGAGCGCCGATTGCCGCGGACATGACGATTCTGTGATCGCTGTAGCCGTGGACAGTGCCGCCTCTGAACCGCTTTACGCCGTGAATTACAAGCCCGTCGCGGTCGGGAGTGACCTCTGCCCTGCCGCCGAGCGAATTAATCATTGCGGCTGTGGAAGCGAGACGGTCGCTTTCCTTGATGCGCAGCCTTTCGGCGTGTTCTATGACGGTAGTGCCCTCGCAGAGCGCGGCGCATACCGCGAGACAAGGCACGAGGTCGGGAATCTGCCGCGCGTCGATGCGCTGTGCGCGGAGTATTCCGCTCCCGACGGTTATCTCGTCGTGACTAAGCTCTATTTCCGCGCCGAATTTACGGAACAGCTCAACAGCCGCCCTGTCGCCCTGCACTGAATCAAGACGCAGACCGCGCAGGGTGAGCCGGCTGCCGAGTGCGCCTGCGGCGAGGAAAAATCCTGCCTGCGACCAGTCGCCCTCTATGGAATAATTCCGTGCGGAATATCTCTGACCTCCGGCAATGAACCAGCCGTTTTCGGCGGGAATGACCTCAACGCCGAAATCCGACATACAGCGCAAGGTCATATCGACATAAGCCGAGGACTGCAGCGGGGTTGTGAGGGTAATGCTGCTGTCGCCTTCGCAAAGCGGGAGCGCCATGAGCATTCCCGTGATGAACTGGGAGCTTATGTCGCCTGGCATTCTGTAATTTCCGGAGCGAAGCCTTCCTCTGCAAACGAGGGGAAGTCCGCCGTCCGAGACGCATTCCACGCCCGCCTGAGGGAGAAGCTCGCCGTACAGTCCGACCGGACGTGAAACAAGCGTGCCGCTGCCAACAAAACGCCCGTTGATTCCGGCGGCGCAGGCGATGGGAATGATGAATCTGAGCGTGGAGCCGGACTCGATACAGTTCACGGTTACAGGCTCGTCAAGACCGTCTCCGTAACGACCGCCTATGCCGTCTATCGTGAGCGTATCGCCCGAAAGCTCCGCAGACGCGCCAAGAGCGGAAACGGCGTTGAGCGTCGCCCGCATGTCGTCGGAAAGCTCGATAGGCGAAAGGACGCTTCTACCTTCGGCGAGCGCGGCGCAGAGAATCGCCCTGTGCGCCGCGCTCTTTGAGGGCGGAATGTTCACCGTGCCGCAAAGCGAGCCGCCTCCGGAAATCCTGCATACCGATTCGTTTGTAAAAAGGCTCATGAGTCCATTCCTTTCCGTATAAAATCAGGCAACCCGTCGCATCTTATCTTATGCACAAAGGAATCGCCTATATCCCGCAGCAGAACTATATTCATAAATTCGCCGCGCCGTTTTTTGTCAAGCATAGCCGCCGAGCAGAGCTGTCCGGTCGTGAATCCGCATTTTGTGGGCATTCCGCATTTTTCGAGAAGACGGGCTATCCTGTCGGAGACTCCGCGTGCGGAAAGTCCGGCGGCTTCTCCCGCGCGCGCCATAATCAGCATACCCACGCCCACAGCCTCGCCATGAGCGATCCCCTTATAGCAGGCGCATTTTTCGATGGCGTGACCCATTGTGTGACCGAAATTGAGCAGCATTCTCTCGCCGGACTCCCTTTCGTCACGTTCGACTACGCCGGCTTTGATTTCGATGGAACGTGCCGTCAGCTCTTCTATCATATCCGGATCCGTCCCGTGCTTTTCGAGCAATTCAAAAAGCTGCGCGGACTTGATGCACCCGTGCTTGATAATCTCGCCGAAGCCGTCGGTAACGTAGCGGCGGGGAAGCGTTGAGAGCGTTGCGGAGTCGATCAGCACAAGGCGCGGCTGGTGAAAACTGCCGACAAGATTCTTGCCGCAATCGAGATCTATGCCCGTCTTGCCGCCAACGGAGCTGTCGTTCTGGGAGAGGACGGTGGTGGGAATCTGTATAAAATCAATGCCGCGCAGATAAGTCGCCGCGGCGAACCCGCACATGTCGCCCGTCACGCCGCCGCCGAGAGCCACCGCGAAATCGCTGCGGGTGAGTTCCGCGCCCGTGAACGCCTCATACATTCCCACGACAGCCGGAAGCCGCTTGTTTTCCTCTCCCGCCGGAAACACATGGATATAAGCCGCATATCCGGCGGACACGAGCGAATCCCTGACATTTTCAGCGTAAAGCGGGGCAACGTTGCTGTCGGAAACTATCACGCACCGTGCCGCCTTCGGCAGGATTTCCCTTATCATTTTCCCGCAGTCATTCAGGATTCCTCTCCGGATAACAACGTCGTAGGGTCTGCCTGTATTGACATGAATGGTTCCTGTGAATGACATGGAGTTCATTCGCCGAGCATCTCCTTTACCATACGGCCCCTGCCGAGTATTTTTTCAAGCGTTTCACGGTCGTCCGCCTTGATTGCGTCGCACATTTCGGTGATATTCCTGATGAGCAGGTCAAGCTCCTGCGTCAGCGCGTCGGAATTCTGGAGAAAAAGCTCCGCCCAGAGATGCTCGTTGAGCCTTGCCACGCGGGAAACGTCGCGGTAGCTTCCGGCTGAGAATCCCCTGTGTTTAAGGCACTGAGGACTCTGCACATAGGCATTTGCCAGCACATGCGGCAGCTGCGAGGTAAAAGCGATCATGCGGTCGTGTTCCTCAGGCGAGCATACCACATGCATTCCGAATCCAAGCTCGGCGGCGAAGCGTCCGAGCCAATCCACCTCTTCCCTTGAAGAATCGTCCGTGGGTGTGATAATAAAGCTTGCGCCGTCGAATAGGGCAGCCTCGCTGTTTGCGTAACCGCTTTTTTCCTTGCCCGCCATAGGGTGCGCGCCGACGAATACGAACCCGTATTTACGGGCTATGGGGGGCATATTCCTGCATATGTAGCGTTTGATGCCCGAAACGTCGATCACCAGAGCGCCCTTTCTTACTTTGCTTCCGATGGACTCCATATATTCCACAGCCTCTTCGGGGTAAAGACCGAGAATAATCATATCCGCCTTAGCGATATTCCCTTCCGTAAGCTCCTCATGAACCGCGCCGTCCGCGATTGCCGTGAGAAGCGTTTGACGTGTGCGGTTTTGCGCCATGACATGATAATCTGTTCTCTCGGATATCGCCTTCGCAAGCGAACCTCCGATAAGTCCCAGACCGATTATAGCTATATTTTTTATTTGATTCATTTTTTCCATGAATAAGACCTGCTTCCGGTTATTAAAAATACGGTTGTTCCTTATCATACTAAATTATAAGTAAAATGTCAAGCACCTGAATAATGCGAGGATATTAAAAAAAGAGGCAGTAAGTGCGCGGATCGCCTGAGGGCGATATTCAGCTCCCCGACGCGGGAAACGCGGCAAAAGCCCGGACGCGGGAAAAGATTTTCCCGTATAAACAGGCGTAAATTCGTCAGATAATCCAGTCCATATCCAGCCGCGCCCCGCGCCAGACCCTTTTTTCAGAAGCATGTAAAGGCTGTAATTCAGATTGTGAACGCAAAAAGCCGCGTTCGTCACTGTGCCTTTGGAGGAAATGAACGCGGCTTTTTTTACTGAGAATCGTGAAGCTGCCGGAATATCATCATCGCGGGCGGCATAATGAATATTCCCCAGACGCCGAAAAGTCTGCCGCCCGCGTATACTCCCGCAAGGGTGAAAAACGGGTGCATTTTCAGTCTGCCGGATATCAGCTTTGGCTCCAGCAGGCTCCGCACTGTCTCTATGATTCCGAAAAGAGCGAGCAGCATTATTCCCGAAACCGTCCGTCCGGATATCAGCTCATATAATCCCCACGGGATCAGCACCGTGCCGGTTCCGAGAACGGGCAGAATGTCAATAACGGATATTATCAGCGCGACGGTGACTATGCTCCCCGTGTCGTATCCGGCTAAATTAATTATACCCAGTCCTGCCGCAAGCTCCGCGAATGTGACAAGCATGATAATTCCGTAGGTTTTCAAAAGAGCCGCCATTGTTTCCGCCGACGTTCTGACGAGAAGCGACGCTTTTCGGGACGTTTCCGGAGGGAGCAGACGCTTTATTCCCGACCTTATCCCGTCAAAATCCCCGCAGGCGAAAAGCGCAGAAAGCGCGGCGAATAACGTTCCCGCCGCAAATGACGGGATTCCCGAAACAAGCCACGTCGAACGTCTCAGCACCGACGGCAGATATTCGCGGTAATTCTCCGAAAAGAAATCCATGCACCAGTTGGCAAGCTTTGGCAACGAGCCGTTTCATTTCCGCAAGGCGTTCGGGTATTCCCGGGCAGAACGAAACCGCGCCGTTCACAAGCGAACATACGCCAAAATAAATCACAACAGCCGCGCCGAATATCACAGCCGAGGTCATTATCACGCAGCTTGTCCTCCGGCTGAGAGCGGGAATTCTTTCCGACAGCAGCGCGGCGGGCTTCTGTACCGCCGCCGCCACTCCCAATCCTATCGCAAACGGCGCAATCAGCGGCAGTCCGTACTTTACAGCGACGTAAAATACAAGCCCGTACAAAATATATCTGACCGCTTTTTTCGGGGATTCCGGCATTTGGAGCCACCTCTGTCCTTTTTTGGAAATTTTTCATAAAATAGACCTTGTAAAAACGAAGAATATAATATATAATAGCTTTGTGAGCTTTTGCTCGCGATTATTCAATAAAAATTCTGTTAGCTATTCTGTTAAACCGAAATGGAGAGAGGCTTTTTGATTTTTGGCGGAAATAAATTCCTGCGAAGGATCATATCTCTTATACTGACGGCTGCAACGCTGTTCTCTGTCACGGCTGTTCTTGGCTCCTGCGGCGGCAAAAGCAGGATCATCGTGTGGGTTTATTCCGACGAATACCGCGCCGAGCTGGAGAATTTTCTCAAAACAACTCCCCTTGACCTCAGCTTTACGGCGAGCATTCGCGCCGTGAATTCATCCGATTTCGCCGGCGAGCTGCAAAAGGCAATTGACTCCGGCAGGGATATCCCCGACGTTTTCATGCTGTCGCCCGACAATATCAGGCAATACATAGAATCCGACCTCACAGCCGACGTTTCCGCGCTCGGTCTGGAGGTCACCATTGAAAAGTATTTCCCCTATGTCGCTCAGGCTGCCACCGATTCCCGCGGACGGGTCAAGGCTGTCGGCTGGCAGGCGGATCCGGGTATATTCATGTACCGCCGCTCTATGGCAAAGGCTTATCTGGGAACCGACAACCCCGATCAGATTCAGTCCATGCTGTCCGGCTGGGACGGCTTCTACGACGTCGCAAGGAAAATATACGAGGTCTCGGACGGCAAGACGCGAATGCTCGCCGGTCAGGAGGATATGCTAAGACCATTCATCGCTTCCGATACTCAGCCGTGGGTGCGGGACGGAAAGCTCATTCTCAGCCCGCGCAAGCAGGCGTATGTCGATTATCTTCAGAAAATGGCTTCCGGACATCTCATGTACACCGCCGAACAGTGGTCGGAGGCTTGGCTCGGCGGCATAAGCGACACGCAGAGCGTATTCGGATATTTTTCCTCCGGCATATGCATGCTCTATGTGATGAAGAAGGCGTGCGGCGGTAAGATGAACGGCGAGGGCAGCTACGGCGACTGGGCAGTAGTGCCGGGACCCGCGAATTACTGCTGGGGCGGAAGCTGGTTCGCCGCCTACGGCTCCGGCGAACATCTTGACGAAGCGGGCGATTTCATTTCGCTATTCACAGGCTGCACCGACGACGAGACGCGCCTTGACCAGTCGGTGAGGTACTTCCGCACAACCGGAGAATTCGCCGCAAGCAGCGAGATCGTTTCGCTTGTCAGATATGACCCGCAGTTTGAGGATCCGTTCATAGGCGGTCAGAATTATTATCAGCAGCTTTGCGAGGCTGCCAAGGGAATATCCATGAAAAATATCACAATCTACGACAGCGGTATAACCGATATTTTCAACAAATATATGAATCAGTGCGCCGGCGGTCTTAAAACGGCGGATCAGGCGTTAAGCGACTTCAGAACCTCTGTGGGCATCGCTTTTCCTGAATTGAGCGTTGACTGACGCGGAGCTGTTATTTTTAAAGGAGAGATACTTATGGAATCAAGATTTTGTACCCGATGCGGAGCGTTGCTCAGACCCGACAATACCTGCCCGAACTGCGACGGAGCGCCTGCCCCTCAACAAAACTCCGGCGGATTTGACGTCAAGGAGCTTGGTATGGGATTATTCGACTGCGCCAAGGCGTTCTTTTCAAAGGAACCGCACAAGGCGGTAGACGCTGTGGTGGAAAGCGGCTTCATGTGGATAGTGTTCGGCGCGGTCAATGTGATTTTCGCGGCGCTCGGCACTTCCGTGATTTTCAGCAACGGCGTTGACTGGGCTATCAACAAGGTCACGGGGCTTGACTCATATATGCTCGGAAATCTTATTTCACAGGACGTTAATACGTCAGGTCTTGGAATTTTCTTCTTCTCGCTGCTTTCGATGGCGGGCTGTCTCGCGGCGTTTGCCGGTATACAGTACCTCTTCTCGGCGCTGGAGGGAAAAAGACTTCCGCTAATCAAAACCTTCAAGGCGGTCACTGTATGCTTCTTCCCGATGACTATTATGAGCTTTGCCGCTTTTCTGTTTTCCTTCTTCCTCTTCACGGTGTCTGTCGTTTTCGTACTCGTCGGTATGCTCGGCAGTATCACCATGTTCAACGATTACGCCAAAAGAACCTCCGGCGATATGTCATTCTGGGGCAGGGTTCTCTGCAACGCCGCACAGATTGTCGCCGCCGCGATGATTCTCGGCATTTCCGTTTCCGTCTGAATTTCAAAGCTCCGTGCGCCGCTGGATTCCTCCGGTTCACGGAGCTTTTTTTCATTGCCTGCCGGTTATTGCATTTTTTTGTGTGGGATATTGCTTATTTGTCCGGCGAATAATAGGACTGACTACGAAATTCAGGAGGGAACGTCAGCTTATTATATGCGTCCAATCAAAAATTCAAAGGAATACGCCGCGGTTTTTCTGACAGGAGCAGCCGTCTACAGCCTTATCGAGATACTCTGGCGGGGCAGGACTCACTGGACTATGGCTGTCACAGGCGGTATCTGTATGCTCCTTATCCACCGCTGCAACGAACGTCACAGCAATCTCGACCTTCTCGGCAGATGCAGCCTTTGCAGCTTCTATATAACCGGTGTGGAATTCGCCGTAGGGTGTCTTCTCAACCTGCGCCTGAATATGATGGTATGGGATTATTCCGACAGATACCTTAATGTCATGGGACAGATATGCCCTGAATACTGGGCTTACTGGTATCTCCTGTCAATACCGGCGATTATGCTGAGTACTATTGTTCTGGCGGTACGCAAGGCAACCGGCGGCGAGGTCAATTTTTAACACGGGGAATTTAATTGATTTCCGTGTTTTTAACAAAATCCCCCTTTACAGTGCCGCTGAAATGTGCTAAAATATGTCCTGTGTAATTGAGATACAACAACAATAATTCAACAAAGGATTTGATACAAATGAGAAGCAAGGTTATCAGAGAATACGACGAACTTCTGAACAGGGTCAGCCGCGTTCACTTCATTGGCATAGGCGGTTCGGGAATGTGTCCGCTCGTTGACATTCTCAGGGGCGACGGCAAGATTATCACAGGCTCCGACGTTGACGACAATTCCGACACCGTAAAGCGTCTGCGCTCTTTCGGAATCAAGGTGGCTATCGGTCAGCGCGCCGAGAATATCGGGGACGCGGAGCTTGTGGTCTATTCGGCGGCAATCGCCAAGGACAATCCCGAGCTTGTCGCTGCGCTCAATTCCGGCGTGCCGACTATCGAGCGTTCCGTGCTTTTAGGCGCGGTCTGCCGCAGGTACAAGCGCGATATCGCCATCTCCGGCACTCACGGCAAGACAACTACAACGTCGATGGTAACTACAATTCTTATGGCGGGACAGCTCGACCCGACCGTCGTTATTGGCGGCAAGCTCGCTCTCATCGAGGGCTACGGCAGAGCAGGCAAAAGCGACCGCATGGTTTGCGAGGCGTGCGAATTCGTTGATACGTTCCTCCAGATAACGCCTGAGGTGGCTGTCATTCTTAATATAGACGCGGATCATCTTGATTATTTCGGCACTCTGGATAACATCATCGCTTCATTCCGCCAGTTCGCGGATCAGACTACCGGCGTTGTCATCGCTAACGGCGACGACGCGAACACAATGAAGGCTCTCGATACCACAAAGGCAAAAATCATCACGTTCGGTCTCGATCCCAAAAACGACTACTACGCCGAAAACGTCGAACAGGCGGGGGGCGGCTTCTGGAAATTCGACCTCTGCCGTCACGGCGAAAGGCTCACCGATATCTCCCTGCGCGTTCCTGGCGAACACAATGTCCTTAACGCGCTGGCGGCTGCCGCGGCGTCAATTTATGTCGGCGCGACTCCGGACGACGTGAAAAAGGGTCTTGGAATGTTCTCCGGCGCGTGCAGGAGATTTGAAATTCATACCGTACATAACGGTATCACCATCGCCGACGACTATGCCCATCACCCGACGGAGATAGAAGCCACTCTCCGCGCCTGCAAGGAAATGGATTACAAGCGGGTATGGGCTGTGTTCCAGCCGTTCACCTACACCCGCACAAAGCAGCATATGCAGGAATTCGCCGATGTGCTGCAAATTGCCGACAAGGTTGTGCTGACAGACATAATGGGCGGCAGGGAATTCGACGACCTCGGCGTGAAATCAGAGGATCTGCAGGCGCTTATCCCCGGCTGCTATCTGGAACACACGTTTGAAGAGGTGGCTGAATTCGTGCTTGCCAACGCTCAGGAGGGCGACCTTATCATAACTATGGGCTGCGGCGACGTTTACAAATGCGCCAAGCTCATGACAGTTATGCTCAACAAAAAATAAGGAGAATTTCACAATGGAGCTTATAGAAGGTATCAAAACACGACGCAGCGTGCGTAAATTCACAGACGAGAGCGTCAGCCGCGATACGGTTGAAAAAATCATCGACGCGGCGAGATTCGCGCCCACATGGAAGAACAGCCAGACCCCGCGCTATGTTGTAGTGCAGGACCGCGCCGTTATGGAAAGAATAGCCGCCGAGGGCGTTATGGGACGAGAACACAACGCCGGTATTATCAGAAATTCCGCAGCCCTTGTCGTTCTGACATCCGTCAGGGGAATTTGCGGCTACAATCCCGACGGCAGCTTCACCACCGGCAAGGGTAACGAATGGCAGATGTTCGATGCGGGAATCGCCGCCCAGACCTTCTGCCTTGCCGCGCACAATTACGGCTTGGGTACGGTAATTATGGGAATATTCGATGAGCGCGAGGTCGCCCGCGTTATCGGACTCGACGAAAGCCGCGTTGTTTCCGCGCTTATCGCCTTGGGATATCCGGCTCAGAAGCCTGACGCCCCAAAGCGTCTTGACGTTGCCGAATTCGTAAGTTTTATATAAAATTTCAAAAATCGGTAATATCGTTGTTGACAATTTTGATTAAGTATGGTTAAATATATATGAGTAATTCAAACTATACTTATGGAGGAATTATTATGAATATTCAGTTAAATGACAGCGGTGTTCCTATTCTCAGGCAAAAGACTCTTGCTCAGAAGATAAAGTCCTTCCTGCTTTGGACCATTCTGGTTATTCTTACTCTCGCGGCGGCGCTTCTGGTGTATCTCTGCTTCGCGGGCGCAAGCGAAATGGCGGGGCTTACCACATTCAGAAAAATGAGCAGCCACCCGTTCTACACAATGGAGTATGAAAATTTTGAATACGACGAGCTTGTCACTAAGGAATGCGAAACCAACGACGATGTGATTAAATTTTTTAAATCCAAGTTTTTCAAGGGTCTCGGCGGCATGTTCCCGGGCGAGGTTGAGCCTGATCCGGTCGTAAGAGGTTCCGTTGCGTTCAGCAGCCGCACTTCCACATACGCTATGGTAAAGTGCCGTCTTTACAATTCATATGACACCCCTATAATGATGGTCATAGCCAAGCCCGCAAATGGCTACAGATCATGGAATTTCGTCGATATGGCTGATCTCGGCATTAATTCCCGCAAGGAGCTCGATCAGTGGTACGGCAACGCCTTCCAGACCGTCGCGGCTACCTACTGCGTATCTGAGGGTCTTAATTCCGAATTCTTCGGCGCTTCGCTCATCTCATGCCCCGTCGCCGACTGCGAGGATACATCAAAGGCAAACATCACCCCCTTCCTCGCCGTCAGACTCATGCTCGACAAGGCGGCTACCGTCGAAAGCGCTATCCAGATACTTGACGAATATGACATCGACTTCTCCAGCGGTCCATATCATTTCTTCCTTTCCGACAAGCATGGCGGCAGCGCTGTTGTGGAATATATTGACGGTAAAATGTCCGTTACATACCCCGAAACCGGTATATCTCATCAGGTCTGCACCAATAAGATGGAGGATAAATCCGTCAGATCCGCCGATAAGGACTACAGCAACCGTTTCAAGGAGATTTCGGTATACAAGACATTCGACGACACGCTCAGGAATCAGTACGACCATGATTTCGGCATTGACCGCACCTACGCGTTCCTCATGCTCAACGACAAGGCACAGGATTTCGCCGCTACCGACGAGGAGCATTTCGGTACCAATATGTACGGCACTCAGTATACCGTCACTTACTGGTCGGATAAAATGCAGATGCGCGTTATCGTGGAAAACGACTCCAAAACCCAGTCCTATACCTACGATATCCAGCCGTAACCCTCTCTGAGCAAAAAATGAATTATCGCCGGCAACGGAAATCTTCTTCCGCTGCCGGCGTTTTTAGTTTCAATCGTTTATACTCACCAGCCGGAAATATTGCCGCTCTGCATGGCGGCGATGATCTTTCCGGTGAGGTCGGGGTAATTTTTTTCAAGCTGAATGAGTATATTCTGCGCGGCGGCTCGCTGAGTGCAGCCGTCGGCGGGACAGGCGCTCTTCATCACCGGAAGTCCGAGACGGACGGCGGCTGCGCTTATCTCGCGTTCGCGGCAGAATATCATGGGACGGATCAGGGTTATCCCCTTGCGGTCGAGGTACGTCACGGGAGAAAAACAACCTATACGGCTTCCCGATGTGAGATTCAGCCAGAATGTCGCCGCCGCGTCGTCCATATGATGACCGAGCGCAAGCCGCGTACAGCCTGCTTCCAACGCCATGTTGTGAAGTATGCCGCGCCGCATTCTCGCACAGAGCGAACAGGGATTTTTTTCCCCGCGTTCCTCAAAGATTATTTCGCCCAGTCTTGAACGCTTTATTATGAGCGGTACGTCAAGCTCCGAACAGAGCGATTCAACCCCGCTGTAGTCGGCAGCCTTTCCCCCGAAGCATGGGTCCAGACAGAGCGCGGCAAGTCCGAAGCGCGCGGGGTGGAATTCACGCAGCGCCGCCATCAGACGCAGCAGCACAAGGGAGTCCTTGCCGCCTGATACGCCCACGGCTATTTTTTCATTCTGACCCAGCATTCCGTACCTGTCGATGGCGGCGCGGGTTTTGGAAAGCAGCTTTTTCATTCTATCACCCTTTGTATGATTTTCAGCGTACATTATATTATAATTCCAACGTAAAAAATGTCAACTGTTCCGCGTCCACCAAAATCAATTTTTGAGGGAAGTGCCGTCGGTATTCGCCTGAACCTGTTGTACGTTTTGGGCTGGTCTTGCTCGTTCGGCTTCGCCTCGCTCGTGGGGCGCTGCCCTTGACCCGCGAGGAGGTCCAGACCCCCTCGACTCCCACGCTCGCCTGGAAAAAAAACGCTCGCTAGTTATTGGCGCTTACGCTTGCTTTTTTTTTCAAAGCCTAATAAAAAACTTCCATTTTCCACTCGCACGGTATATAATATAAAAAAACGAATGTGGAGGCTGCTATAAAATGAAGCTGCTTGTGCTTGACGGAAACAGCATAATTAACCGCGCATATTACGGAGTGCGTCCGCTCACCACAAAGGACGGGTTCTTTACCAACGCTATTTACGGATTTCTCACAATGTTCCATAAAATCTACGCCGACACGCGCCCCGACTGTATCGCTGTGGCATTCGATCTGAAAGCCCCTACCTTCCGCCACCTGAAATATTCCGAATACAAGGGCAGGAGCTTGCCATGCAGCTCCAGCCGCTCAAGGAGCTTCTGACCGCTATGGGAATACGGCTTCTCTCTGCCGAGGGCTGGGAGGCGGACGATATTCTCGGCACGCTCGCCGAGGCTTGCCGCCGCAATCCGGAGGATTCCTGCGTAATAGCGACAGGCGACCGCGACACGCTTCAGCTCGTCGGCGACGGCGTGGCTGTCCGTATGCTCACCACAAAGCAGGGCAAGGCGGAGGCGGTCATTTACGACGAGCGGAAAATTATGGAGGACTACGGCGTTAAGCCAATTCAGCTCATCGAGGTCAAGGCGATACAGGGCGATACGAGCGACAATATCCCCGGAGTCCCAGGAATCGGCGAAAAGGGCGCTCTTGACCTCATAGGACGCTTCGGAAGTCTCGACTATATCTATTCCCACATAGACGAAATAGACGTAAAGCCCGGTATTCGCAAAAAGCTCATTGAGGGCAGGGAAAGCGCCTACCTCAGCCGCTGGCTCGGAACTGTCAGCACTGACGCGCCCGTTCCCACCGACCTGAACGAATATGTGCCGTCACCGCCCGACACGGAAAAGGTCACGGAAATCATGCTCCGCTTCGAGCTTTTCAGCCAGCTGGAAAAAATGAAAAAGGAATGGTTCAGGGAATCCTCCCACGCCGAATCCGCGCCCGCGCCCCATTCAACGGGCAGTGAGGAATATTCCGCCGATATCGTATTCTGCCGGAGCGTCGGAGAGCTTATCGCCGGTATTCTGGCGGACGGCGAGGTTTATTTCACTCTGGATTCAGACCTCGGACGCGCCTGCGTTTCGAGAAACGGAAGCGTCACCGTTGTCACACAGGACGACGTTAAGGAATTCTGCCGCGGTATACTCGGCAATGATTCGGTTAAAAAATTCACCTATGATTTAAAATCCGCAATCCACGCGCTCGAACCTTTGGAAATCGTTCCCCGTAACGTGGAGTGCGATATAATGCTCGGCGCGTATGTGCTCAATCCCTCGTCCGACTGCGAGGATCCCGAAAAGCTCGCGGCACAGTACGCTTCCCCGCTGCCGGACAACGTTCCGTCCGAACTCAGAACGCCGCTCTTCTGCCTGAGAATGCAGGCGATGTGCGCCAAAATCCTTGCGGAGATTCAGCGCAACGGTCAGAGCGAGCTGCTTGAAAAAATCGAAATTCCGCTTGCCCGCGTCCTCGCCGACATGGAAACAGCCGGATTCTCCGCCGACGCGCAGGCTCTTGACGAATTCGGGAAGCGGCTCTCCGTGCGCGTCGATGAAATCACCGCGAAAATTTATCAGATCGCGGGCGAGGAATTCAATATTAATTCCCCAAAACAGACCGGAACGGTTCTCTTTGAAAAACTCAAGCTGCCAGGCGGCAAAAAAACCAAGACCGGCTATTCCACAAACGCCGACGTGCTTGAACGCCTTGCCGCGGACAACGAAATCGTATCGCTCATTCTCGAGTACCGCACGCTCACCAAGCTGACCTCCACCTACTGTCAGGGACTCAGAAAGGCAATCGCCGCTGACGGCAGGATTCATACTAAATTCCGTCAGACCGAAACCCGCACGGGCAGAATAAGCTCAGTCGAGCCGAATCTGCAGAACATTCCCGTCCGCACGGAGCTTGGGAGCGAGCTTCGCAAATTCTTCCGCGCAGGGGAAGGAATGCTTCTCGTTGACGCGGATTACAGTCAGATAGAGCTGCGCGTGCTGGCTCACATGGCGGGCGACGAAACCATGACCGAGGCGTTCAGGAACGGCACGGATATTCACGCCGTCACAGCCTCGCAGGTATTCGGTATCGGGCTTGAGGAGGTCACCCCGCGCATGAGGAGCAACGCCAAGGCGGTCAATTTCGGAATTGTCTATGGGATTTCCGCATTCTCGCTCGCCAAGGATATCGGAGTAAGCAACGCCGAGGCTTCGGCGTATATCAGCGGATATATGCGTAAATATTCAGCCATCGCCGACTATATGAAGAAGGTCGTCGAAAAGGCTAAAGCTACCGGTTACGCCGAAACGCTCTACGGCAGGCGGCGGTATCTTCCCGAACTGACCGCCTCCAATTTCCAGACGCGTTCGTTCGGTGAACGCGTCGCCCGGAATATGCCAATTCAGGGTACGGCTGCCGACATCATCAAAATTGCCATGATAGCCGTGCATGACCGCCTTGCCGCCGAGGGCATGAGGTCGCGGCTGATTCTCCAGATACACGACGAGCTTATTCTGGAATGCCCGCGTGACGAGGTTCAGAAAGCCACTGATATCCTGATAAACGAGATGGAAAAGGCGGCAGCGCTCTCCGTTCCGCTGACGGTTGACGCGCATTCCGGAGAAAATTGGTTTGACGCGAAGGGATAATAATTCTTAATAGAATCGAGGTATAATTCATGAAAAAATTCAAGGCAGTATTCACATCAATATGTATGCTTCTTACGCTTACATCGTGCGTCGGCAGTACGGGAAACGCTGGCGGCGGCAGCTCTTCCGCGCCCGACGCGGGGGAGTCCGTACAGAGCGGCAGTCAGACCGCCCCCTCCGCGAGACTTCTCTATATGGGACACGCGAGCCTGAGAATCACTACGCCGGAAAACAAGGTCATCTATATCGACCCCTACGCCGGCAGCGGCTATGAACCGGCGGCAGACCTGATTCTTGTGACCCACGGGCATTTCGACCACACGGCTACTGACAAAATCACCTCCCGCGCACCCGACTGCCGCACCGTCACATGGAAGGAGGCTCTTGTAAAGGGGAAACACATGACCTTTGACTTGGGATTTGCTTCGGTGAAGGCTGTGGAAGCCGGCTTCAACCGCAATCACAACGCAAAGGAATGCGTGGGGTATATCGTAACGCTTTCGGACGGCGTGAAGATATACGTTTCCGGCGACACGAGCAAAACCGGACAGATGGCGGAGCTTGCTTCGGAAAATATCGACTACGCTTTCTACTGCTGCGACGGCGTTTACAACATGGATCTCAGGGAAGCCGCCGAATGCGCGAAGCTCGTCGGGGCAAAGCACGACGTTCCATATCACGTAATCGCGGCAAGCGGCGACAGATTCTTCGACCGCGAGAGAGCGGAAAAATTCGATTCTCCAAACCTCCTTGTGATAGATCAGGGCGAGGAAATCGAGCTTCACAAAAATTAAAGGGCGGTGTATAGCCATGCATATAACATTCATCTGCACGGGCAACACATGCCGTTCCCCTATGGCGGAGGGAATTGCGCGGGGCATAATCGCTGAGAAATATCCCGACAAAGGGATAACCGTTTCAAGCGCCGGACTTTCCGCGTTCAACGGCGAGCCTGCAAGTCAGCACGCCATAGACGTTTGCCGCGAAAAGGGAATTGACCTGACGGGTCACCGCAGCAGACGGCTCAATCCCGAAATAGCTGAGAAAACCGACATTTTCGCCGTAATGACTCAGCAGCACAGATATTTCCTGCTCAGACTCGGCATTCCCGACCACAAGATAAGGGTTTTAGGAGATATTCCCGACCCGTTCGGCGGCAGCGAGGAGGATTACCGCCAGTGCCGCGACAGGATTTATTCCGAAACTGAAAAGCTTCTGAATTAATAAATATTCCAGGGTGAAGTACAGATGCAAAACGAAACCGAAATACGGATTGTTCCCATGAATGCCAGCCACATTGCTGAAATTGCGGAGATAGAACGCCAGTGCTTCTCCGAGCCGTGGAGCGAGAAGTCATTGGCGGAGGAGCTTAATGTGCCGTCGGCTGTCTTTCTCACGGCTCTTGCGGGCGGCAGAGTCGCCGGTTACATGGGAGTTCATCACCTCGGCGACAGCGCATATGTCTGCAACGTTGCCGTGCCGCCGGAATTCAGGAGGAAAAAAGTCGCCTCGGCACTTATCGGGGCGCAGATAGCCAAGGCGGTGGAAGCCGGCATGAGCGAATTGACGCTGGAGGTTCGCACGTCGAATATTCCGGCGCGTTCCCTGTATGAAAAATTCGGATTTGACCACATTGGAACCCGTCCGGATTTCTATTCCGCGCCTAAGGAAAACGCAGAAATATACACTCTCGTTATTGACAGAAAATAATTATGATACAGATTTCCGAAATAAAAGTCCCGATAAAGGACATGAATTTGAATTACCTGACCGCCGCCGCTGCGAAAATCGCAAGGGTCGCGCCGTCCGAGCTGAAAAAAGTCAGGCTCACAAAAAAATCCGTCGATGCGCGTAAAAAAGAGAATGTCCACTTTGTATGCGCAGTGGAATGCGAGGTCAAAAATCCCGCGACCGAAAAGCTGATTCTCTCACGCGGTATAAAAAACATAACGCGGGCGGCGCCTTATGTCTACAGCGTGGAGGTGACGAAACCTCTGCCGGAACGTCCGATTGTCGTGGGGAGCGGACCCGCGGGGCTTTTCGCCGCGCTTGTTCTCGCGATGGGCGGTCAGCGTCCGGTCATACTCGAGCGCGGCGGCGATGTTGATTCCCGCCGAGCCTCTGTGGAACGATACTTTGCGGGCGGGGAGCTTGACCCCGTAAGCAATATCCAATTCGGCGAGGGCGGCGCGGGAACCTTCTCCGACGGAAAGCTCACCACCGGAACCAAAGACAGACGCATTCATTTCATCTTAGAGCAGTTCGTGCGCTCCGGCGCGGCGGAGGAAATTCTCTATAATTCAAAGCCGCATGTGGGTACGGACGTGCTGCTCAACGTGCTGCTGAATATGCGTGCGCGTATCACGTCCCTGGGCGGGGAATACAGATTCTTTACCCGACTTTCGGACGTGTGCGTCGTGAACGGGAGACTCAAATCCGTCACCGTAACCGGCAGCAGGGACGGACATGAAGAAATACTTCCCGCTCACAGCGTCATTCTCGCAACGGGACATTCGGCGCGTGACACATTCCGTATGCTTTTTGACAGGGGAATCCCCATGATTTCCAAGCCCTTCGCTGTCGGCGCGAGGATCGAACACCCCCAGAGCGTCATCAACGCCGCGCAGTACGGAGCATTCGCCGGAAGCGCGGAACTGGGCGCTGCCGACTACAAGCTCGCGGTTCACCTGCCGGACGGCAGGGGCGTTTATACATTCTGCATGTGTCCAGGCGGGCATGTCGTGGCTGCTGCGAGCGAGCCGGAGAGCGTTGTCACCAACGGTATGAGCTTCTTTGCACGCGACGGCGCAAACGCCAACAGCGCACTTCTCGTGGGCGTGAATCCCTCCGATTTCGGCAGCGGTCACCCGCTTGCGGGAGTGGAATTCCAGCGGCGGATAGAGAGAGCGGCGTACTCCTACACCGGCAGCAGCTCCGCACCGGCGCAGCTCGTCGGCGACCTGCTCAACGGAACGCCCTCGTCGGCGCTGGGGAATGTCATTCCCACCTACCGTCCGTCAGTCGCGCTTGGCGAAATAAGCTGCTGTCTGCCGGAATTCATAACTCAATCCATGAAGAGCGGCATTCTGCTGATGGACAAAAGGCTCAAGGGCTTTGCCGCTCACGACGCGCTTCTCACCGCGCCCGAAACGCGGAGCAGCTCCCCTGTGAGAATTCTCAGGGGGGAGGACATGCAGTCTCCGGCTGCCGCGGGACTCTATCCCTGCGGAGAGGGCGCGGGATTTGCCGGAGGAATAATGTCGGCGGCGGTGGACGGGGTAAAATGTGCTGAAATGATTCTGAACGCCGCAAAATAGCATTGTTCGACTGTAACTTTTTCACAGTTGCAACAGCGGCATAATTCAGCCCGCGGAAAAATTTACAAAAAATTTTAATAAACGCCCCCGCATTTCTTCATGCGAGGGCGTTTTTTTTTACGCTGATGTGGTTCAAAACCAAATAAATATATGATATAATACAGGGTAACAATAACATAAAAGAGGTAAAATCGAATGGGTGTAAAGACACAGGACAGGCTGAGAAATATCGCTATAGTGGCGCACGTTGACCACGGCAAGACTACGCTTGTGGATCAGCTTCTGAAGCAGAGCGGCATTTTCAGGGAGAATGAAGCCGTCGCCGAGCGCGTGATGGATTCAAACGACCTTGAAAGGGAAAGAGGTATCACGATACTCTCAAAGCAGACCGCCGTGCGTTACAAGGGCGTGAAGATAAACATTATAGATACCCCCGGTCACGCGGACTTCGGCGGCGAGGTGGAGCGTATTCTGATGATGGTTGACGGCATTCTGCTGCTTGTGGACGCATTCGAGGGCTGTATGCCGCAGACGCGCTTTGTGCTGAAAAAGGCGCTCGGTCTTGGCAAGAAGCCGATTGTCGTTATCAACAAGATCGACCGTCCGGGCGCAAGACCCGCCGAGGTCATCGACCAGATACTCGATTTATTCATAGACCTTGGAGCCAACGAGGATCAGCTTGAATTCCCCGTGGTGTACGCTTCGGGACGCGACGGCTATTCATCGCTTGATCCCGACAACATGGGCAAGGACATGCAGGCGCTTTTTGAGACGATACTCAGCGAGATACCCGCTCCTGTTGGCGACGCGGAAGCCCCCGCGCAGGTGCTTTTCTCGAATATCGACTATGACGACTACGTGGGACGCATAGGAATAGGGCGCGTCGAGAGAGGTACGATAAAGAACGGACAGCAGCTCGTTCTCTGCCACAGCGACGGAACGACGCAGAATGTCAAAATCGGCAAGCTCTATCAGTTCGAGGGACTGCGCCGTGTGGAATCCGAGAGCGCGTCGGTCGGCGACATTATTTCTGTATCCGGACTCAGCGACCTGAATATCGGCGAAACTGCCTGCGCGCCCGAATGCGTGGAAGCGCTGCCGTTCATCAAGATTGACGAGCCTACGGTTTCCATGATGTTCATGGTGAATAATTCTCCCTTTGCGGGCAGGGAAGGCAAGTACGTCACCAGCCGCAACATACGCGACAGGCTCTTCAAAGAGGTGGAAACCAACGTCGCCATGCGTGTGGAGGAAACAGACACAACCGACTGCTTCAAGGTGTCCGGCAGAGGCGAGCTTCACCTTTCGATTCTCATAGAAACCATGCGCCGGCAGAATTTTGAATTTCAGGTATCGCGCCCGCAGGTTATATATAAGGAGATAAACGGTCGCAAATGCGAACCGATAGAACTGCTTATGATAGAGGTTCCGCAGGATTACGTCGGTACGGTCATGGAAAAATTAGGCTCGCGCAAGGCTGAAATGCTGAATATGGACACACGTGAGACAGGTATGACGCATCTTGAATTCAGAATACCGGCGCGTGGTCTGATGGGCTACCGTTCCGAATTCCTCACCGACACCAACGGCAACGGCATAATGAATCACGTTTTTGACGGCTACGAGCCATATAAAGGTGACATAGTAGTGCGTCAGCAGGGAAGTCTGATAGCTCACGAGACAGGCGAGACCACAGCCTACGGTCTTTGGAATTCTCAGGAGAGAGGGCGCATGTTCATTGGTCCCAATGTTCCAGTGTACGAGGGAATGATTGTGGGCGCGTCCCCGAAATCCGAGGACATTGTGGTGAACGTCTGCAAGAAAAAGCACGTTACCAACACCCGCGCCGCCGGTTCGGACGAGGCTCTCAGACTTGTACCTCATACGGTGCTGAGTCTGGAGCAGTGTCTTGAATTCATAGCCGACGACGAGCTTGTGGAGGTTACGCCTAAATCTATCAGAATGCGTAAGGTGATTCTCGACAAGGCTCTCCGCATGAAGGCGTGGAGCAAAACCGCTCACTGACTTATTCTTTTATTATTTTTACCCCCTGAGTATTGATTTGCTCAGAGGGTGTTTTTTTCTGTATCGTAAAAAAATTGTTTATGCGTGTGTGAAAATTAAAAAAAATATGAAAAAATTATAAAAAATTGAGTAAATTTTCAAAAAAATAGTGACATTTTTGAAAAAGCATGTTATAATACTTAGGTAAATGTGATGATTGAATCTTGTCGAAGGTAAATATTTTGTCGCTTTTTCGCTCGGACGGCACAGTTTGCCTGTCGGCGAAATTTAATCACGCCACATTAATTTTTGTATTTGTGAGAGGAGTCTTCAGGCATTGTACGATGAAACCGTGCAAATAGACAGGCTGGAGTACGCTGTGAGCCTTTTCGGCAGCTATGACGAAAACATTAAGCTGGTGGAAAGGGCTTTCCATGTGAGCATCGTTACCCGCGGCTCGGAAATCAAAGTGTCCGGCGAGGAAAACGACGTTAATTCGGCGGTTCGCGCCATTAATTCCATGCTCGCTCTCGTCAGACGCGGCGAGACGCTATGCGAACAGTCTGTGATGTATTGCATTTCCCTTGTGCGGGATAATCTGGAGGGTCAGTGGGACAATCTGCCGGATGAGTGTATTTGCATCACCTCAAGGGGCAAGCCCGTTAAGCCTAAGACTATCGGACAAAGCAATTACGTAAAAGCTATTGCCGGGCATTCCATTACCTTCGGCGTGGGTCCCGCCGGAACCGGCAAGACTTATCTTGCCGTGGCTATGGCTGTCGCCGCTTTCCGCAGGGGCGACGTTGAGAGAATTATCCTCACGCGTCCGGCTGTCGAGGCGGGCGAAAAGCTCGGTTTCCTGCCGGGGGATCTTCAGTCAAAAATTGACCCCTATCTCAGACCTCTCTATGACGCGCTTTTTGACATGCTCGGCGCCGAAAGCTATCAGCGTTATCTCGAAAGAGGCACTATCGAAGTCGCGCCGCTTGCCTATATGCGCGGACGCACTCTCGACGACAGCTTCATTATTCTCGATGAGGCGCAGAATACTTCGCGGGAACAAATGAAAATGTTCCTCACCCGCTTGGGATTCCGCTCCAAAATGGTGATTAACGGCGACGTTACCCAGATAGATCTGCCGGACGGCAAAAAATCCGGTCTCTCACAGGTGATACGTATACTGAACAACATCGACGGCATTACTACCGTCCGCTTCGACGGGCGCGACGTCGTGCGTCACAGGCTGGTTCAGGATATTATAAAGGCATATGAAAAAAGTGAGAAAACTGAAAAAAATAAGCCTTAATCGACAATCAGTGTGTAATTATTTTTATTTGTAACGACAGGAGGTAATATAATTGGACAGAACAAAGGTCATTATAGAAGACAGGCAAAGGGCGGTTAAAATTCCTACCGGTATCAGACTCCTGATAAGAAGATGCTGCAACGCTGTCCTGCAAATGGAAAAAATCTCAGGCTCCTGCGAGGTCTGCGTGTCGTTCGTGGACGTGGACGAAATTCAGCAGCTTAACGCTAAATTCCGCAATCACGACGCTCCCACCGACGTGCTTTCTTTCCCGCTCGGTATCGACGGGAATTACGACGTAAACCCCGCAACCGGCGCAAAGCAGCTTGGCGATATCGTTCTCTGCGTTCCTATCGCCGTTGAACAGGCGAAAAAATACGGGCATTCCTTCCAGCGGGAAATGGGCTATCTCACAGCGCATTCCATGCTCCATCTCCTTGGCTACGACCACGAACAGGGCGGCTTGGAGGCCGTCCGTATGAGGGAAAAGGAAGAGTCGGTCATGCAGTCGCTCGGTCTTCCACGCGATTCGAGCTACATCGGCGGCTCCGGCGATATGCCCCTCTGATACAATAATTTTTAATTCAAAACACGACGCTCCGGCAATTTTATAAATTGCCCTGCCGCCGTGTTTTTTTTGTATTCGCCTTTCCTCTTTGTTTGGCTTGGCGGGTGGTGCTTTGGTATTCGCCTTTCCTTGTTATTTGTCTTGGCGCGTCTTGCTCGCTCGCCTTCGCCTCGCTTGTGGGGCGCTGCCCCACCCCCCGCAAGGGCGCTGCCCTTGACCTGCCAGGGAGCTCGCCCCCTGGACCCCACGCTCGCATTCGCTCGCTAGTTGGGCGCTTCGCTCTGCTTTTTTCTTTCTCTGCCTTTTTCAAAACAGCTCTTGACAAAGGGCGCAGCTTAGTGTATAATGCTATGGAAACTGTATTAAATGATACATTTTTCCGAGGAAAGGCAGGCAGGTTGATTTGAAAAAATGCGAGCCGAATGTCCGTGATTATGAAATCGCGGGCGGCTGCGCGCTGTTCGCAGGCTGCGGCGCGGAACAGATACGCGGCTTTCTTGACGATTCCGGCGTGAGTGTGTTTTCGTTTTCGGGAAACGAACCCGTTCCTGCCGAAATGAGGAAAAACTCCTGGAGCATAATGATTTCCGGTTCGGTGAGAATATATTCGGGCGACGACGACGACGGCGGCGTTTGCAAAACGCTGCTTAATGCCGTGGGAAGCGGTCAGCCGTTCGATATCGCTTCGCTCGCCTGCCGCGGCGCGGATCCTGTCGCTTCCGAGGTCAGAGCCGCCGGAAAGTGCCGCGTGATGTTCATTGGCGCAATGGAGCCTATGCGCCTTATGTCACTTTATCCTCAGATCGCCGCCAACATTATGGAATTCTTCTGCGGACGTGTCGCCTTCCTCAACCGCAAAATCCGCACGCTCTCCAAGGGCTCCGTCGAACGCAGGCTCACTGACTTCCTTCTCGGTGAATTCAATACGGACAACGGAAAGCCTGAGGTTGTTATCAAAAGCTGCGCGGAGCTTGCCGTCCGGCTCAATGTCTCCCGCGCTTCGCTCTACCGCGCCCTCGCTGCTCTCGAACAGTCCGGCGTTATCTCACGCAGGGGCAAGGTCATTGAAATTCTCAATCCTCAGTCCCTTTGAGACTTGCGCGCTTTGCTTTGATTGAATGACAGGCGTTTTGACGCTTGTTATACAATATATTTTTATTTTATAGGAAGGAATTGTATCTATGAAAACAATTTCAAGAATCTCAGCGGTTGTCATGTCGCTGGCAATGATGGTATCCCTCGCCGCTTGCGGCACGGACAAAAAGGATGGGAACGTTTCACCCTCTGACGATGCTTCCAATCTCTCCACTGTCTCCACACAGGTCAGATTCGGCGCTCTTTACGGTCCCACAGGCGTTTCCCTCGCCAAGCTCGCAAGTCAGAAGGCTACTATAGCCGAGCCTTACAGCGACGGTAAGAACATTTATTCCAATTCCTACGCCGCCGACTATGCCGAAGAGCCTACCCAGATGGTAGCTAAAATTTCTTCCGGCGACGTTGACGTGGCGTGCGTTCCCACCAACCTCGCCGCAAAGCTCTACAAGGTCACCGGCGGCAATATCAAGGTCGCTGCCGTCAGCACTCTCGGCGTCCTCTATATGATTGACACGTCAGGCGAGGTCAAGTCGGTAGCTGACCTCAAGGGCAAGACCATTTACGCGCCCTCCGGCGTACAGGGCTCCAACCCCGAATATATCCTGAATTTCGTCATCGAAAAGAACGGTCTTGACGACGTTAAGGTTAGCTACGAATACTCCGTCGATGAGCTTACCGCTAAAATCGTCAGCGGAGACGTGCAGACTATTATGGTTCCGGAGCCTAAGGCTACCGCTATCAAGGGTCAGCTCAAAAAGGCTGAGAAGGAATTCTCTGTCACCGATATCCAGGCTGAATGGAACAAGGTATGCGATACTCCCATAGCTCAGGGCGTCGTTATCGTCCGCACCGATTGGCTCAAGGATAACGAGGGCGCTTTCAGGACATTCCTTAACGACTTCGCCGCTTCCTCCGACGCCGCTATCAATGATATCGACAACACCGTTTCCGCTGTCGTCGAGCTGGGCGTTATCCCCAACGAGGCTCTCGCAAAACAGGCTATCCCAAATTGCAATATTGTCAGCGTGACCGGTGAGGATATGAAGAAATCCGTCGCGGGCTTCATCGACGTGCTGCTCAACGCGGATCCTCAGTCCGTGGGCGGTTCTGCTCCGGACGATGAATTCTATTATGTCGGCTGATAAACGGAGTAAATTTAAAAAATTCATGATTAAGGCGGCTGTCGCGGCACTCTGGCTTGTGCTGTGGCAGCTTGTCTGTTTGATCGTGAACATGGAGCTGCTCGTCGCGTCCCCTTTGAATGTCGCTCGCCGCCTGTGGGAGCTTTCCCGCACGGCTGAATTCTGGAAATATTCCCTTTTCTCTCTCGGAAGAATCACTGAGGGATTCCTTCTGGGAAGTATCACCGGCGCGGCTCTCGCTGTATTATGTCACAAGTCCGGATTCGCACGCGAATTCTTCTCCCCCGCTGTCACTCTTATTAAATCCACTCCCGTCGCTTCATTCATCATTCTGGCTCTCGTATGGCTCACGGGACAGCGCGTTCCGGTATTCATATCCTTCCTGATGGTGCTGCCCGTGGTCTACGGCAACGTATTTCAGGGTATCCGCGAGGTTGACCCAAAGCTCCTCGAAATGGCAAGGGTCTACGGAATGAACCCGAAAAAACGTGTGATGAAAATATACGTTCCCTCCGTGCTGCCCTACATGATGGCGGCGTGCCGGACCGCTCTCGGTCTTTCATGGAAGGCGGGCGTCGCTGCCGAGGTTATCGGCGTGACAAGGGACTCCATCGGCCGTCAGCTCTATTATTCCAAAATCTATCTCGAAACCGCTGACCTCTTCGCTTGGACCGCTGTCGTGATAATACTCAGTATTTCGCTTGAAAAATTCCTTATATGGTCGGTCGGACATATATGCGGGAAGCTTCATCTCGTCAGGAGGGATTCAAATGCCGCTAAGATTATGTAATATCTTCAAGTCGTTCGGCGAAAAGCAGGTGCTCGCCGACTTCTCAATGGAAGTCCCTGACGGCGGGCGCGTCTGTCTGCTGGGCGCTTCCGGCGGCGGCAAGACTACCGTCCTCAATATTATCGCCGGACTTATCTCCCCAGACAGCGGCAGCTTAGAACTTCCCGCGGGCAGTATATCTTATGTTTTTCAGGAATACCGCCTGCTCCCGTGGCTCACCGCCGAGGAAAACATCACCGCCGCCGCCGGCTGTTCAAAGGAGCGCGCACGTGAGATTCTCGCGGCAATGGAGCTTGCCGGCGAGTCGAAGAATTATCCTGAGGATTTTTCCGGCGGCATGAAGCAGCGTGTGAATATTGCCCGTGCGCTCGCCCGCGATTCCGCGCTTATTCTGATGGACGAGCCTTTCAAGGGACTGGACCCCGGACTCAGGGAACGCGTCATCAACCGCGTGGACGAATTCTGCGCGGACAGAACCGTCGTTCTTGTCACTCATGATATTGCTGAATGTGACATGATGAAATGCAATAAAATTTATGAAATATGACGTGTGAGTAAAAAATCCACCCTTGCCGAAAACCTTCTTTTCGTCAGAATGCACAAACGCGCTTTAATCGGCTAAATTATTAATAGACACTATTTCCTGTTAAATCTTAAAATCGCAATATTTATCGTTATTTAATAAGTATTTATCGGACGTCGGTGATTACTTTTTGAAAAATTTGATAAAAATTCAAAAAACAAAAAAAATATATTGAAATTCGATAAATGATGTGATATACTATTAACAAGCAAAAGGCATGAGCCTGTTGCTGTGATTGTCAGGTGATTTGAAGGGGGTATTTGTCATGGTTAACGTGCGTGAGAGCTACACGGGCACGCTTTATTTCGACGACTTACGTATCAGGACAAAACCTGTTTACACAATTCTCAAAAGATTGTTTGATATCTGCGTTTCCGCGGCGGCTCTCGTTTTTCTTCTTCCGCTTTTCGCCGTCGTTGCCGTTTTGATAAAGCTCGATTCCAACGGCTCCGTTATTTTCAGCCAGAAGCGCGTCGGTAAGAACGGCAATCTCTTCAAGGTCTATAAATTCCGCACAATGAAGGTTAACGCTCCCCACGAAACCGCTACCTCCGATCTCTCGGATCCTTACGCTCACATCACAAGAGTGGGCCGCGTGCTGAGAAAAACCTCCATCGACGAGCTTCCGCAGCTTTACAACGTCCTCAAGGGCGATATGAGCCTTGTCGGTCCCAGACCGCTTATCATGGGCGAATCCGATGTGCATAAGCTCCGTATGCGCGAAGGCGTTTACGACGTCCGTCCGGGCGTGACCGGCTGGGCGCAGGTCAACGGGCGCGACTGCGTTCCCGCTGAGGAAAAGGTCTACTTCGACAAGGAATATGTCATAAAGCGCTCCGTCATTTTCGACGTGTTCATTTTCGTCAAAACAGTCATGGTCGTCGTTGGCGGTCAGGGATATGTCGAGGGACGCAAAAATTAGCAATAATTAAATTTTGTATGTAATCAAAAAGACTGCCTCAAACGGAACGGCAGTCTTTTTTTATTGCATTTTTCTGAAATTTTCGTCGCACGAATGAGAAAATAAGTGGAAATGGTATTGACAAATCCAGAATATAAGACTATAATATACATGAGATTCCGTAAAAGGAACTTGATTGTATACTCTAAGACTGCCGCAGCATACGCCAAGCAGCCGGAAAAAAGGGATGTGTTCTTATGCCAAGACCGAGAAAGACTGGGCTTGATTACTTTTACAAGGACGTTCACGATTGGGACGAAATTGCCATTATGGAGCTGATGCAGAAATACGGCCCCACGGGCTACTGCGTTTACGACGTGGTTCTCAGCAAGGTGTACGCCAACGGGTATTTTCTGGAGATTCCGCTGGACGTGCTGGCTTGCTATGTTGTGCGAGCTATCGGCAACAGATGGCTCAGGGACAAGGATATGGCTTTACAGGTGATAGAATACTGCGCCGAAATCGGTTTGTTTGATTACAACCTCATGAAGCGCTCTGTTGTAACCTCCGTGGAAATTCAGCGGCATTATTCGCAGGTAACCGCAAGAAGCAAGGCGGACAAAAGCAAATACTGGCTTCTTGACAACGGGGATTGCGCTGACAAAACCAATTGCGTCAATAACCCCGCTGAGAAACCGGAGATTTACACAAATGAAGTTCAGCCCTTCATTAACGGAGTTTCCGCAGCAAAAACCCCTGAAAAAACAGCGGAAATGCAACAAACAAAAGAAAACAAAACAAAAGTAAACGAAAGCAAAGTAAACGAAAGCAAAGCAAACGAAAGCAAAGCAAACGAAAGCAAAGCAAACGAAAGCAAAGCAAACGAAAGCATAGCAAACGAAAGCATAGCAAACAAAACAAAAGAATATGAAAGCAAAGCAAACGAAAGCATAACAGAAAGCGAAAGCTGCTTTTCTGCCGCTGCCGACGCCGACGCCGACGCCGACGCCGCCACAAAACGGATAGAGAATGCTTTTGCCGCCGTTACCGGACGCCGCTTCAGGCATTCCGATATTCTGGCGATAGAAGAAATGTATCTTTTCGGAGCGGACAGCGAAACCATAATTAATGTGATAAATGATATCGGCAGAAGAGGTATAAAGGATATCGGCTCAATGAGATATTTTCTGCCTATAGTTCGCAATGAGATGAAGCAAATAAATAAAAACAGAAGCGGCAGAAACATTCCGCAGCGAATCAGGACAAACGAGGAAAAAGGGTTTCTTCCCGAAACGTCAGATACCGCACAGATAGAAGCCGTGCTTGACGCTGAATGGCTCGCGACTATAAGCAAATATAAGTCCGCGCCGGACGATAAATTCGTATAACGGACAGTATTTAATTTTATGCTTCAATATTCGCTTCGGCTCGCGCATTCAGGCTCATATCGGCAATATTGCCACTCAGATATTCATAATATCCCTGCGCTCCGATCATCGCCGCGTTGTCGCCGCAGAGCGATAGCTCCGGATAGTATAATTCCAGCCCGCGTTCACGGCAAAGCTCCTCCATTCGCCTGCGGAGAAGCGAATTCGCAGATACTCCCCCCGCAAGCACAAGTCTGCTCTGCCCGGTGTCTTTCGCGGCAAGGAGAAAGCGTTCGGTGAGAATATTCACTACAGATTTCCGCACCGACGCTGCCATGTCCTCACGCGGAACTTCTATTCCTTTTTGCTGCATATTATGTATCGTATTTATCACCGCTGTCTTTAAGCCTGAAAAGCTGAAATCATACGGCGAGCCATTCACCTTGGGTACGGGAAATTTGAACGCGTCGGGATTGCCGTTTTCCGCCAGCTTGTCCATGTGGACTCCCCCAGGATACGGCAGTCCTATTGTACGCGCCGTCTTGTCAAACGCTTCGCCTGCCGCGTCGTCCCGCGTTCTTCCGATAATTCTCATTGTGGTGTAGTCTGTCACTTCAACTATATGGCTATGTCCGCCCGAAACTACAAGGCACAGAAACGGCGGCTCCAATCCGGAATGGGAAATGTAGTTCGCCGCAATATGCCCGCGCAGGTGATGCACCGCAACCAGCGGCTTGCCACAGGTCAGCGACAGCCCTTTCGCAAAGCTTACCCCTACCAGCAGCGAGCCGATAAGTCCCGGATATGCCGTGACCGCTATCGCGTCGATATCGCTGATTTTCATGCCGGCGCGCGCGAGCGCTTCACTCGCTACGTCCGATATCGCTTCACAGTGCATTCGTCCAGCTATTTCGGGCACGACCCCGCCGAATTCCACATGCCGGAATACCTGCGAGGCTACTACGGAGGAATGCACCCTTCTGCCGTCCTCCACTACGGCAGCCGCCGTGTCGTCGCATGAGGATTCTATTGCGAATATTTTCATTGTTATTTTTCAGTTCCTTTCTGTCAGCGTGCGCGCCGCGCTTCTGCCTGCCAAAATGCCGCTGCTCCACGCCCATTGCAGATTGTAGCCCCCGCAGAAGCCGTCCGCGTCGAGTACCTCTCCCGCCGCGTATAGCCCTCTGCACAGCCGCGACTGCATTGTAAGTCCGTCGAATTCCGATAGCCTCACGCCGCCGCTTGTCACCTGCGCGCTGTTCCACTGGGGCTTGCCGCTCACGGGAAACCGCCATCTCTTGATTATTGACGATATCCGGCGTATGTCCGGATCCGAAAGCTCCCCCGCTCCACGCGAAAGCGGCGTGAGTCCCGCCTGCTTGAGAATGCACATTCCTATGCGCTTATTGAATACGCCCGTGAGGAAATTTTCAAGCGTCAGGTGCGGCAGCAGCGTTCTCCGCTTTGTGAGCATACGGATAATTCCTTCGCCGTCGCGTTCGGGAAGCATGTCAAGCTCTATCCGCAGATCCCTGCTCCCGATATTCGCCGCCGCTGACGATAGCTGAAATATTACTATCCCTGAAAGCGCTTTGTCCCCGAATTGCACCTCGCCTGTGTCAGAAAAAATCTCGCCGCGCCCGTCGCACAGTACTGCCTTGGCATGCGCACGTATTCCCTTGAGCGAGCTGAGATGCGGCGATTCTACCGGTATCGGACAGAGCGATGGGTTCAGCTCCGTCACGCTGTGTCCCAGCCTGTGAAGAAGTTCATAGCCCCAGTCCACTCCGCCCAGATTCGGCGCGGCTTTCCCTCCGCAGGCGACTATCACCGACTTCGCGCGCATTCCTCCCGTGGAACACGTCAGCCGGAACCCTTCGTCGTCCGGCTCTATCCTCTCTACTCGACAGCCGCACACCTCCGGTATATTCAGCCGCGCAAGCTCTAAACGCAGCAGATCCAGCACCGCTGACGCCTGTCCGCATGCCGGATATATTCGCCCTTCGTCCTCTTCACGCCAGACAAGTCCCAGCGTTTCAAAAAAACTCAGCGTATCTTCGACATTTACGCCGCTGAAAACCCGACTCAGCGTGTGAACGGAATCTGTGTGATATTTATTCGGAATCGCGTTGCGGTTTGTGAGGTTGCACCTTCCGTTGCCGGTGGCAAGCAGCTTCTTTCCGCAGCGCGGCTGCGCGTCGATAAGGGCTATTCTCCCCTTTGCACCAAGCTCACGCCCCGCCGCCGCTGCCGCCGCAAGTCCTGAAGCCCCTCCGCCTATCACCGCTATATCAACTTCATACGTATCGTTTGCTTTTAATGTGATGCTTTGCATTATATTACTTCCTTTGAGTAGTTGGATAGTTATATAACTTTACAGTATTCCTACGGCTTTCATAACGTCGAGCGCAACAAAGCCGCGGGGTCTGTCGCCGTTTACCACGTAATCCGCCGCTTCGCGGTAGATGGCTTCCCGCCGTGCGTAAAGCTCCCTTATCGCTCCGAGCTTATCGTCGCATTGCAGCAGCGGCCGCGTTGTGTCGTATTTCAGCCGTTCATATATTACCTCCGGCGGCACGTCGAGCAGCACAAGCTTACAGCCCTCCCGCAATGCTTCTATATTCCGGCGGAATGTCAGCGCTCCTCCTCCCGCTGATATTATCAGACGCTCCTTCCCCGCAAGCTCCACGCATATTTCATGCTCGCGGTTCCGGAAGTATTCCTCTCCGTGCTTTGAGAATATTTCGCTTACGCTCATTCCCTCTCTCTTCTCGATGAGCGCGTCTGTGTCTACAAGCTTCCTGCCTGTCTTTCGGGCAAGCTCTGTCCCTACTGTGCTTTTTCCGCACCCCATGAATCCGAACAGCACTATGTTTTTGTTCATCATTTTCTGCGTTACCTCGTTTTTTTGTGGTTTTTTGTTTTGCAAATGGGAAGAATTTTCTGTTTCCGAACAATGCTATATTATTTGGACGCTTTTTCGGTTGCGCCTTCATTCTTCTTTTTTCCATGCGCGTTGAGGCGAGGGGCTCTTCGCGCTATCCTTTTTCCTGTTGCGTTAATTACCTCTGAAATTCTCGTTCATGTACTCCGTCGCTGAGGTTATTACCTTCACTACCTCTTCCGACTCGAATTTTACCCCTAACCATATCTCCTGCGCCGCCGCCGCCTGCCACACAAGCATCGGCATTCCTCCCTGCGCTTTACAACCCAATTCCCGCGCCGATTTGATAAGCTCCGTGTTCTCCGGATTATATACCGCGTCGAATACCGCTTTACTTCTCCCCAATACTTCCTTTGCTACCGGCATGGCGTTCGTCCTTGGATACATCCCTACCGGAGTCGCGTTTATCAGAAGGTCGTATCCACCCTCAAGCCCGCCGATATCCTTCACATTCGCTCTGAATTCCGGATGGTGCTTCCTTATGTCCTCTATTATCCTCTCCGCTGAAGCCTTGTCGCTTTCCAGTACTCCGAATGTCACTTCACACCCTGCCCGGGCGGCTTCACCTGCGAATACTCTGCTCACTCCTCCCGCTCCTAACACGCAGACCTCTCCGCTGAGTTCTATCCCCGCGGCACCCAGCGCCCGTACAAAGCCTGTAGGGTCGGTCGTCCTACCTGAACGGTCAGCGCACCTTACCGTGTTAACTGAACCGTATTCCTCCGCTACTCCCTCTATACTGTCCAGATAGGGTATTACCGCCGATTTGTACGGAATCGTCACGTTGAAGCCGTCAAGCTCCCTCAGCAGCCGCGGTATCTCTCTGTCCAGCGCGTCCGGCTGGATATCCTCTGTCGTGTATTCCCCGTCAATGCCGTTCAGCCTGAACAGTTCCCTATGTATGAATGGCGACATTGTGTGTCCTATCGGATGTCCTATTACTGCGAAATGCTTTTTGCTCATTGCTTTCTTCTCCTGTCTTTTTTTAAAAAAATTAAAATTATAAAAATTTTGATTAAAGATATTGACAAATGCGCTTTATGCTAATAATATCTTAGTAGTGGCTTTTTCTGGAAAATGAATTATTCCGCGCTTATGCCGCCGGTCTCTATTATGATAGCATATGTGCGGGCAGAATTCAACTTTTTTTACGGCAAAGCCCGCATTATCCTCAGAGGGAGGTGTTTTTTGTGGTATTTGAAAAGGTCAGGGATATTCTTGCGGCACAGTTTGACGTTGAGGAGGATTCTATTACTTTGGAAACCGATATTCTTGATGACCTCGGCGCCGATTCTCTGGACGTTATGGACCTTATGATGACTTTGGGCGATGAGTTCGATATGCAGGTTGATGATTCCGAAATCGAAAACATCACAACCGTCGGCGCTCTCGTCAATTTCATCGAAGCTAATTCATAATTCCCCCCCGCTTTTCAGTCGTCAGGCTGTTCTTTACTCGTAAAGAAAATAAACAACGGATACCTTCCTCGACTTTTGTCGGCTTTCGGGACGGTATCCGTTATTTATTGGGAATAGAGGGTTTATGAAAGAGTTTTTTTTTAAGATTTTCTTCGTTCATGACCAGTAGCGCCAGTCAACGTCATACGATATGTTTATCCAGTCGCCGTTTTCATCGCGCCTGTAGGCTGTATACGGCGGGGAGTCAAGCAGCTTCAGCGTCTCCGGACAGTAGTTCACTACCGTATTGAGATCGTATACGCCGTTGAAGCGTGAATCCGAGAGGTAGTCGTCGCTCTCTGTGCCGGAAAAGAATCTCCACCCGCTGTCGTAATGCCACGACGGCATTACACGGTACACTATCGACACCGGCATTCCGTCTACAAGCACTGTGTCAGGCGCTATGCACAGTCCTTTTCCCCGTACAAGGGGCTTCAGCTGCTCACGCGGTATCTTGAAGTTCTTCGCTGCCATGATCTCACTTCCTTCACATTATCCTGTTTTTAGCATACAGTATAAATTCTTATTTTTTTACATTAATTTGTAAATTTAATATAAACAAATGCAAATGTGAGCTTTGTTCTCTTTATGGAAATCATTTTTGAGGGAAGCGTTGTTGGTATTCGCCTTGTTGGTATTCGCCTTGTTGGTATTCGCCTTTCCTCTTTGTTTGGCTTGGCGCGTCTTGCTTTTGGTGGGTGGTGCTTTGGTATTCGCCTTTCCTCTTTGTTTGGCTTGGCGCGTCTTGCTCGCTCGGCTTCGCCTCGCTTGTGGGGCGCTGCCCCACCCCCCGCAAGGGCCCTGCCCTTGACCCGCGAGGAGGTCCAGACCCCCTCGACTCCCACGCTCGCATTCGCTCGCTAGTTGGGCGCTTCGCGCTTGCTTTTTTCTTCTTTGTTTTTTTGTTTCTTCTTTGTTTTTTCTCAATCTCCGCCGCGGTCGCCTTTGTCGTCAAATTCGGAATTGCCCTCCGCTTTGAGATTATTCCAGCACAGCAGAAGGTATATCAGGAATACTACAAGCACACCCCTCGCTACCCACGCGCTTACCGCGCTCTCCGCAAAGCCTTTGATGAATTCCCGACACAGAATGTATATTCCTCCCATAATCATCAGTATGCCCGCCGGAACGCTCACCGCTCGCTGCCGCCTGAATCGCGTGAACATGAGCAATGCTCCCGCTAAACACCCCGCGGCTATTATTATATTATACGGCGTTATTATCACTTTCTTCCCCCCACTCTCCGCTCTCGCTCTTTTTATTTGCTCAGATCCTCGTCCTCGTCCTCTTCGTCGTCATCTCCATGACGGTACTCCAATATGTCCCCGGGCTGGCAGTCCAGCTCCTTGCAGATGGCAAGCAGCGTCGAAAACCTTATCGCTTTGGCTCTGTTGTTCTTTAATATAGAAAGGTTTGACAGCGTTATCCCTACTCTTGACGCAAGCTCCGACGCGCCTATCTTCCTCTTTGCCATCATTACGTCTAAATTTACTACTATAGGCAAGGTTTCTCCTCCTTACTCAGACCGTCAGGTCATTTTCTTCCTTGTATTTGATGGCTGTCTGGAATAAATTGGCGAATACCGCCGACAACAACGCTAAAAGCAGGAATATTACCGTGATTATCAACGGGAAAAACGACGTCAGAAAGGTTGAGAAAAATTGCACCATTACTGCTATCACCAAGCTGCATATGCTTATTACCCTCAGACACGTTACATTCCTCTTGATGAACGACTTCCCTTTGCTGATGTTCATTGTCAGCAGCCACGCCATCGCAAGCGAAATGAATGTCGGCACGCCTATCGAGTACAGCATAGATATCATTACCTTATGCGTGTTGGGCGAAACCTCTACCGCTGTGTTGTCTATATAAAAATCTATCAGCCACGGCAGACCTACATATATCCCTACCCCTATCAGCATTATTATACTGATGAATAAACACGCCATGTGGCTAAGGTTGAATTTTAACAGTTTCTTCAGCTTGTTCAAATTACATCGTTCCTCTCTCGTCTTTTTTTACGGTTTTTCATTCGCGCTCCCTGTCGGATTGCCCCGAATCACGGCAATACGCACTTCTTACCACTGCTTTTTTTGGAAGTAATGCCAAATTTATCAAAGGGTATTGTACATGCCGCTCCGATTGTATTATAATATATAGTGAAAAGGAGGAAGCGGGATGCCGTGTTAGACTACAGGCGGTTATTTTTTCTCCGCGCTTATTTATAGAATAGCACAAATTTGCCGCCTGTTCAAGCCTATTTGATGAATTCTTGAATTATTTTGCACTTTTCCCGCGTTTTGGCGGTGTAAAATTTTTCTTACGCCGTAATGCCCGCTTGCACAAATTTATTTGCGTTTGATTCCCCTTTTGGGGGATTAGTCACAAGCAATGCGGTTTTTTTCATTCGTTTTTAGAGGGATTTTGAAAAAATCACGTGCATGTTGCACAAAAAAATGCGATTTTATTTTACGAGAGTCGCTTTTCTTTGGTTCTTCTCACAAAAAAGTTACTTCAAATCTATTGACATTGACGGAGAATGTGGTATAATGACCTCGGTGATTGCGAAGGGGCTTCGATTACGTTCCTCCTCCCGCATTCCCTCAAGCAATTTGTTGTAAGCTTTTTTTCTATGAGTTCTTTTTCTGAAAGGATGATTTTATTATGAGTACAGTATGGTCTCTTAGCAATGTTGACGTTAATGAATTCCTCGCTATCATTGACAAGTGCCAGGGCAATATCTATCTGGTTACCGATGATGGCGACAAGCTCAATCTCAAGAGCAAGCTCTGTCAGCTCGTTGGTCTGCAGAAGCTCATCGAGGGCGGCATTATCTCTAACGCTACTCTCGTCTGCGACAATATTAAGGACGAGGAAATCCTTGTCAAGTATAAGCTCTACAAGGTCATCGAAGAGTAATTCTCCCTTGTCCTCCACGCGCTTATATTTCATGTCTTGAGGCTTTGCCTTGAGCTTTTAATCACGACATCCCCTTTTTTCTTTTTTTCATTATAATCCCTCTTAAAATTTCAGCTCCCGCCGCGTTGTTACGTGTCGGGAGCTGATATTTTTTTTGTTTTTTTGGCTTTGTGAATCTTTTAGATCACTTTTCGTCTTTTTTGCTTTTCTTGCCTTTCTCCCCGCGTCTTGCTCTGGTTCGGAGACAGCGTGCCCATGTTTATTATTCCGTTCTCTCCGTCCATGTAGTACCTGCCGCCGCTTTCAACTGCTCCGCTGTGTATTCCACTGACGAATTTTTTGTCTTATATACAGCGTATTTATTCACCGTTTCTGTCACGTTGCCTTGATTGTCGTATGCTGTCGGCGTTTCCCACGGCGTGCTTTCCGCAAGCATGGCTACGTCTATGTTGAATTCGCCGTTATTTTTGAACGTGATGTTCCCTGTGCGAGTGCTGCCTGGAATCAGTTTCACAGACCATTCTCTTTGAAAGGGTTTCATTTATTTTTGACTTTGCACAAAGTGGTGGGGAGAAGTCTGCCCTTCTGGCTATTGTTGCTTAACTCTCTTTTGTGCATTTTGACGAAGCTATCTCTTTTATGCTCATTTATAGTTTTTTACGTTTTTTGTGCCTGCCGCTCTGTTTCGCCTGTCTTTTGGACGTATATCTCAGCCGCTTCACGCAGTCCTTCCTCCCCTGTCAGAATTATCAGCTTCCCTCCGCACAGTCCCGCTATTCCGCCCTTCGTCCGGCGGTATGCCATCTCGCAGAACGACGCGTATATCCTCGCGCATTCCCTTATACGCCAGTGCCGCGCATATCCGGTCAGCAGCTCTCCGAAATCCCCCGCACAGTTCAGCGCTTTGTCCGACCCTTTTTTCAGAAATTCCCTCACGTCAGCCGCCATTACAGCTCCCTCGTACATGGTGAATTCCGTCAGCTCGTATTCCGCTCCCCTCTCCCGCATCGCTTCACCCATCGCTTCACACGCCGCGCTCTCTTCTACATTCCGCAGCAGTATGTGTGTCCCGAATATCCGCGTGCTCTCCGTACCTTCTCCTCCGCTCAGTGATAGCGCGTCCGCGTACGGGTAGAGTATCTGATTGTACGTTATCTGTCCCCTCTTTATCAGCGCGTTCAGAAACTCCGCGCTGTATTCTGACCTTCTCTTGATTTCCTCCGCAGCCGGCTCCGTTATGTATCTTATTCCTGTGATTCTTTCCATCTCTATTTGTTCGACAGCTTCTTCAGCTCGCGCATGAATGTGTCTACGTCCCGGAACTGCCTGTATACTGACGCAAATCGCACGTACGCTACCTGATTTATCTTCATCAGCTTGTCCAGCGCCATCTCTCCTAATTCTACCGACGTTATCTCTCGCTCCGTCGAATTCAGCAGCACTGTCTCTATCTCGTCTACCGCCTTCTCAAGCGCTTTCAGGTCCGTCTCGCTCTTCTTGCACGCCCTGAGCATGCTCTGCAGCAGCTTCTCCCGGTCGAATGGCTCACAGTATTTATTCTTCTTTATTACTATTATCGGCACGGCTTCTATATATTCGTATGTCGTGAACCTCTTCTCGCATTGCAGACATTCCCTCCGCCGACGTATCTTATTCCCGTCCTCCGTCGATCTTGAATCCACTACCTTGCTCTCTGTGTATCCGCAATATGGGCATTTCATTCGTATCTCTCCTTTTTCTTATACTACATATAGTATATCAGCTCGTTTCCGTTTTTTCAATCTTTTTTTTATTTTGGCATCTCTTCATTGATTTGCAGTCCCCTTTATGTTAAAATGCTATTGTAAGGAATTTGAAATGATTAATAAATTCTTTATGTGGAAAAACGCGCAATTCCTAATTATTCAGGGGGTGTATTCGGATGAATACGGCTTTCCCAGCCGCTTCTGACCGCAAACGCGGCAGACCAAGAAAATTCAGAACTTGTATGAAACGCCTGCTCGCTCTTCCTGTCGCTGATCAGTCCGCGCGCGATGAGCTTCTCGCTCTCGGTATCGACGATGCCGACGCGGATAATTATATGCTCGTCACTCTCGCTGTCTTTAAAAAGGCTGTCGGCGGCGACCTTAAATTTATTCAGGAGCTAAGACAGATCGTCTCTGACAACGAAACCGATATCGACAGGAAAACCGGCGTAGCTCAACTCGATAAAATTAAGGCTCAGACTGAGGAAATACGACGCAAATTCCTTGACGACGACGACGGCGGTCAGTTTATGTCGCAGTTCTTCGACGCGCTCAGAAGCTCCCCCGCTCTCTCTGATTCAGCTCCTTCGGAGGAGGGTGACCGCTTTTGAGCAAAATTAAGGGCGGATTCAGATTCGCTCCCTTCTCTCCCAAACAACTCAAAATCCTCGGCTGGTGGCTCGACGGCTCTTCCTCAGCCGACTTCGACGGCGTTATCGCCGACGGCGCTATCCGCTCCGGCAAAACCCTCAGTATGTCGCTCTCCTTCGTTATGTGGGCTACTCAGAATTTCTCCGGCGCAAATTTCGCTCTCTGCGGCAAAACCGTTACCTCCCTCAGACGCAATGTTATCTCTCCCCTTGAACAAATGCTCTCCTCTCTCCCCTATTCCTTCTCCGACAGGCGCACCGATAATCTTATCACTGTCTCCTACCGCGGCAGGGAAAATTATTTCTACCTCTTCGGCGGCAAGGACGAGGCTTCACGCGACCTTATCCAAGGCATTACCCTCGCGGGCGTGCTTTTTGACGAGGTCGCCCTCATGCCTGAGTCCTTCGTCAATCAGGCAACCGCAAGATGCTCCGTCGAGGGCGCGAAGTGGTGGTTCAACTGCAACCCTGAGGGTCCTTATCACTGGTTCAAGACCGGCTGGATCGACAGGGCTTCCGAACGCAGGCTCCTTTACGTCCACTTCCTTATGACAGACAACCTTACCCTCTCTCAGAGAACCCTCGACAGGTACAGGTGTATGTACACCGGCGTTTTCGCCCGCCGATTCATTCTCGGCGAATGGTCCGCCGCCGACGGCGTTATCTATTCCATGTTTGACGATTCAAAAAACGTCGCTGAGGATATCCCCTTCTCTCCCGAAAGGGATTTCGTCGCTGTTGACTACGGCACGTTCAACCCATGCGTTTTTCTCCACTTCTTCGCCGCCGGTACAGGCGACAATATCTCTCATTACGTTGACCGCGAGTATTTCCACGACGGCAGATGCTCCCAGAACGGCGTTCCCGCTCAGAAGGACGACGGTCAGTATTCCTCCGATATGCTCGCTTTTACAGGCGGCAGACGCGACGTCCCTATCATTATCGACCCCTCCGCAAGCTCCTTCATCACTCGCCTCAGACACGACGGCTTCACCAATGTTATCCCCGCTAAAAATTCTGTCGCTAAGGGCATTTCCGTCGTTTCTTCTCAGCTTGTCAGGGAAAGGCTCCTCCTTTCGCCCGAATGCGTCCATACCCTCGGCGAAATTCCTTCTTATGTCTGGGATTCCAAATACGCCGCCTCCTGCGGCGAGGACCGTCCGCTCAAGGAAAACGATCACTGCTGCGACGCCCTTCGTTACGGCGTTTATTTCGATTTCGTCTCACACCCCGCTCTCCGTCCCTCTGTCAAAAGCAGGGGTACAAGATAGTTTATTACATTATATTTGATGAAGGAGTGATTTCTTTTGACGGTCAAGCCTACAGATTTTATTCTCGCCGAGCTTGGCGGACTTTGGGGGCAGGATATCCTTGAGGATATCTCCCGCACTATCCGCCTTTACGACTTCTACGACGGCAGGGGTCAGAACTGGCAGGTCGCTTCCGGTCTGGATTACAAGCCTACAAGAAAAAAGGTCAATCTCGTTAAAAAGCTTATCAAGCGTGAAGCCGGTTTTATGTTCGGGCGTTCCCCTGAAATCAATCTCAGATCCCGCTTCGCTGACCCTGACGACATCGCTCGCGCTCAGGCGCTTCTCGACGGTATTCTTGAAAATTCCCGCTTCAAAAACAAGCTCATTCAGGCGGCACGCGATTGCTTTATCGGCAGACGCGTCGCTCTTAAAATCAGCGGCGCTCCCGGCAGGGAGCCACGTGTCACATTCCGCCCCTCCTTTGAATTCGTCTATTCTACAGCCGACGACGACTGCGATTCCCTCGACAAAATCATCTTCTTCTATCAGACCAATTCTGAGTCCCTCCGCGAAAAGCAGCGCATCTGGAAACAAAAGTATTTTATGCGCGACGGTCGCTGCTTCCTCAATGAGGGCATTTTTGACGGCTTCGGACGCATTGTCAGCGGCGGCGGGGATATTGACACCGGTCTTGATTTCATTCCAGCCTTCGTTATCGTCAACGAGGGTCTTTCGGGCGACCTTAAAGGCGAAAGCGACGTGGAAGAGCTTATCGACCTCCAGAACGCCTACAATCACCTTAATTCCGACGACGCGGACGCTCTTAAATTCAATATGTTCCCTCAGACCGTCGCTACCGACGCTAAGGCTGAATCTCTCGACAATATCCGTCTCTCTCCCGGCGCTCTCGTCGATTTGCAGACCGACCCCGCCGTTATGGGCGACAGCGCTTCAAGACAGGCAAAGCTCCAGAAGCTTGAATCCGGCTTCGGCTATTCTGACCGTTTTGAAGCCGCTATCAACCGTACCAAAAACGATATGTTCGACTTGATGAGCGTTCCTAACGTCACCCTCGAACAGCTAAAGGGTCTTATGCAGTCCGGCAAGAGTATGCGCGCTCTCTATTGGGAGCTTATCTCCAGATGCGAGGAAAAATGGGCTTCGTGGGAACCTGCTCTAAAATGGCTCGCTATCGCTTTGCTTAAAATGCGCGCCGTTTATCTCGGCGGGGTTTTTCCCGACGGTATCTTTGCCGAAATCGAACACCTTTATCCTATTCTTGAGGACGATTTTACCGAAATGTCCAATGACAGACAGGAAGTCGCCGCTCACCTCCGCAGCCGCAAAAGCTATATCCAAAAATGGACTGTCGCTCCTGACGCCGACGCGGAGCTTCGCGCTATCGCTCACGAATTTTCCCTCTCTGACGTGGAATGATTCCCGTTGCTTTTTTTTCATTGACTTTTCCCGATGTATTGTCCCACTCTACATCTATACTATTATATTTTGCCGACGGGCTGGCGCTCACTTTTTTTTATCCGCGCCGAAACGGAAGGAGTACATGCTATCATGGATAATCTTCAGAACACCGGTATTCAGACTATTTCCGACGCTGACGCTGAAAGAATCGCCGATTCGCTCGCTGCCGCGCTCGATTCACGCAGACAGCGAGCCGAACGCTCCGTTATCAATTCTTTCGCCCGTCAGAACAACCTCAGCACCGAATTGCTTGAAAGCCTTATTCGGCAGCGAAGCCAACGTCAGTCACCCTCCATTCCCGCCGATGTGCAGGCGATCATTGACAAAAAACTCAGGGACGCGGACGACAGGCTCATTCGCGCTGAAATCAGAAACGCTGGCTCTCAGCTCGGTCTTATCGATTCCGACGCGGCTTTTGCCCTTATGGACAAATCCGCTGTCGGCGTCGGCGACGACGGCTCCGTTTACGGTGTGCGCGAGTCCCTCGCCGAACTTCTTAAAGACAAGCCCTATCTCGCTTCCCGCCCCTCCGGTTCTACCGGTCGCACGGGCAATTTCCCCCGCCAATCCTCCGACGCCTCCGTTTATGCCTCGCAGCTCGCTCACGCAAGGGATTCCGGCAACAATTCCCTCGCTGCCGCTATTATCTCTGAAGCTGCTTCTAACGGCATTCTCCTTAGGTAAATTTTAATTCGTAATTCGGAATGCGGAATGCGGAATTATTTCTAATTCGGAACTGCGTTTTCATTCAGGAATTGCATTGCCGTCCGCAATAATTACGAATTACGAATTACGAATTCCGCATTGATATGCATTCCGCATTATTTTTGAAAGGATTTGATTTTTTTATGGCAAATGTTAACGCTACCGGCACTGTTTTTAATCTGCCTAATTTCGCAGGTCAGCTCTATTCCTCTACTCCCGCTGTCACACCTTTCCTCAGCCTTATTCAGTCCAAGGCTGTGAAAACCGACAACTTCCAGTTCCCTACCGGCGTTGAGTATACCCTCGACGCCGCTTCTCAGCCCGCTATCTCAGAGACGGCTTCTCTTACCGCGCCTACCGCAGTCAGCTACGTCCGCTCCCAGAATACCAACGTTACTCAGATATTTCATGAGAAAATCTCCGTGACCTACGCCAAACAGTCCAGCGGCGGCAGACTCAGCGGCGTTACCTCCTCGCTTGACCAGAGCTGCGCCCCAAATGAATTGGATTTCCAGACCGCAAGGGCTATTGAGAAAATCGCCCGCGATGTTGAATATACCTTCATTAACGGCGTTTACCAGCTCGCAGGCAATTCCTCCCAGGCTAACAAGACCCGCGGTATGCTCGCCGCCGCCGGTACTGTCGTTAATTGCCAGAATGCCGCGCTCACTCAGTCCGTACTTAATTCAGCATTCAAAAACGCCTTCGACGCTGGCGCTGATTTTACCGATATGGTCCTTATCTGCGGTCCTGCCGTTAAACAGAAGCTCTCTGCTGTCTACGCCTCTCAAGCAGGTTTTAACCTCCCTGAGTCCCGCAACGTCGGCGGCGTGAACCTTATCTCGCTTGAAACCGATTTCGGCCCCGTCCGCATTCTGCTCGACCGCTTTATGCCCTCCGGCGTCCTCCTCGGCGCGGATATCTCCTGCATTCGCCCCGTTGAACAGGACGTTCCGGACAAGGGCAACTTCTTCCGCGAGCCGCTCTCTAAATCCGGCGCGGCTGAGGAATATCAGATCTTCGGTCAGATCGGTCTCGATCACGGCCCCGCCTGGAAGCATTTCAAAATCACCAACATCGCTTAACTTCTCACTCCGGAGGCTTCTTCTCTATGGCTGACATTATCAACGACGGCGATTACTCCGCTCTGCTCCCTCTGCTGAGATTCAATCTCAGGGAAAATTCCGGCGAATGCGCCTGCTCCGCTTTCTCTCAGGAACAGCTCCTTTTGCTTCTCGGCAAGCATTCCGGCGACGTTAACGCCGCTTCCTACGAGGGGCTTCTCATTAAGGCTAAATGCGATTCCGTCTCGCTTCCCGACGGTATCAGTCTCCCTGACGGCAGAAATTACTGGCTCGCTCTCGCAAGACTCTACCGCCCCGCACGTTCCCGCAATATCCCTCGCGCAGAGGAGGCGGTCTGATTTGGCTCTCGATACCGCCGTCTCTTCCCTCAGATGCAGACTGTGCAGAAACGGGCTCCTCGATGATTTTGAGGTCTATTCCCGCTCCGAGGGTCCTTTCGGAACGCAGCTGCCCCCTGTGCTTTTCGCTTATACCAGCGGTTATTTTTATTCCAAAAACAACCGTCATCTCGCTAATGTTATAGAAATTGCCGGATATATCCCTGAAAGCACCTGCCATAATTTCAGACTCCTCGCTTTCGACGACAACGCTTCCGCCGGTGACCTTATTCTCATCGGCGGAGTATTCTATCGCGCCGCATGCGTCAGGGATATATCCCCTTCTTGCAGAATTATTGATCTGGAGGCTGATTCGGTTGAAGCTCAGAATTGACATTGACCCCCTTATCTCCGGTCTTTCCGCTTATTCCGCAAACGCCCGCGTATGCCTCCGCCGCTCCGGCTCCGCTGCCGCTCTCAATATGGAATCCTTCGCCAAAGCCAATCGCCCCTGGACTGACAGAACGGGTATGGCAAGACGCACTATTCAGGGCGTTTCCGCTTTCGACGGCAGCCTTTTTTCCGTCGGCGTTGAGGGTCATATGCCCTATTCCGTTTTCCTTGAGCTTGGCTTCGGCGGCAGATACTCCATTCTCGCCCCCGCCGTTCACCACTTCGCTCCTCAAGCCCTGCTCGGCTTCGCTAACGCTCTCCACAGTATGAAATGAGGCAGTCATGAATTATTCCGATATCATTAACACCCTTTCCAACGCGGATATCGACGTCGCTTTGCCTGCCGCAAAACAGGGCGTATGCACCTCGCCTTACGTTGTCGTGCAAAGCTCCGGCACTTATCCCTATGCTATATCCCGTTCCTTGTGCTATTCGCTCGTCACCGTGCGCTGCTTCGTCCCGCTGAATTCCTATCAGCTGCTCGATACTCTCGTCAGGAGCGTTTCTGACGCTCTCGCTCCTCTCGCTCCCGACCTCAGAGCTACCGGAAATCAGTCGCTCCATTCCGTTAACGACAAATTCCGCGCTCACGAATGCAGCGTTCAGTACCTTTTTCAGCACAGAATTTAATTATTATTAATTCGGAATTATTTTTTAATTCGGAATTCGGAATGCGGAATGCGGAATTATTTTTTTTAATTCGGAACTGCGTTTTCATTCGGGCAATGCATTGCCGTCCGCTATAATTACGAATTACGAATTCCGCATTCCGCATTAATATGCATTCCGCATTGATATGAAAGGATTGATAATTCACTATGGCTAATATGCAGATGGCTATTGCCAATATCGAGCGCATCGATATTATTACCGGAGATTCGCCCCCAAGAGTCCTCTCTTTTGACTCCGCAAGCGACGCTTCCGCTCAGGCTCAGATCTCCGCAGGCTCCGAAAAGGAACTCCGTATTAAAAATCAGATCGTCGCTCAGAATTTTTCCGAGGATATCGTTAAGGGATTCAATATTTCCTTTACCGATTCCACCTTCTCTCCCGAAGTCTTCGCTCTCGTGGACGGCGGTCAGAGCTATGTCTCCGATTCCGGCGCTTATACGTGCTATTCCGCTCCCGCCGCCGGTCAGGTCGTTTCCCGCACCAAATGCACTCTCGTCATATATTCCTCCGAAAAGGACTACGACGGGCATTCCCTTTCGTTCACGGCATTCGCCTTCCCAAACGCCTCCGGCTCCCCCGCTTCCGTCTCCCTCAGGGACGGCGAATTCTTCGCCCCCTCCTACACCCTCAAAAGCAGACCGTCAAAAGGCTCAAGCCCTATGACCGTCCTTTCCCTCCCGTCAATGCCGGTTATCGTCGGCTCCGCCGCTGACCTTCCCCCGTCCCCCGTCGCCGGTAAAACCGTAATTCTCGCCGCCGCATCCGGTATCGCGGGTCTTGCTTCCAATATCTCCGCAGGCACTTACGCTCTCTACACAAGCTCCGGCTACGCGGCTATCTGATTATTCTTTTTTTTATTTTGAAAAGGACTGGTTTTTTTATTATGAATTCCGTTGATTCAATCAGAACATCTCAGCTCGTTTCGCTCCCCGGCTGGGACGGCGGGAATTGGGAGTGCGAGCTGAAACGTCCCTCTATCCTCGCGATGGCCGCTTCCGGCGCTATACCCAACCCGCTGATGAAAACCGCCAGAAGGCTCTTTTACAGCGGCGTTTCCCCCGACGGCGGCGATCTTGCCGAGGAAGGGCGCGTGCTGCTCGAAATCGCCCGCGCCGCTCTGGTGAAGCCTTCCTTCGACGAGCTGCGGAAAGCCGGAATCGAGCTGACGGACGAGCAGTTGGTGGCTATCTTCCAATTCACTCAGTTGGGGGTCAAGGCTCTCGACCGATTTCGTGGATTCGCCAGCAATAATGACGGTGATATTCATGGCTCAGAGGTTCCGGAGCAGACCAAGTGATCTTCTTCAAATTACCGACGGCTTTGCCGCCTATTGCTTCGACGAGGTATGCTGCTATATCCTCTCCCAGATCGACGAGGGCAAACGCCCTTTCTTTCGCCGGACACAGAACTTGTACGGGAATTTTACGGCAAATTCCCGTACCGTTGAAATTCTTCAGAATCTCGGCGCGGAGGTGAAACGCTTTGATTAACGCCGGTACTGTGGGTGCTTATCTCACACTCGATATCTCGGATTTCCGCGACAATCTCTCCTTCGCGGAAAGCCTTATTCAGAAATTCAGAAATAACAACGGCGATACCGACGATTCCGGCGGGTCGGGGAATTCATTCCTTGACGGGTTCGCCGATTCCTTATTCGCCGCCGGAAAAAACGCGGTCAAATTCGCGGGCGATACAGCACGTTCGGTTTGCGACGCGTTCGGTGACGTTCCGGAAAAAACGCGGCTCTATATTCTCCATTCCTGCGACGGTATGAATTCTGTCCTTAAATCAGCCGCGCCCATTCTTTCCGCTTCCGCCGCAGGCTGCGCTGGCGGCATTCTCTCGGCAATAGATAATTCCCTCGGCGCGTCCTCAGGCTCCGGAGGAATGTTCGGCGCGGGCGGCAGGGCTGTCCTCGCCCTCGCTCGCGGTATGCAGGGGCGGAAGCTTGCCGCCGCGGATTCTATGTCCGGTATCATGCGGAGCATTCTCTCGGCAGCGGATTCCGTCAGCTTTTCCGGCGTTGGCTCCAACATCGTCAGCGGCATTATCAGGGGAATGAACCTTAATAAGCCCGCGCTTGTTTCGGCTGCCGCCGCTCTCGCACAAAGCGCCGCCGCCGCCGCTAAACGCGCTCTCGGTATAAATTCCCCCTCCCGCGTCATGATGGATGTCGGCAGATTCGCCGCAGAGGGCATGGAGCTTGGTCTCAGAAAAGGCTCCCGCAATGTCTACGCCGCGGCTTCTCAGATTTCACGCGAAACCGCTGAGGCTCTCGGCGGCATTTCTTCGCCCGCCCTGAATTATTCCGCCTCGCGTTCTTCTGATTACAACGAGCGCATTGACCGTCTCGACAAAATCCTCGACGCTGTTGAAAAACTCGCCGATTCCCAGACCACTATGGAAATCGACGGACGACCCTTCGGAAGGCTGGTGCGTGAAGCGCTTCGCTAACTGAAAACTGAATACTGAAAAATGAATAATGAATAATGATGGAGCGGCAAAGCCGCTGGAAAATATATTTTCAAGGGCGAAGCCCTTCCGATATTTTTTCATTATTAAGTCTTAAATTTTCAGTCTTCAGTATTTTTATTTTTGGGGGTGATTATACGGGAGAGCTATTGCCTTACCGCATTCATTACGAGAATTCCGCGGGGGAAATCATTCGCTTTGATTCAGAACCATTTGTCGTCCAAAGCAACGGCTGCTTCGATTGGCAATGGAACATTTCTTCTTACGACAGGGCTTTACGCGACGGCGGACGGGCTGTCGCCGCACGCCGTCCCGTGCAGGACCGCACTCTCGTCCTTGACGTTTTCGCCGATAACCAAGCCGATCACGACGCGGCGCTCGACAGGCTTCACGACGTTCTGGAATACTTCCTCCGTCAAGACGATTGACCGCGACTGGACCTCTTACACCGTCGTCGGGCTGACTCTCAGGCTCATTTCCCCCGCGTGGGTCAAAGAGGAAACCGTCGCTGTGCTGCCTGTTTCGGGCGCGGGAGTCTCTTCCGACAAGAAGTACATGGGAAAATATCCCTACAAGTATTCCGAGGGCGGGAACGTTACGCGTTTTTTCAACGACACGCCTTCTTCCGCGCCTATGATTATCAAAATATTCGGCGCTTGCTCTAATCCCTCCGTTTACGTCGGCGGGAACGAATATTCCGTCAACACCAGCGTTGCGGCGGGAGAGTACGTCGTTATCGACCAGCGGGACAAATCAATCTGCCGCGTAGGTCAGAACGGCGCGCGCTCCAATATCTTCAACCTTCGCAAAAAGAGCGTTGACAATTTTAAATCCGCGCCGTCCGGTTCGCTCACGGTTACGTGTTCCGGTCAGTTCGCCTGCGAGGTTACGTTCCTCACCCAAAGGAGTGAACCGGAATGGACTTGATTCATGCTGACAACAGCTTCAATGAGCTTGGGGTTGTGGAGTTTGTTCGCTTCGACGGGATAATCTCTCTGGACGCTGACGTGCAGGGGAACGACTGGGAAGCCGAGATCCCCGCCGAGGATTATTCCCGTTACGGCTTTGCGCTCGGACACTACCTCTACTTCCCCGATTCAGAATGGGGCGGGAGACTTGAAAAAATTACGCACGTTTCCAAGACGCACACTGTGAAATTATGCGGTGTTACTTGGCGCGGTATGCTCTCGCGCCGCGCTCTCCTTCCCCCCGACGGTCAGACGCACACAGACCTGCGCGACACGGACATTTATCCCGCTATGCGCTCCCTTGTCTCCGGCTTCGGCGGACTTTTCTCCGCACCGTCGGGAAATTCCGGTCTGTTATGCGGGCTGAAATTCCGCTACACGAATGTGCTTGACGCTATTCTCGATATTCTTGAACCTCACGGACTGCGGCTCGCGCTCGCCCTTGACCCCGACAGCAGGCACGTGATTCTCTCCGCTCCCGCTGTCGCCGATCATTCCGACGAAATAGAGCTTTCGGGGGATTACGATTTCTCCTACACCTCAACCCTCGGTCAGGCTACCTACAATCACGTCATCGCCCTCGGCCGCGGCGAACAGGAAAACCGAACCGTCCGGCACGTCTGGCTTCTTCCCGACGGCACGACCACTACCGACCCCAACGCTTCCGGCATTGCTTCCGGTGCTGACGAACGCACGCTTGTCTACGACTATTCCTCCGCTGAGGACGAAAAGGCTCTCATCAAGGGCGCGAAAAAACAGCTCAAGGATCACGGCGCTCAGAATTCCATCGAAATCACCTTCGATTCCGGCGACCTCGATCTTCCGCTTGGCGACAAGGTGGGCTTGCGCGACCGCACACTCGCTCTGTCCGACGTCCGCACCATTACGGGCAAGCTTCTCACCGTCTCCGCCGACGGCTTTTCTTTAAAATACACGGTTAATTAATTCGTAATTCGGAATGCGGAATTATTTTTAATTCGGAACTGCGTTTTCATTCAGGCAATGCATTGCCGTCCGCAATAATTACGAATTCCGAATTCCGCATTCCGCATTGCCGCGAGCGGAATCCTCGGTTCGCTTACCTGCGTTAAGGTTGACAACAACACCGTCCGGCTCTCCGGCGGCGGCGTCAGCAACCGCGGCTACATTCTTCGCATTCCCGACGGCGAGAATCTTGAGCTTGCCATCGACAACGGCGAGCCCGGGAAAAACAGAACCGACGTTGTGGCGGCTGTATTCACTAAGGGCGGCGGGGACGTTTCCGACACACATTCATTCGCTGTCGTCAAGGGAATCGCTTCCTCCGGCACTCCCTCCGTCCCCTCCCTCACAACCTCAAATCTTTCGTCAGCCGGAAATGTAAACCAGCTGGCGCTTTTTTATGTCACGGTCACAGGTTCGGAAATCACCGCCGTAAGCCGCGCCGCTTCACGTCTGCCAGCAGCTTCCTCCGCTCCCGCTGTCTTCGTTCAGCAGTCCGCGCCGTCCAACCCTTCCACCGGCGATCTGTGGCTATGGTGAAAGAGTTGAGAGTTGAGAGTTAAGAGTTGAGAGTTGAGAGTTGAGAGTTGAGTGTTAGAGGTGATGTTTTTTTATGATTAAACGATATTCCGGAAGCTCCGCCGTTGATGTGACCTCCCGCAAACGCTGGAACGGTTCGGGCTGGGTTGATCTGACATTCGGAAAACGCTGGAGCGGCTCCTCGTGGGTCGATTTATGGAATGATTCCGGCGGCTCGGGCGTGTTATTCTCCGATATGAAATCTACCGTCAGCTCGCCCACCGTGCATTATTCCGCTTCATATGAAGTTTCTGATTCTTCCCTCGTCCTGACATTCAAAGGCTGGCTCAATTCGTCCGCTTCATCGCTCGGTTCGGGCATTAAGCTGACGGTTTTCGCAAGGCTTAACGGCGGCGTGTGGGGAAATTCCGTCATTAAATCCGGCAGCGCTGTGTGGAGCGGAACGACAAAGCATTCCGCTTCGATTACGCTTGGCGGCGTTAAGAACGGCAAAAACAAGCTCGAATTCTACATCACACGCGCCGGTTCGTCCTACAGCGGTTCCGCCGGAAGTATCGGCAAAGCGTCCGATCCGAAAACTTATTTTTTTAATCTGTAATCCGGAATTGCGTTTTAATTCACGCGACGTATTTCCGTCCGCAAAAATTCCGCATTCCGCATTACGCATTCCGCATTGATTTATTGGAGGTGTGGTTCGTTTGCGTGACTTTATACCAAGAAAAATTGACATCAACGGCGATATTGACGCAGTTAATGTTAAACAGTTCGACAATGACAGCAGATATATTCACGTCACTATTTCTGACGAGGATTTGTCCGACGGCACTTTCGACCTGCTGGGCTGCTCCGCCGCGCTCTACATTCAGCCCCAAAACAACGACGATCCGACTAACGTTTCATTCGTCGCGGGGGAAATCGCCGACGCGGAGAACGGCATTGTCACATTCCTGCTCCCGGGCGGCGTGACGCAGAACGCCGGACAGTACGAGTGCGAAATCTGGATTTACGAGGGCGATTCTCAGTCCCGTCCAGTTATTTCCACAAAGCCTTTCCTGCTCATTGTAGAGAAATCCATCCGCAATACCTCCGCTGTCGAGGCTTCTCAGAGTTTTTCCGCGCTGGACAGGGCTCTTATCGAAGTGCAAAACGTCCGAAGCGAGGTCAACGCGCTCGCGGCTCTCGCTGACAGCGGCGAAATTCCCGCGGGTACGCTTGAATCAGAGGTGGTCGATGCGCGTTCCGGCTTCAGTACGCTCGGAGCCGCGCTCAGAGCGTGCGTCAAGGGCATGAATGTGTATCTCAACGCCGACAGGTTCAGGACTCTTTTCGGCGACAGCAATTACGAAAACGGCAATTTCGACAACGTGGGCAACAACAAAATCTACCCTATAGGTCTTTCCAACGGCGGCGAGCTTGGCAATTC
>ONCX01000023.1 GCA_900316455.1 uncultured Eubacteriales bacterium
GTATCAATTACGATGACGCAAGCAAAAGCCATTCCTGCACGATTGAGAAGATAAATAAGATATAAGATGAGCCGAAAAAGACTGAAAATAAAAACGTCGATTTTCAAATAATCGCTTGACTTTCACCGATTATCCGTCTATAATTTTCATAGTACTCAGTTGATACGAATTTGATACTGTAATTTTTGATAGACTAAAAAAGCGGTATGAAATGTGAAAATACAGATAATTATTGTCATATAAATGCCGTGTTTATCAACACATTGTGAAGGAATTAAGAGAGTGGGAATAATTCCGAAAACGCCGGAAACCCGCATAAATACTGAGTTTTTGAAATCTCAAAACAGCGTTTAGCAACGTTTTGGCAACATCTGAAATAACTCCATCGAATAACGAAAAAGAGCTATCTGATTATTGAAAGTCAGGTAGCTCTTTTTTTGCTTCATAAGGCTGTGTTGCTGTAGGAAAGATTGGGTACGTGTTATTAGGAAAGATTCCTATTTTTGTACCATACGGTAAAAAGTGCCATTTCCGATTGCTGTTGTTTGTGTAAACAGGTCACCGTCAATATGGAATCCGGCTTTTTCATAGCACTTGACAGCTCGCTTGTTCCATGTACGGACTTCCAGATATAGCGGTTTATTCCCAAACAGCTCTCTTGCAATTTCACAAGCGGTGTAAGCCATCATTTGGCCGTAACCTTGATTACAGAGAGCGGGATTAGCTCCTATGCCAAAGAAAACCTCCGTTTCTTCTTCAAACAGATTGATATAACCTACCAGCTTTTCACCATCATATGGCTTTTTATTTTTTGCCTTTGAAAATATCAGCGCATGTTTTCTTTAATAGGGAAAGGCGGTCGTTGGTCTCTGTAAGAACAGCCGCGGCAATGAGCATAAGCGTAGCAATCATTCCGAGCAGAGAATAATGAATAAATGACATAAGAATGCACTTTATATAATTTGACACAAGATTGAAAAGCGCCTGATCCGGAATTCTGATACCGTTATAGAATTCCGAACGATAAAGAATAAACGGAATAAAAAAGGACATAAGCGAGAAACCGCCAACTCCATAGGCAATATAGCTGAGGGACTTGCTGATCTGGCGGTTAAGACGTGTCAACATAAAAATCATAGCCGCCGACAACAATAGAGTTGCAACTAATCCGATGACAGCCCATTTTTTATATCCAGAGCGGGCAACTGCCAGAATTTTGATACCTGTAATACTGATTCTGTCCGTATAGATTTTGTCGATTTCGTTAACGTATGCATTGATAATGCTATCCTTGTCAGAGTCCTTGTCAAGCTCGACAGTGCCGTTTTCAATACATTTTTCGACATTTGCGTAAAGCATTGAATTCAAAGCTGTAAGGTCAGGCGAAAATGAATTTCCTGAAAGCGCGGCTTTGGCGCAGTTATCAATGTCGATTCGGACTTGTTCGGCGTCAAACACCCCATTAATAACGGAAATATCAAATTCCGCGGGAATCGTATAATCCTCCGCCGACGTAACTATATCCTTGTACACAACGTCATAATAGCCGTTATCGAGTACGTTGAAAAAATAATTATCTGAGAATAAACCTGACCATATTACGCGGCAAATTACAAACATCAGCAATGAAAGAGAAAGAATAAATGAATAAAAAAGGCTGATTATCCTTCTGCAATTTTCCCTGTCGTTAAGAAAAGAAAACAGTTTTTTTACCATTATTCTTCCCTCCATTTAACGCTCAGTCCTTCGATGCGTTCACCAAAAGCCACAAGTCTGTTAGTCTTACGACCCGAAATGGCATGGAAGGGGTAGCATGTGTACAGCATAAGAACTTCATTTTCGTCGAGAATCATTTTGTTAAATTTTTCCTGGAGTTTTTTTTCGTTTATTACCTCAACGTCGGTGATCTTATAAGTGTATTTCTCGTAATTTGTATTAAAACTTATAATATCGCCTTCCTGAATATTTTTCATAGGTTTGAAAAAGGTGGTGTTGTGAGCGCAAATGGTTATTACTCTGCCAAATCCGGGAGGAAAAGACGCAATGTCAGTTCCGGCTCCGCTTCGCAGAATTTTATTTGAGTCGCCCCAGTAAACCGGCGCGTTCAGTTTAATGCGTTCACATTCCAGAATTCCGTATTTTTCGCCTGCTTTGGGCATGGAAATATCTTTACTGTCGATAAATTCCTCTTCATGAACAGGGATTTCATCTTCAGGATTGTAAGTGTCGTTAATCTCTTCATCAAATGAAACCGCGTTGTCCGCTATCAGAAAATACGCGGCTGTTGAAACAAGATCCCATACGGGCGTCAGCGCCACTCTGAGCACACCGTATCCCGTTATAGCAAAAATTACCGGCACAACAATGTATGCCAGTAATTTTTTTATTTGTGTTAAATTTTTCAATCAGAAACACAGTCCATTGCCGGAATTACTCGGCAAGAAGACCCTTTCTGCGAATAACTGCGGCGCTGCCGCCAAGAGCAAGAACAGAAGCAAGAGCGATGACGATAGTGGCGGACATATCGAAACCAGTCTGCTTGATTGTGCCTCCCTTGCCTCCAACGGGAGCGAGGGTAACTCCAAAAGGCTCTGCAACATAGTCATATTTCTTTGCCAGCTTCTGGATTTTTGAAACAAGACCCTTGTAATTGCTGTAGGACAGTATCTCAGAACCGGTTGTGAGCTTGTTCTCTTTCATCTCAGCGAATACGGATCTCATGACTGATTTGATTTCAGAAACCTGAGCTTCGCTCAAATCTCTTTCCATAAGAGCCTTTTCTGCGGCGGCAACGTATCTTGCAGGCGGAACAACCTTAACTCCGTCAACAACATAGCCAGCCTTGAATTCGTCCAAGAGCGCCTGCTCTGCCGCTGTGATTCCGGAAGCTGCAAAAGCGGGAACCGCAAAAGCAACTGCGAATGCAAGCACAGCAATCAGAGCAAAAAATTTCTTCTTCATAAATTTTCTCTCCTTTTTACAATGTATCGGTACTTTACCCGATTAAAAATTTACAGAAGACATTATAAACTCTTTTTTTTGCTTTGTCAATATATTTTAAATATTTTTTTTTATATTGACTTTGGTAAAAAAATCCTTACAATTATTAATGAAAACAAAACCATATGTCATTTAAGGAAAAAATCATAACAGAGAGAATAAATATATTATGGAACAGACAGTAACAGGAAAATTCAATACCGCTATAGTATTTACAAATGTCGTGGAGCAATCCGCGATAGACCAGATAAAGCTTCTTTGCGATCAGTCCTTTACGCGGGGAAACAAAATACGTATAATGCCCGACGTTCACGCGGGAGCCGGCTGCACGATAGGCACAACAATGACCGTTTCGGATAAAATCGTACCGAATCTTGTCGGCGTGGATATTGGCTGCGGCATGGAAGTCATAAGATTAAAGAACAGATTTATCGAGGTGCAGAAATTAGACAAGGCAGTAAACGCACTTATTCCAGCCGGATTCAGCGTTCGTAGCAAAGCGCACCCTTACGCGGAGGACATAGATTTGTCAGAGCTTTACTGTGCGACAAAGGTGGACACAGACAAGGCGTACCGCAGTCTTGGCACGCTCGGAGGTGGCAATCACTTTATTGAGGCAGATAAGGGCGAGGACGGGAGCATTTATCTTGTGATACACTCCGGCAGCCGGCATTTAGGGCTTGAAGTGGCATATTATTATCAGGAGCAGGCATGGAAGGCGCTCAACTCGGTGCCGCAGGACGAAATCCGTGACCTCCTGGACAGATATAAGTCCGAAGGCAGGGAGCGGGAAATAGAGTCGGCGCTCAGAGAACTGAATAGAAGCGTTACATGCGACGTTCCGCGTCAGCTTGCCTACGTCAGCGGAAAGCTTTTTGAGGCGTACATTCACGACATGAAGATAGTACAGCTTTTTGCCATGCTGAACCGCAAGGCAATTGCAGGTGAGCTTGTCAAGGGAATGAAGCTCAAGACGGACGGAGAATTTACAACCGTCCACAACTATATAGACACAGACAGTATGATACTTCGCAAAGGCGCTGTATCGGCCCGGAAAGGAGAAAAGCTGATAATCCCTGTGAATATGAGAGACGGCTGTCTTATCTGCACCGGCAAGGGGAATCCGGACTGGAATTATTCGGCTCCTCACGGAGCGGGACGTCTAATGAGCCGCAAGGAGGCACGCGAAAGCTTTACTGTTTCTTCATTCCGCAAGGAAATGCAGGGCATATTCTCAACCTCGATTAACAGCGAGACTCTTGACGAATGCCCTATGGCGTACAAGCGAATGGAGGATATAGTTGACAATATTTCACCTACAGTAGAGATAAATGAGATAATAAAGCCGATTTACAGCTTCAAGGCAGGCAATGAGGAAGATTCTGTACGGAGAAGAATCAAAGATAAAAGATAATTTAAAAAAAAATACTTGTTTGTTGAGCCTATATATGGTATAATAATTGTTACGCAACGCCGAGTGCAAGGGAGGAACTGCCGTGGAGCTGAAAAGACCGGAATTTATAATGTTCGATTACGGGCAGACGCTTATTAAAGAGGGCAGCTATGACGGAGCCGCCGGATTTGACAGAATTCTGAGATATGCCTTGGCAAATCCTAAGGGTGTCACGGGAGCCGATCTGCAGGCTGAAGAGGAAAAGCTGAACGCGGAGCTTGGACGGTTCAATCCCGCTGTCCGGCAAAAAAGGCTTACCGAGATATCCGTGGAAAGCGTCAACCGATATCTTTTTTCAAAATTCGGCATAGAATTTCCTCCGGAAACCGATTTGCGCGATCTTGAACCGGAATTCTGGGAGACGGCTAACCCGTGTGAGGCATGCGAGGGAATAGCGGGGCTTCTTGAATTTCTCAGGGAAGAGAAAATAAGAACGGGCGTTGTAAGCAATATTTCGTTCTGCGGGAAAACGCTTGAAAAAAGAATTGCGGGAGCGATACCAAACGCGGATTTTGAATTTGTGATTTCGTCTTGTGACTATCTTTTCCGCAAGCCGTGCAGACATATATTTGAAACGGCGCTCAGTAAGGCGGGCGTGACTGCCGACAAGGTGTGGTTCTGCGGGGATCAGTTTGTTACCGACATACAGGGATCTTCCGCCGTTGGAATGACTCCGGTCTGGTACAAGGGCGCGTTAAGATACGACAGCGAATGCAAGCTTACAGAGGGCATTGAGATATACGGCTGGAATGAGCTTATTGACATTATAAAGAGTTTATGAATGTGATCAATGATTGAATTTTTTTGGAGGCATGCTTATGATGGTATGGATATTAAAGCGTATGAAGGTGTCCGAGGGACGGATGAGAAAGCTTATAGAAAAGCTGACTTTCTTCAAGATGATCGGATCCGCGATTTTTTATACGGTGATGGTATTTATTGTTATTTTCGGAATATCGGGAGATGTTTACGCGGGATTTCCGGAATTGGTTCCATACGGAATAATAGCGATATTCCTTTTTATGGCGTTTATCAGAATGTATCAGTGCATGGTGGACGACAGCGTTATAAAGCAGATCACTGATAAAAAGCTCGAAGAGGACGAGAAGCGGCGCGAAAAAAGGGAGCAAAAGTCCGCCGGAAAACAATAATCGCTTATTGGCTGAATAATCATTGACAAACAGGGTAAATTGAGTTAAATTATATATTACATTAAATATATAGTCATAATGCGTATCCCAAAAGCAATTTTTTTTAGAGAAGGAATGATAGTAATGAAATACGATTTTGCCGCCATTGAAAAAAAATGGCAGGACAAATGGGAGGAATGCGGCTGTTTCCACGCGGAGATCGACCATTCCAAGCCGAAGTTTTACGCGCTGGTAGAATTCCCCTACCCGTCGGGAGCGGGTCTGCATGTTGGACACCCGCGTTCCTACACTGCTCTTGACATAGTGTGCCGCAAGCGCAGACTCGAAGGCTACAATGTGCTTTATCCGATGGGCTGGGACGCGTTCGGTCTGCCCACCGAGAATTTCGCCATTAAGAACCACATTCATCCGTCTATTGTAACTAAGAACAACGTAGACCGTTTCCGCGGTCAGCTCAAGGCGCTCGGTCTGTCATTCGACTGGCAGCGCGAGGTGAATACCACTGATCCTTCCTATTATAAATGGACGCAGTGGATATTCCTCCAGCTCTTCAAGAAGGGTCTTGCCTATAAGAAAGAAATGTCGGTCAACTGGTGTACTGGCTGCAAGTGCGTGCTTGCCAACGAAGAGGTTGTAGGCGGCGTGTGCGAACGCTGCGGCAGCGAGGTTGTCCACAAGGTCAAGAGCCAGTGGATGCTTGCCATAACAAAGTATGCGCAGAGACTCATAGACGATCTTGACGATCTGGATTACATCGAGCGCGTGAAGGTTCAGCAGAAGAACTGGATAGGACGTTCCACAGGCGCGGAGGTGGATTTCACATCTACGCTCGGCGATAAGATAACGGTTTATACAACCCGCTGCGACACGCTTTTCGGCGCGACATACATGGTTATTTCGCCGGAACACCCGCTCATTGAGAAGTGGGCGGACAAGCTCTCAAATATTGACGACGTAAGGGCTTACCAGCTCGCCGCGTCGAAGAAGTCCGATTTTGAACGCACAGAGGTCGCCAAGGAAAAGACAGGCGTTAAGCTCGAAGGCGTCAGAGCCATAAATCCCGTCAACAACACCGAAATACCGATATTCATATCCGACTATGTTCTTGTGTCCTATGGCACAGGCGCAATTATGGCGGTTCCGGCTCACGACACACGCGACTGGGAATTTGCCAAGAAGTTCGACCTGCCGATAATCGAGGTAGTCAAGGGCGGCGAGGACGTGCAGAAGGAAGCCTTCACCGACTGCGAGACGGGCATTCTCGTCAATTCCGGCTTCCTTGACGGTCTGAGCGTGGAGGACGCAAAGAAGAAAATGACGGAATTCCTCACTGAGAAAGGCATAGGTCACGCCAAGGTCAACTACAAGCTGCGCGACTGGGTATTCTCACGCCAGAGATACTGGGGCGAACCCATTCCGATCGTTCACTGTGAGAAGTGCGGCTATGTGCCTCTGCCGGAGGATCAGCTCCCGCTGCTTCTGCCGGACGTCGAAAGCTATGAGCCGACCGACAACGGCGAGTCGCCGCTTGCCAAGATGACCGACTGGGTGAATACCACCTGTCCCTGCTGCGGCGGTCCCGCAAAGCGCGAAACAGACACCATGCCCCAGTGGGCTGGTTCCTCGTGGTACTTCCTGCGCTACACCGACCCGCACAACGACAAGGAGCTTGCCTCAAAGGAGGCTCTTGAATACTGGACTCCGGTTGACTGGTACAACGGCGGTATGGAACACACCACGCTCCATCTGCTCTACAGCCGTTTCTGGCATAAATTCCTCTATGATATCGGCGTTGTCCCCACCAAAGAGCCATATGCCAAGAGAACAAGCCACGGAATGATTCTCGGCGAAGGAAACGTCAAAATGAGCAAGTCGCTCGGCAACGTCGTAAATCCCGACGAGATTGTGCAGACCTACGGCGCGGACACCATGCGTCTGTACGAGATGTTCATGGGCGATTTTGAAAAGGCTGCCCCGTGGTCGCCGAATTCAATCAAGGGCTGCAAGCGCTTCCTCGACAGGACATTCAACCTCCAGGAGAAGGTCATTGATGGCGGCATACGTCCGGAATTTGAGTCGATGATTCACAAATCCATCAAGAAGATCACCGAGGACATTGAAACGCTGAAATTCAACACAGCCGTAGCCCAGCTCATGACGTGGCTCAACGACGTGGAAAAGTTCGGCTCTATCACAAAGGAAGAATACAAGATATACCTCATGCTGCTCGATCCGTTTGCTCCGCACATCTGCGAGGAAATCTGGGAGAGCATGGGCTTCGGCGGAATGATAGTAGATCAGCAGTGGCCTAAGTACGACGAAGCAAAGTGCGTCGATGAAACGGTGGAGATCGCCGTGCAGATAACGGGTAAGGTGCGCGCACGCATCAACATTCCCGCCGACGCAACGCAGGAACAGGCTATTGAAGCGGCAAAGGCTGATCCGACTATCGCCGGACTTCTTGAAGGCAAGAATGTTGTCAAGGAGATTTACGTACCTGGCAGACTTGTGAATATAGTTGCAAAATAAAAAAAATAACGGTCTTTGATCTGACGTTATGATGATATTGGATATAATTTTAAAAAATTTCGTTTTGTTTTCACTTTTTTTCGTTACTGCTCTTGACATTTTGGTTAACATGCTGTATAATGTTTGGGAGTCACAGTCAGCAGAGTGACTCTGCTAATGTGCGGAAGGAGGGAAAGTTATAATGTCATCTGAAATCAGAGTCAAGGAAAAGGAATCTCTTGACAGCGCACTCAGACGTTTCAAGAAGTCCTGCGCCCGTTCTGGTATTATCCAGGAAGTCCGCAAGAGAGAAGCTTACGAGAAGCCCTCTGTACGCCGCAAGAAGAAGTCCGAAGCCGCCAGAAAGCGCAAGTATAAGTAATTCCGGCATTCGGAATCCGCTTGGACAATTCTGACAATCAAGTGCAGGTATTGCCGGATATACCGGCGTACCTGCATTTTTCATATCGGAGGATAATGAACATGGCGATATTCAAGCCGAAAATGAGAATAGGCAAGATGATCGACCTCACCCCCGAAATGCTTCGCGGCGCGGGAGTCGGGGCGCTCCTGCTCGATATCGACAACACAATGACCACACACGACAATCCGGTTCCCGCTGACGGCGTGACCGAGTGGATCGACTTCATGAAGTCGCAGGGATTTCTGATGATGATAGTTTCCAACAACAACGGCGAGCGGGTACGCAAATTTTCCGAGTTGTTGGATCTGGAATTTGAAGGCAACGCAAAGAAGCCGCTTCCGTCGGGCTTTCGCCGAGCCTGTGAACGTCTCCGTGTTAAGCCGAAGGAAACCGCGGTTATAGGCGACCAGATTTTTACCGACATTATAGGCGGCAACCTGCTCGGCGCTTTTACGATCATGACCGAGATATACGAGCCGGAGCCTATGTCATTCTTTAAATTCAAACGCGCCTGTGAGCGCTTCATAATGAAATTCTGGAGGGACTGATGATATGTCTGACCCGAAATTCGGACCCGCCGGCAGCTGCGAACGTTCGGCTGCCGAAAAGATAAAATCCACCGAAAAGCTCTTGGAATGGCTTGCCGCTCAGGGGCTGAACGCCTTTGAATACCAGTGCGGACGCGGCGTGATGATAAAAGAGCAGAAGGGAATAATTATCGGCAAGAAGGCTGAGGAATGCGGGATAAAGCTTTCGATTCACGCGCCGTATTTTATTTCTCTTGCCTCGGCAGATGAAGAAAAGCGGCTCAATTCCATCAATTACATATTCCAAAGCGCTCAGGCTGCCGACTGGATGGGCGCGGAGAGGATAGTTGTCCACCCGGGCGGTCTTGGCAAGAGAAGCAGGGAAGAGGCGACGGCGCTTGCAAGAGAAACGCTTGCGGCGGCGCAGAAGCATCTTGACGGCAACGGGCTGGGACATATCCATATCTGCCCCGAAGTCATGGGCAAGATAAACCAGCTCGGAGATCTGGGCGAGGTTCTGGAATTCTGCTCGATTGACGAAAGGTTCATTCCGTGCGTGGATTTCGGCCATCTCAACAGCCGCATGCAGGGCGCGATGAATTATGTCAAAGCGCTCGATGAGATCGAAAATAAATTAGGCATTGACCGTCTGAGAAGCATGCACATTCATTTCAGCAAGATTGAATACACGTCCGGCGGCGAGAAGCGTCACCTTACATTTGCGGACGAAATCTACGGTCCGCAATTCGAGCCGCTAATAGATGAAATTGTCAGACGCGGCATGCACCCCACCGTCATATGCGAATCGGCGGGGACTCAGACAGATGACGCGATCGCCATGATGAAATACTACGAAGCGCTTCGCTGACTGAAAAACGAATGACGCGGGAGCGCTATCCGGTGCTAAAATACAGAGGAACGGGCGGTGATTATACGGCAAAGCTGAGAAAGACCCTGCCGAAGAATTTTAATGAAATTGTCACATCGTGCGGTGTGGAGGAAATCAAGGCTGTATTGAGAAAATGTGAGCCGGACGCGGCTTACAGTACCTATGACAAAAGAACGGCACTGATGAATCCGGATTTGCCGGAGGAAGTGATTCGATGGCTCGTGAGCGAATACGGCGCGGAAATCAATTATTCCGACAATTACTGCCGGACTCCGTTGAATCAGACCGCTGTGTTCAAGCCGGAGAACATAGGTACGCTTGTATCTCTCGGCGCGGACGTGAATTTTCAGAAAAACGCGGACAGCCCGACGGCTTTGATTTACGCCGCGAGGTGTTTCAGCGTCGAGGGTGTACGCGGGCTGATAGAATGCGGCGCGGATGTTTTTCGTACCGTCCGTGTTGGTTATACCGATATAACTCACAACGCGCTGGACGAAGCGCTGAGAGCCTGCTCCAATGCAAGAACGCCGGAAACTGCCAAAATTGCGCGCATTCTCATTGACGCCGGAATTCCCGTTACCGACAGCATGAGGAAGCGGGTCGCGGACATCGGCAGGACTTTTGAATTCTACCGCGACAGCTTTGATCCCGATTACCTGCCGGTGTGCGACGCGGGGTTGTGTGAGCTGTATGAATTATTCGATGTGCCGCCTGCGCCTTCCAAGAGAAAATATGACGGCAGCGAGCCGATAACCGTATGCGGAAAAACATGGCACGCGCAGTACAATGAACTGTGGGAAATGCTGGTTCCCGGAAGCGGCAAGGCGAAATTCGTGCAGGGTGAGGCGCTGCGAATTGCCGGAAAGCTGAGTCATGAGATACTCGACAACGGCTCTGTCAACTGGGACGAGGATTACCGCGCCATGAAGGACGAGCTGGCGGACATTATATCCGGCGGCTGTCCCGCCGATGAAGAAATTATCAGAGCGGTACGCAATATATCCCCGAATACCTGCGAATGTACTTTTAACAAAATCGCGGAAGCTGTCGTGGGTTGGATTCTTTCCAATCCGGAGCCAAAGGAGCTTGAAACAGTTTCATACAGGAGATGATGCATATAATGAAAAAGATTTTGATTATTAACGGTCCGAACCTCAATATGGTAGGCGTGCGTGAGCCTGGGGTCTACGGAACCGAAACTCTCGCAACCATTTGCGAAAGGATAAAAAAATACGCAGAATCTCTCGGACTTGAAGCGGAGTTTATCCAAAGCAATCACGAGGGCGTTATACTTGATAAAATTCACGAGGCAAAGGGAGAATATGCCGGAGTCGTTATCAACGCCGGCGCGTGGACGCATTACAGCTATGCCCTGCGCGACGCAATCGCGGCGGTCAAGCCGCTGCCGTTTGTCGAGGTTCATATGTCGAATATCCACGCCCGCGAGGAATTTCGCCATCATTCGGTGATTTCGCCTGTCTGCGTCGGACAGATTTGCGGCTTTGGCTCGGAAAGCTACATTTTAGGCGTTCAGGCGCTTGCGGATATTTTGGATAAATAAAAAAATAATTAAAAGGAAGTTCTTATCAATGACGAATAAATTTCTCTGGAGAACAAATCAGCTTATTTCGATAATTCCCGAAAATTATGACGGGGCGCTTATAATGTCGGAGGTGAATGGGAAGTATTTCACGGGATTTAACTGCGACAACGGATATTTCATTGTTACCCGGAACGGCTGCGTTTATGTTACGGATTCACGATATACAGAGGCGGCTGGCAAGGCTGTCGAATGGTGCGAGGTTATTGAATACAGCGGTCCGGATATGAAAGAAATATTCGGAGGAATTGCCGAAAGGCTTGGCGTAAAGACGCTGCTTGTGGAATCCGACCGCATGACTCTTGCAGAGTACGCGATGATGTCCAAGGTGCTTGCCCCCGCGGTTCTCAGCGAGGAGGGCAATCTCGACAAGCTTATCGAATCGCTGCGTGTACACAAGGACAGCGACGAGATAGCCTGCATGAAGGCGGCGCAGAATATAGCCGAACAGACTCTAAGTCATGTTTTCGGAATGATACGCGAGGGAGTCAGCGAAGCCGATCTTGCGTTTGAATTTGAATTTTACGCACGCAGACTCGGCGCGGAAAGGCTGGCGTTTGATTCAATTGTCGCTTCCGGAGAAAACGGCTCAATGCCACACGCGGTTCCGGGGCAGCGCAGGATCCAGAACGGCGACTTCATTACATTCGACGTAGGCTGCGTGGTCGGCGGATATCATTCCGACATGACACGCACGGTTGCTTACGGCAATATCTGCGACGAACAGCGCAAAATTTATGAAATAGTGCTTCGCGCCCAGCAGAACGCGATGAATTATCTGTTTAACGGCGGCGATGACCTTGCCGAGTGTGACGCCGCGGCACGCGACATAATCAAGGCGGAGGGCTATGGAGAATATTTCGGACATGGCACAGGACACGGCGTGGGTCTGGAAATACATGAATTCCCATCAGTGTCTTACAGAGGCGGCAAAGTGCCGGAGAATTCCGTCATTACTGTGGAACCTGGAATTTACATACCCGGCAAATACGGAGTCAGGATAGAGAATATGCTCTATAAGACCGCTGACGGAGCGGTTGACCTTGCGGAAATGGACAGGGAATTGTTGATTCTCGGGTAAATTTTCACTTATTGACAGGCATTGTGCATAATTTTTTTAAAAAATTTAAAAAAGAATGTAAAAATGACTTGCAATTATTAGATTTTTATATTATAATACAAGTCGGTAAGTTATTTCATGGAGGTTAATACTAAGATGATAGTAGCAGGAGATTTCAGAAACGGCGTGACATTTGAGATGGACGGCGCGGTTTATTCGATAATTGAGTTTCAGCATGTAAAGCCGGGCAAGGGCGCGGCGTTTGTACGCACCAAGCTGCGTAATGTTATTACGGGCGCTGTCACTGAAACCACATTCAATCCCTCGGCAAAATTCCCGACGGCATATGTTGAGCGCAAGGATATGCAGTATCTTTATGAGGACGGCGGTCTGTATTATTTCATGGATCCCGAAACCTACGAGCAGCTTCCCATCAATCAGAGTACGCTTGGCGACAATTTCAAATTTGTCACTGAGAACATGACCTGTAAGGTTCTTTCTTACAAGGGCAATGTATTTGGCGTGGAGCCGCCGAACTTTGTGGAGCTTAAAGTCACAAAGACCGACCCGGGCTTCAAGGGCGACACCGCTACCAACGCGACCAAGCCCGCAACGCTTGAAACCGGAGCGGAGATCAAGGTTCCTCTCTTTATCGAAGAGGGCGATATGATCCGCATTGACACCAGAACCGGTCTTTACATGGAGCGCGCGTAATTGCTTCTGCATTAATTTGCACCTGCATTGATTTATATAAATCTATTTTACAGAGAGGATAATTGCTATGAATAAGTTAGAAAAGCTCGCTTATCTCAAAGGTCTTGTTGAAGGTCTTAATCTTAATGACGACAAGAAAGACACCAAGGTCATCAAGTACCTCATGGAGCTTCTGGAAGACATAGTTCTCGATATGGAAAACTTAGAGGATGGATTTGAAGAATTCCAGCAGCAGCTTGATGAGGTTGACGAGGATCTCGGCGCAATCGAGAAGGATCTCTATGAGGTTGACAACTGCGGCTGTGCCCATGAAAAGAAGCCGGAGAAGAAGTCCACCAAAAAGACAAAGGACGAACTGTATTATGAAGTGACATGCCCCACCTGTGGCGACACTATCTGCCTTGATGAAGATCTCATCAATGTCGGCGAGATGGAGTGCCCGAACTGCGGAGAAAAGCTCGAATTTGATCTTGATAACTGACGTAAAGTTGGCTTATAACAAATATTTATTCTTAGCTCATGTGAGGTAATTTCCTCTTTTTTATAGAAGTTTTGCGCCTGAATTTATTTATTATACAGCTAAGGAGGAGTTTGTCACCAAGGGGTGTGGCATACTCCTTTTTGGTTTTTGGGAATAATTTATCTTATGAAAGGTGATGTAAAATGACAGGTGAAGATATTCTTGTACTATTGATTCTTGCCGTAATGATAATCGTTGTTCTTGGCGGAATGAGGCTGTACTGGAGAATGCAGTCTGACAACGGATACAATATGGGTCGCAATTACATGCACGATTTAGGATTCTCCGATGAAGATATCAACCGCAACAAGGACGACGCGGACAGGGAGCTTTATGTTTTCCGCAAGCCGATTGAACGCAACAACAAGGATAAATAAAAGGGCGATAAATATTCGGAGGACTGTTGATGCTTGAAAATAACGATGATGGTTTGCAGTCGTTAACGCAGTGCAACGACGCAATCATACCTACCGTAAAAAAAAGAAGAATGGATATTGACTTGCTCAGAATTTTTGCGTGTTTTTTTGTGCTGTTCAATCACACACGCGGCTATCAGGCGTTTGCTCATACCGACTCACAGATTATGATGTGGTTCTGTTCATCTTTATCCGTGATAACCAAGACAGCCGTTCCACTATTTTACATGATTTCCGGAGCCATGCTTTTTTCTGACAAACAGGAATCATATCAGGTGATTATAAAAAAAAGAGTGCTGAGGGTTGCGGTTGTGATTCCGTTTCTGACAGCCATGCTTGCCGCTATCGGAGCATTCAGAGGATATATCAGCACTTTTTCATTTGACGTATGCTTTCGCATGACCTTACGAGGGGCTGATGAAGTGGGAGGAATGCCGTACTGGTATCTTTACTGGTATATCGGAATGCTTCTTATGCTCCCGTTTTACAGAAGAATGGCGAAGAATATGACAAAACAGGATTTTTATATGCTGTTCTTCTTGTATTTCTTTTTCAATACCTTTATGCAACTGCTTGATATGATACTGACCGCGAATAATATTCTTCCCTTTGCAATACATTCCGATTTCAAATTGGGATTGAATTTTGCATTGACAACAACCGTATTTTTCCCATTGGCAGGATACTATCTGGATCATAATGTCGATTTGTTGAAGATATCGAAAAAAAAGCTGTATTCCTTGTTTGCGTCCGGAATAGCAGGTATAGCTGTTACATGCTGGCTGAAGGCACGCGAGTTGGAAGAGAACGGAATGGAATTCACAGAAAATTACATTTCATTATTTGGATGCGTTATCACAATATCCATATTTTTATTTATCAAATATATCTGCGCGAAATTCAACCAATTTGAAAATCATGAGAAATTCGTTAAGGCGGTTACATTGGCTGGCTCGCTGGCTTATGGAATGTATATTTTTGATCCGTTTATGAAATGGGTGGTCTATTCGCGCTTTGTCGCGTTGATAAGCCCGGATACATACATGATTTATCCCAATATTATATATTGTCTCTTGAGCATGTCCGTCTGCGGGAGCTTTACAATGCTGTTAAGGAGAATTCCCGTCATAAAAAAGCTTGTTTAATTGACCATGATTTTTTAAAGAGGAAGATTCCCGTACGCAGGTCATTCTCCCGTAAGGTGGTAAAAAATGAGTGTTACAAAAATTGTATTGACCGGAGGTCCGTGTGCCGGAAAAACAACGGGATTAAGCTGGATACAGAATTCATTCACTGAGCGCGGCTATAGAGTGCTTTTTATTCCGGAGACAGCTACAGAGCTTATTTCGGGAGGAGTCGCTCCATGGACGTGTTCGTCAAGCAAGGAATTTCAGAAGTTCCTGATCAGACTGCAGCTTGAAAAGGAAAGGATTTTTGAACAGGCGGCAGAAAATATGAATGCAGACAAAATTCTTATAGTCTGCGACAGAGGCGCGCTTGACAACAAGGCATATATGACTGTTGAGGAATTTGCTGAGGTAACTGCCGAAGTAGATTCAAACGAGGTGGAACTGAGAGATGGCTATGACGCTGTATTTCATCTGACGACTGCCGCAAAGGGCGCTGTTGAGTTTTACACCACTGAAAACAATTCTGCACGGACGGAAACACCAGAGCAGGCGGCAGAGCTTGATGATAAACTGATTTCCGCGTGGACAGGGCATCCGCATCTCAGGATAGTAGATAATTCCACTGATTTTGAGGGGAAGATGAAGCGTCTCATATCAGAGATAGCAACATTCTTAGGAGAACCCGAGCCTTACGAGATCGAGCGTAAATTTCTTATAGAATACCCTGACGTCGATGTTCTTAAATCAATGCCTAACTGCGAACGTATCGAGATAATACAGACCTACCTCGTATCACCTGACAATGAGGAAATAAGAGTGCGCCAACGCGGGGTTGACGGTCATTATATTTATTTTGAAACCTGCAAGAAGTCATTAAGCGCGATCAAGCGCATTGAGACTGAGCGAAGACTCACAGCGCAGGAATATCTGCGAAGGCTTATGGACGCCGATCCGAAAAAAAGACCGATACGCAAGGACAGATATTGTCTCGCGGACGGCAATCAGTACTTTGAGATAGATATTTACCCTTTTTGGAATGACAAAGCTATTTTGGAAATTGAGCTGTCAGATCCGGACGAGGAGATACGTTTCCCATCGATGATAAAGATAATAAAGGAAGTCACCGAAGACAAAAACTATAAAAACGCCTCGCTTGCAAGGATCATTTAAAAAAAATGTGGAAGTGTTTGGTTTGACTATTGATGAAGCTGTGCTTTATTTTTACATTTACAGCTTTTTTGGCTGGGTTTATGAGAGCATACTTGTGAGCGTCAGGGAAAAACGCTGGGCTAACAGGGGATTCCTCATCGGTCCGATATGTCCTATTTACGGCGCGGGAGGACTGCTTTTCGCTCTGATGGGAACGCACATGAGTATTCCGGTGACGTTTCTTGTATGCATGGTGAGTTCGGCTGTGCTGGAATACTTTACCGGATTTACGCTTGAAAAGCTGTTCCATGCCTCGTGGTGGGACTACAGCGACATGCCGCTCAATCTCAACGGATATATCTGTCTGCCGGCTTCGCTTCTCTTCGGAGCGATGGGGGTAGCTGTGTCGCATTTCATTCACCCGCTTGTCGCCGTTCCTGTGGGATATTTACCCCAATGGCTTGTGAGCGTCGCGGCACTTCTGCTTATCGGCATAACCTCATCGGATATTACTGTTACCGTTTCAACACTGAGCGATTTTGTGGATAGGCTTATTGAGGCTGACAGGCTGATAAATCAAGCAATAGACGACAAATACAAAGAGCTTGAAAGCTCGGTAAGCGGAACCATTCAGAATGTAAAGTCGATTCCGGCGAGCGTCAGGGACAGGATAATAGATCAGGAGATAATAAAATCCAATATTACCCTTACCGGCGTTCAAGCACAGGTACTCGGCAAGATAAAGAGCGTTCGCGGTCTGTATAGCGCAAACAGAACGTCCAAGAACCGCGGCAGTATAAGGGAATTTATACGCCGTCTGCCGAGAATCAGAAAGTGAGGGATTCCGGCTATGAAGATAAGCGAAGAGGACAGGGCGTATATTGATGAATCCATTACGGACATAATAAACACACCTCAGGCGCAGAGTATGAAGACATTCATACAGCACGGACATATTACCACCTACGCGCATGTGATGAATGTGGTCTGTATGAGCTGCCGCGTGGACGAGCGGCTTCACGCGCATTGCGACAAACGCAGTCTGATCAGGGGCGCGTTTTTGCATGACTTTTATCTCTACGACTGGCACGATCCTACCTCAAACGACGGACTTCACGGCTTCAAACACCCCGAAAGGGCGCTGGCGAAGGCACAGGCACTTTTTGAACTAAATCCGACGGAGCGCAATATAATAATTAGCCACATGTGGCCGTTGACTGCCACCAAAATTCCCAAATGCCGCGAAGCTGCGATTGTCTGCCTTTCCGACAAGCTATGTGCCCTCTATGAAACCATTCTCAAGGACAAGGCTCTGTTTGAAGTGTGAAGCTTGGCAGTTCAGAACTTAAAATAGGGGGTTCACGATGAACAAACGGGTTTTCAAAATCATTCTCGCCGTCGTGATCTTGTGTACGGCTGTGCCGATCGTCGCTTACCTTGCCACGTCCGCGTATTTAGGGTACAGGCTGTACAGCGCGGTGGATTCGTCATTTCAGAGCAAGGGGCGCGATTATAAGGAATATGTGGATTTTATCGGGCGGATCCATTACCAGACCCTCGATTATTCGGGCGGCTTGGAACAGGAATGGGAAACGAATCGCCATTCCTTTCCATTTGTGATCCATAATTTCAACACCGCGAAGGCGTATTACCGATACACATTTCTCGGCAGCTTCTCCGGAGGAGAGGATATTCCCGTTACGATTTCCCTGAAGCGCAGTGATGGAGGATGGTATGTCACCGATGTGACGGAGCCGTATTGAAACAGAGAAAAAAAGAAACAACGCCGCTTCAGCAGGAATTCCTTCTTACTGACGCGGCGTATTATTTTATTTCATCGAAAGACGCGCCGATCACGCGCCGAAGACGTCGAGGGGAGATGTTTCCTTTTCAAATCTGTCGCGGGTATCGATAAAGCGTATAGCCTTTCCTGTGCCGAGAGCGACGCAGATTTCCGGATCCTGAGCTATTGCGACATTTAGCTTTGTGCGATCAGCGATCAGCCTGTCCATGCCGTAAAGCTTCGCGCCGCCTCCTGTAAGCATTATACCGCCGTTTGTGAGGAGATCTCCGGCGAGCGCGGGCGGAGTTTCCTCCAATGTACGCTGCACGGCGCGGCAGATTCTGACTGCCGGTTCCTCAAATGCTTCCATAATATTCTCGGAATTGAGCTTTATCATATGCGGCATTCCCGTCCTGAAATGCCTTCCCTTGACAGTAATTGTCAGAACAGCCTCACGCGGTACGACGCAGCCTATTTCCTTCTTGATAAACTCAGCGGTCTGCGGACCTATTACCAAATCGAATTTACTCATAATGAAATCCGTGAGCGCTTCATTGAAGGAATTGCCCGCGTAGTTGATCCAATGCGAGGAGGCTATGCCGTTGATCGAAATAACGCCGATGTCAGTTGTCCCGCCGCCGATATCGCAGACCATGCAGCCGCACGGTCGGGAAATGTCCAGCCCCGCGCCGAGAGCAGCAGCTATTACGGTATCTATAAGACAGACCTTACGCGCACCGGCGGCGCGAAGAGATTCGACAACCTCGCGCTTTTCGACTTCCGAAACGCCGGACGGAACGCACACTACGACACGGGGCATAAATATTCTGTTGCCGCAGATTTCACGCACATAGGCGGTCAGCATGGTTTCGGTCAGGCTGAAATTATGAATCCGCCCGTGCTGCACGGGGTTTACGACAGCGATATGTTCGGGAGTGCGTCCAAGCATCTGCCGTGCGTCGGAGCCGAATGCAAGTATTTCGTCGGTGTCCATATCCACAGCGACCATAGTCGGTTCTGACAGAGCTATCTGTCTGGTCGGAGTGAATATTTTAACGGCTGAAGAGCCTAAATCTATCCCGACGTCCATTCCCAACCTGAATTTTTTCATACCCAAATTCCACACATCTCTTTCAAAGCCGTCATATTATCCGGCATGTCCGAATATTTTATTAAAGCAATCCTAAAAAACACGCAGCCATACAATAAACGAGGCGATGACAAGCTGAACGATAATAATGACGGGAATGCCAATCATAAATTTCGGGTGCTGGGTCTTGTGGCGAATTACACGCATTGTGGCAAGCATAGCCACCGAGCCGCCGAGCGCGGAAATGAGAAGCAGCTGCGCTTCAGGTATGCGCCAGTAATTCGGAGAATCCTTTGGCACGTTTGAGAGAGCCTTGTCGCGTATTGTCTGCCAGATAGCAAGAATGCTGATAATAACAAGGTGAATTCCGAGTATTATGTAGCAGAATCTCAACACGATATCGGAAAGAGAGCCGGAAAACAAATCCATTTCAAAAACTCCTTTTTTACAATTTATACACTACTGCACTATACAATAGTATTATAATATTTCCGATAAGTCAAGCCGTTTTTTGTAAAAATCCATTGCAACGGAGGTATATGTAATTTTGAAAAAGACAAAAAAAGCCTCAAAGACAGGTTCGGTATTTTTTTACATAGTCATTGTAGCGCTTACAGCGGGAATTATCATATTCGGTTCGCTTCCATACATAATGAGCAGGCGTGGAGAGAACGTCAGTCCCGGTGAGAATACCGGAGAATATCCCCGCAATGGCGACGGTGTGGACAAATACGGCAGACCCGACGCCGACAAATCCGAAATGCGCGGAGTATGGGTGGCATATCCGACGCTTAACGGCGTTGACAAAAAAATGATAGACGAGATTATAGTCAAGTCAAAGCAAAACGGCATAAATACAATATTTTTTCATGTCCGCCCGTTTGGCGACGCTCTATATAAATCCGATTATTACCCGTGGTCGCATCTTGCCACAGGCACGCAGGGTACGGCTCCGGCAGACGGCTTCGACCCGCTCGCCTATGCCGTTGAAGCGGCGCACCGCGAGGGAATCGCGCTTCACGCTTGGCTGAATCCTTTGCGGATAATGCTGCCAAACGGAGTTTATCCGCCGTCGCTTTCGGAGGACAATCCGTATAACGTGTGGCGCAATGACGACAATCCCGACAACGACAGCTGGGTTATTGACTATCAGAAGGGCAAATTCTATAATCCAGCCGTTCCGGAGGTGCGGGAGCTTATCGTAAAAGGCACGCGGGAAATCGTGGAGCGCTACAATGTTGACGGAATTCACTGGGATGACTATTTCTATCCCGCGCATGACGAAAGCTTTGACGACAGCATTTCATATAAAGCATATAAGGAGCAGGGAGGAAAAATGCCGCTTTCCGACTGGCGCACGCAGAATATCAACGAGCTTGTCAGCGGCGTTTATAAGGCGGTTAAGTCAGCCGACAGTACGTGCGTTTTCGGCATAAGCCCCGCGGGAAATATTGAGAACTGCCTGAGTATGGGAGCGGACGTAAAGAAATGGGGAAGCGAACAGGGCTTTGTGGATTATCTTATCCCGCAGATATATTGGTCTAACGACCATTCAACATGCCCATATGAGCCGACGTGCCGCAGGTGGAACGAGCTTGTCAAAGCCAAAGGGATAAGGCTTTATATAGGACTTGCGCTTTACAAGGCAGGCTCGGACGACGACGGCGGCAAATGGCATAAGGCTGACGATATCATAATGAATCAGGTTTTGTTTATCCGCAGCGGCGAGATAAACGCAAAGGGCTTTGTGCTTTACTCATACGCGTATCTTGAAAGTGAGCAGACTGCGGAGGAAATGAAGAATCTGCGTTCAGTTCTGAATAATTAAAAAAAAAACACTTGACAAACCGGATTGCGTTTGGTATAATAATCAGGCAATCGCAATTCGGGTATGCGGAATTAGCTCATCTGGTAGAGCGCCACCTTGCCAAGGTGGAGGTAGCGAGTTCGAGCCTCGTATTCCGCTCCATTTGTAAGCGCCACAGTATTTGAGTTGTGGCGCTTTATTTTTTTAATTGTGATAAAAAAAGATGGAGGTTCTCTCATGCCGTTTAAACCGATTGAGACAGAAAGACTGATTATAAGAAAATTCCGCCCCGACGATTTCAAAGCGCTTTATGATTATCTTTCGGACGTGAATGTGGTCAGGTTTGAGCCGTATGAACCCTACACACTGGAGCAGGCAAAGCGCGAAGCGGAATACAGGTCAAATTCCGAGGAATTCTTTGCCGTCGCCATGAAAGACAGCGGCATTCTGATAGGCAATCTTTACCTTGGAAAGCGGCAGTTCAGCACATTCGAGTTAGGATACATATTTGACCGCCACTGGCAGATGCACGGATATGCCACGGAATCGGCAACGGCGCTGCTGAATTACGCGTTCGGGGAGTTAAAAGCTCACCGCGTTGTAGCGGAATGCAATCCGCTCAATTACCGTTCGCGCAAGCTGATGGAACGTCTCGGAATGAGACGCGAAGCGGAATTAAAAAAGAACGTGTATTTCAAAAAGGACTCATTCGGCACCCCAGTATGGCAGGACACGCTTCAATACGCGATTTTAAGCGAGGAATGGCTCGGAAGAGAGGGGAGAAGCAATTGATTTCTGATACAGAGTACAGGAAAAAACTGGCTGTGCAAACCGTTGAGGAGCTGAAGAAAATTTATCCTGAGGCAATATGTTCGCTTACATACAAGGATCCGCTTGAGCTTCTTATAGCGGTGAGGCTTTCGGCACAGTGTACCGACGCACGCGTGAATATGGTTACACCGGTTCTATTTGAAAAATATCCGACGCTCGAAGCATTTTGTCAGGCGTCGGCAGAGGATATCGGCGAAATAATAAAACCATGCGGACTATTCAACACAAAGGCGCGGGACATAAAGAATCTCGCCCTTATGATACGCGACGAATACGGCGGCAGGGTTCCGGACAGTATGGAGCTGCTTCTCAGGCTTCCGGGAGTTGGGCGAAAGACGGCGAATCTCATTTTAGGCGACGTTTACGGCAAGCCCGCAATTGTAGCCGATACCCACTGCATTCGCATTTCGGGAAGAATAGGTCTGACCGATGGAACCAAGGATCCTGTAAAGGTGGAAAAACAGCTCAGGGAATGTGTCGAGCCATGCGAGGGAAGTGATCTCTGCCACCGTTTTGTGCTTTTTGGACGAGATATTTGCACGGCGCGTTCGCCTGAGTGTGCCGTCTGTCCGTTGAATATTTTCTGTGAGAACGCGAAAAATGAACAAAAACAACAATAAAAGCTGACTTCAAATGTTGATAAGGCAGATTATAATTCAGTCGAAAAAAAGACGTTGAAATTAAGGGGGAAATGTATTATTATGATATCAGGAAGGGTTCATTCCACGGAGTCGTTCGGCTCGGTGGACGGACCGGGTGTGAGATATGTTATCTTTATGCAGGGCTGCCGGCTGCGCTGCCGTTACTGTCACAATCCCGACACATGGAGTACAGGCGGCGGGGAAAAACGCACGGCGGAGGAGCTTCTTGATTCAGCCGAACGCTATCGCGGCTACTGGGGAAGAGATGGGGGCATAACCGTCAGCGGTGGCGAGCCGCTGCTGCAAATCGACTTCCTGCTCGATCTTTTCCGCAACGCAAAGCTGCGCGGCATCAATACATGCGTTGACACGGCGGGGCAGCCTTTTACGAGAGAACCGCATTTCCTCACAAAATTCAGCGAGCTGTGCAGACTCACGGATCTGTTCATAGTGGATATCAAGCATATTGACCCGCAGCGTCACATTGCGCTCACCGGAAGCGGGAATGAAAACATTCTCGACATGCTGCGATATCTTTCCGAAAACGGCAATCCCGTCTGGATAAGGCACGTGCTTGTGCCGGAGCTTACCGACGACGACGAATATCTGCGGCGCACGCAGGAATTCATATCCTCCCTTAATAACGTGAAAAAGGTGGAAATTCTGCCGTATCATTCATTCGGGGCGTATAAGTGGGAAAAGCTTGGGATACCCTATTCGCTGAATAACATTCAGCCGCCGGACAAAGAGAGAGTCGAAAACGCCAGAAGGATTCTGAATTGCGGAGACTGATTCTCACAATAAAGATAACATACATGGCAAAGGAATCATTTATTATTTTTTGAAAGGAAAATGAGAGATGAGCAACGCGTGGAGAAGCTTTAAGGGCAGGATTTGGAAAGAGGATGTAAATGTCAGGGACTTCATTCAGGCGAATTATACTCCCTATGACGGCGACGAGAGCTTTCTGGAGGGACCTACCGAGGCGACGGACAAGCTCTGGGGCAGACTTCAGGAGCTTCAGAAGGAGGAACGCGCCCGGGGCGGAGTGCTGGAATGTGAAACCGAGATAGTTTCCCGAATGAACGCCTATGGACCGGGCTACATCGACGAATCCATGAAGGATCTGGAGAAAATAGTCGGACTTCAGACTGACAAGCCTCTCAAGAGAGCATTCATGCCGTATGGCGGAATAAAAATGGCTGAACAGGCGGCTGCGACCTACGGCTACACCGTAAATCCGGAGCTTGTCAAGATATTCACCCAGTACCACAAGACGCACAATCAGGCAGTATTCGACGCGTATACACCCGAAATGAAGCGCGCCCGCCACAGCCATATAATCACAGGTCTGCCGGACACCTATGGCAGAGGGCGTATAGTGGGCGATTACAGAAGAGTGGCTCTGTATGGCATTGACTTCCTCATAGCGCACAAGGAGGACGACCTCGCACACTGCGGCGGGGGAAATATGATAGATAAATTCATACGTCTGCGCGAGGAAATAGCGGAGCAGCTCCGCGCTCTCAGGGGCATGAAGAAAATGGCGAGGATCTACGGCTTTGACATTTCCCGTCCGGCGGAGAACGCGCAGGAGGCTGTGCAATGGCTGTACTTCGGATATCTGGCGGCGATCAAGACGCAGAACGGCGCAGCCATGAGCGTTGGAAGAATATCGACGTTTCTGGATATTTACATCAAGCGTGATCTCGAAGAGGGGACTATTACCGAAAAGGAAGCGCAGGAGCTTATCGACCATCTGGTTATGAAATTCAGAATGGTAAAATTCGCCCGCATTCCGTCATACAACGCGCTTTTCTCAGGCGATCCGGTGTGGGCTACGCTTGAAATGGCAGGAATAGGCGTGGACGGCAGGCACATGGTAACGAAGAACGACTACCGCTTCCTCCACACGCTCGAAAACATGGGACCGTCTCCCGAACCGAATCTCACAGTGCTTTACTCATCGAGACTTCCGGAGAATTTCAAGAAGTACGCCGCGAAAATTTCGATCAATACGTCGTCGATTCAGTATGAGAACGACTGTGTGATGCGCCCTGTATGGGGCGACGACTACAGCATATGCTGCTGCGTTTCCGCAACTCAGACCGGCAAGGAGATGCAGTTCTTCGGCGCGAGGGCGAACCTTGCCAAATGTCTGCTCTACGCCCTCAACGGAGGCGTTGACGCCGGAACACGTGAACAGGTCGGTCCGCGCTGCATTCCTGTGACGGGAGACGTGCTTGATTACGATGACGTAATAGAAAAATTCGACGCTATGATGGACTGGCTTGTTGAACTTTATGTGAATACTCTCAATCTTATCCATTACATGCACGACAAATATTATTATGAAGCGGCGGAGATGGCGCTTATCGACACCGACGTGCGCCGCACATTCGCAACAGGCATTGCGGGATTCTCGCATGTTGTGGATTCCCTCTGCGCGATAAAGTACGCAAAGGTCAGACCTGTCAGGGACGAGGAGGGTCTTATTGTCGATTATGAGATAGAGGGAGATTTTCCGAGGTACGGCAACGACGACGAACGCGCCGACGAGATTGCCGTGTGGCTGCTGAAAACCTTCATGAACAAGGTTAAGGGCTGCCATACCTACCGCGACTCCGAGCCGACCACGTCTATCCTTACGATAACGTCAAATGTGGTTTACGGCAAGGCGACCGGAGCGACGCCGGACGGCAGGAAAGCGTTCACGCCTTTTGCCCCGGGAGCAAACCCAGCCTACGGAGCGGAGAAGAACGGTCTGCTTGCCTCGCTGAATTCAGTGGCGAAGCTGCCGTATGAATACGCGCTCGACGGCATTTCCAACACCCAGACCATCAGTCCGGACGCGCTCGGGCATACCGAGGGAGAGCGTATCGACAACCTCTGGCACGTGCTGGACGGCTATTTTGACAAGGGCGCTCACCACCTGAACGTCAACGTATTCGGAATAGACAAGCTCAAGGACTGCATGGAACACCCCGAAAAGCCGGAATACGCCAATTTCACAATACGTGTTTCGGGTTACGCGGTCAAATTCATCGACCTTACGCCCGAACAGCAGCTTGACGTTATTGCGCGTTCAGCCCACGAGAGAATGTAGTATATTAAAAGCAAGGCAGCGTTCATACGAAGGACGTTGCCTTGTTTTTTAATAAAATGCTATTGATATTTTTATCACAATGAGTTATAATAATATTTACTATCATAAATATAGGAGATAATAAACCATGAGTGAATGTACACATGATTGCAGCACATGCTCTGCGAACTGTTCCAGCCGTCAGCCATCAAAAGAGGATTTTCTCGAAAAGCTCAATGACCTGAGCAGCGTCAGAAAGGTGATTGGAGTTGTCAGCGGAAAGGGGGGCGTCGGAAAATCCCTTGTGACCTCGATGCTCGCCGTCACATTCAACCGCCGCGGCTTCAAGACCGCCATTCTTGACGCTGACATAACGGGACCATCTATTCCCAAGGCGTTCGGCGTAAAGGAGAAGGCTCACGGCACAGAGCAGTATATCATTCCCGCAATCACAAAAACCGGAATTCAGATGATATCGGTAAATCTTCTGCTCGACAATGAGACTGATCCGGTCGTCTGGAGAGGTCCCGTTATCGCCGGAACCGTCAAGCAGTTCTGGACCGACGTGATCTGGAAGGATGTTGATTATATGTTCGTTGACATGCCTCCCGGAACTGGCGACGTCCCGCTAACAGTATTCCAGTCGCTTCCGCTCGACGGCATTGTAATTGTCACCTCGCCGCAGGAGCTTGTTTCGATGATCGTTTCCAAGGCTGTCAACATGGCGAAGCTTATGGACATTCCGATTCTCGGCATTGTGGAGAACATGAGCTACGTCGAATGTCCCGACTGCGGCAGGAAAATCAATGTATTCGGCGAGAGCAAGACCGACGCGGTCGCAGCCGAATTCGGTCTGAAGGTGCTGGCAAAGCTGCCGCTTGACCCGGTTCTCGCAAACAACTGCGACAACGGTCTTATCGAGCTTTTTGAGGGCGACTGGATGGAATCCGCCGCCGACGATATCGAAAAGGCTGTGGAACCTTCAGAGAAAGCGTAAACCGGAGAGTAGTATTAAAAAAACCTCATTCACCATGGATTGACACGTGATGAATGAGGTTT
>ONCX01000038.1 GCA_900316455.1 uncultured Eubacteriales bacterium
CAGCATTTCTGAGGGGGAAACGATTCGGGAAACTGACGCGGTGTCCGTCGGGGATACAATGCTGAAATCCGCTGACGCGTCGGCAGTCAGAATACCCTGCGGTATTTCGCTTTCCTCGCCGCTGCCCTCAGGCTCATCGGCAGACGGTTCGTCCACAACGGCTTCGCTTTCCGTGCCGCTCTCCGCTGACGGCGCGTCGGCAGTCAGATCGCTCGGCGTGACTTCGCCCGCCGCGCCTACCGACATGAATATTGCTGTCGATGTCAGCAGCGCTACCGTCGCAACGGCAAGAAAAACCGTTCGCATTGTGAAGCTGCGTTTCAGCTTTTTCATGACAGCTTCGATTCTTACATGGTCAATCATAATGCTTCTTACATCCTTTCGGAATGGATTTTTCCGGATTTTTCGATACCGCAAATTGTTTTATGCCCTCACAATGTGTGTTGCTTATATCGTTATTATATATCTGTTTGGATATATTGTCAAGTTGTTTTTCATATAATTAGGATGATTTTAATAATATAAAATAATAAAAGATATAACAATTTTTATAAAAAGCTTGAAATCATTGCAATTATTATGTATAATACTATATACGAGTACGGCTATCAGAATATCTGAAGGAGGAAATTTTACATATGAACAGGATTCTTGTGGCGTATTTCAGCGCCAGCGGCGTGACAAAGGACATAGCTCAGAAGCTCGCTTCCGCTGTGGGCGCGGATCTCTTTGAAATCGTTCCCGAACGCCCATACACCAAGGCTGACCTCAACTGGCTCGACAAACGCAGCCGCAGCACTGTGGAAATGAAGGACAGAAGCTGCCGCCCCGCTATCGCCTTCAGCGTGGACGATATGGACAGCTACAGCACCGTTTTTCTCGGATTCCCCGTCTGGTGGTTCCGCGAGCCTTCCATCATCGACACATTCATGGAATCCTACAATTTCGACGGCGTAAAGGTAATTCCTTTCTGTACATCCGGCGGAAGCAAGATAGGCGATACCTACAAAAACCTGCAGGCGCTCGCCCACGGAGCTGACGTGGCACAGGGTGAAAGAATCCCTATGCGTGCCACTGTCGATGAAATCCGCGCATGGGCATTGAAGTATATCCAATAATATTCTCTCTTGTTAACATCAAAAACCGCACAGCGACCGTTTTAATTGGCGCTGTGCGGTTCTTTGTATTTTTTATATTTTTTATATATTTAAATTTTATATATTTAAAAATTATCTTGTCTTTTCGGTGAATTCTTTCATCAGGTCTTCCCATTTTGCCGAAAGATAGGCGTTTGTGTCGTCCGACAGGCGGTTGAACACCTCGCACTCGTTATTCAGCTTATCGTCGGAGGGATAGAAGAATTCTCCTGTAGCCTCTTCGTCAAGCTCTTCCTTTACGGCGGAAATCGGAGAAGCGTAGCCTATATATTCCGCGTTTGCGAGTGCGATGTCCTCGCGGCACATGAAGTTGATGTACTTTTCTGCTGCCGACTTGTTCTGGCAGCAGGTGGGAATGCACATTGAATCAATAAATGTATTTGAACCCTTGGGAATATAGCCCTTCACATACTCATTGCCGTCCTGAAGCATAAGCAGATCGCCGTTGTAGTAGGGCGCGATCCACGCCTCGCCGCTCTCCATCTTGTCGAATATCTGATCGCCGTAATATCCCTGAACAAGCGGGCACTGCTTCACAAGCTCCTCATAGCAGGCTTCCAGCTCCTCCTGATTCTCGGTGTTGAGCGAATAGCCTAACTTCGCCTCGGCAACGCCGAACGCGTCGCGCTGATTGTTGAACATGAGTATCTTTCCGCTGTATTTCTCATTCCAGAGCAGATCCCATGTGTTCTCGTCAATATCCGCCTCATCGACGTATCTGGAATCATAGAATACCGCCGTGCAGCCCCATGTGTAAGCTAAGGAATATTCTCCTGTCGGGTCAAAAACGGGCTTGCGGAATTTTTCGTCGATGTTCTTGTAGTTGGGGATATTGTCGTAATTCAGCTTTTCGAGAAGTCCCTCGTGAATGAGCTGAGAGATCATGTAGTCGGAGGGAACAATAACGTCAACGGTCATTCCGCCGCTCTTCATCTTGGCGTACATTTCCTCATTGCTTGAGAAATTGAGATATTTCACCTCGATACCGGTTTCCTTTTCAAACTGGGCGTTTGTGTCGAGAGAACCGTCGTCGCCGTTGGAAATGTATTCGCCCCAATTGTAGACATAAACGACCTCTCCGGTCTTGGAAACGGCATTGTCCTCGCCGGAACAGCCGGAAAGCATTGATAACGCGGAAATCATAAGCGAAACCGAAAGCACAAATGCAAGTATTCTTTTCATTTTTATATATTACCTTCCTTAATGAGTGTTAATTGTGAAGCGTGAGATTTTTTAATTCCTCACTTTTCCCGCGCTTCTGTTCACTGATCTGACGTACATTTATTATAACAAGCAGCGTCAGAACAATGACGAACATCAGCGCGGAGAGCGCGTTAATCTTGGGATTTATACGGCGCTTTGTCATGGAATAGATTACCATTGGAAGCGTCTGGGCTGTGGAACCGCTGGTAAAATAGCTTATCACAAAATCGTCGAGCGACAGCGTGAACGCCATCATCATTCCCGTGATTATGCCAGGCATTATCTCCGGCAGTACTACCTTCATGAACGCCCTGAACGGCGGACAGCCTAAATCCTGCGCCGCTTCATAAATGCTCGGATTCATCTGATTGAGCTTCGGGAGTACTGACAGAATGACATAAGGTATACAGAACGTAATGTGCGCAATCGTCAGTGTGCCGAAGCCGGGATGCATGAGTCCCGTCGCGCTGAATACCGCCACAAACAGCAGCATCATGGAAATACCCGTCACAATGTCAGGATTTACCATGGGAATATTGTTGAGCGTAAGCATGACGGAGCGCAGACCCTTGTTCATCTTTTTAAGTCCGACAGCGGCAGCCGTTCCGATGATCGTGGAGACAACGGCGGCAATAACAGCCACTTCAATCGACGTCCGGAGCGCCTCGAGAATCGTGCTGTCGCGGAAGAGATTCTCATACCACCTCAGCGAAAAGCCTTTCAAGATCGAACGGCTCTTGCTCTGGTTGAACGAGAATATGATAAGCACCGCAATCGGCGCGTACAGGAATATAAATATCAGTCCCGTGTAAATTCTTGATAAGATTTTCACATCATCAATCCCCCTGTCTCTTCGCCGTCGTCAAATTTCTTCATAACAGCCATGCTTATGAGGATAAGCACCATAAGCACAAGGGAGAGCGCCGCGCCTACATTATAATTTGGAGCCGCGCCGACAAACAGTCTTTCGATAACGTCGCCGATAAGCGGATTTCTTCCGCCGCCGAGCATCTGGGAGATGACGAATGTGCTTACCGACGGAACAAATACCATTGTAATTCCCGTAATCACCCCTGGCAGGCTCAACGGAAGAACCACCCTGCGGAATGTCCCAAACCGATTGGCGCCGAGGTCGTTCGCGGCTTCAAACAGACTGCCGCTGATCTTTTCCATGACGGAATATATTGGCAGTATCATATACGGCAGGAAGTTATAGACCATGCCGAGAATGATCGCGCCCTTGGTATTTATCATCTGAAAAGGTCCGACGCCGATTTTGCCGAGAAGCATATTGATAAGACCGTTGTTTTCGAGAATCGTCATCCACGCGTAGGTTCTCAGCAGAAAATTCATCCACTGCGGCAGCATGAGCAGCATCATGAGCGTCTGCTGCGTGACCCAGCTTGCCCGCGACATGACGTATGCCACAGGATATCCCAGCAGCAGACAGAAAAGCGTAGCCACCGCGCCCATTACAAGCGAGTCCTTCAGGTAGCCCCAGTAGGAACCGATGGTTTCAATGTTGGCGAGGGTAAACGCGCCGGTCGAATCAGTGAAAGCGTACCAGCAGACCATGGCAAGCGGAACCACCGTAAATATGACCACCCACAGCATGAAGGGCGAGGCGATCAATGAATCCTTCTTCATAATCAGCCCTCCGTCATTCAAAGTCTATGTCGCTCGCGTAGTCGCCGGTGTATTTCTTCATTATATGAATGTTTTCGGGGATAACGGTCATGCCTATCTCCCGACCCTCCTCCTGCGCGACGGTGGACTGGATTATCCATTCCTCCTCTTCGCCCGGGACGTTCACGTACATCTCGTAATGAACTCCCTTGAAGGTCACCGACGTAACCGTTCCCCTGAGCGCGCTCTCTTCCGCGGGTACGACGACAATATCCTCCGGACGTATAACCACGTCCACTTCCTCGTCCTTTGCAAATCCCGTGTCCACGCACTCGAATCTCGCGCCGCAGAATTCCACGTCGCAATCGGCATGCATTATGCCGTCCACAATATTGCTCTCGCCGATAAAATCAGCAACAAAGCCGTTCTCCGGCTCATTGTAAATGTCGGTAGGCGAGCCTATCTGCTGGATAACGCCGTGATTCATAACGACGATTGTATCCGACATCGACAGCGCTTCCTCCTGATCGTGGGTAACGTAAATAAACGTAATCCCAAGTCTGCTCTGTATGCGTTTGAGTTCCACCTGCATCTCCTTGCGAAGCTTCAGGTCGAGCGCGCCGAGAGGCTCGTCCAACAGAAGCACACGCGGATCATTGGCAAGTGCGCGGGCTATCGCAACGCGCTGCTGCTGACCGCCCGAAAGCGTGGAAGTCCTGCGCTTTTCAAAGCCCTCAAGCGAAACCAGCTTCAGCATCTCACAGACCTTAGCCTTGATCTCAGCCTCACTTTTTTTCTGTATCCTCATGCCGAAAGCGATATTCTCGTACACATTAAGATGAGGAAACAGCGCGTATCGCTGAAATACAGTATTCAGCTTGCGCTTGTGAGGCGGCAGATCGTTGATCCTTTCCGAACCAAAAAAAACATCTCCGCTGTCCGGTTCCTGAAAACCGCCAATAATTCGGAGGGTAGTAGTTTTGCCGCACCCCGAGGGGCCCAGCAGCGTCGAGGTTAAGCTTGTCAAGGATAACCTCACCATCGAACGACACCGAGATGTTTTTAAGACTAATGATATTTTCAGACATTAGCACACATCCCCCTTTACTGAAATTTTGCTTTCTGCCCGACATAGATTTCTCATCAGATGAACAATCTACCAAGCCGAGGCAAATCGCAGTAAATCATAGAATTAAACCGGTTTTTGTGAAAACCGATGTTAATTTTACGGAAGGCGCGTAATATAAAAGCCTTCCAAGGATTGCTGCCCTTTTTTGTTGCTGTATTAGTTTTTTCTCTGTTTTTTTCAATACCGCACGCGCCGGGAAATTATTTATGTATTTATTTGCTTGATACCTGCCTTTTTGTCGCACGCGGCGGCGAATAGAACTTCAAAATTGCTATCATGCAAAATCAAGACCATTAACAACTATCTTAACAGATTAAATTCCAAAAGTCAATATATAGTTTTTCATATTTTGTCAGTTTTCGGGCGTGTTTTTTGTGCGCTTTAAAGCAGTAAAGGGTTGCCGTCAATAATATTCACGAAATAAAAAACAAGGGCAAACGATTCTCAAACCGCTCGCCCTTGTTTTTTTATTTATTTTATTCGTTATTTAATTTATTTTGTTATTTAATAAATTCAGCGACGATTTCCTCCGCTTTTGCCAGAGCCTCGTCCAACTTGGAAAGATCCTTCGCGCCAGCCATTGCGTTGTCCGGCTTGCCGCCGCCGTTGCCGCCGGTGACCTGAGCGACAGCCTTGACAATCTTACCCGCGTTCGCGCCCTTTGCAAGCGCGTCCTTGCCGACCGCGACGAATATTGTGCCCTTCCCGCCGTTGACCGAGGCGAATACAGCCACGCTGTCGGCGCACTTGTCGCGCACCTTGTCGCCCATCGTGCGAAGCTCGTCCGGCTTCACTCCATCGAATTTTTTGACTACAAGCTTGGTGTCGCCCACGCAGGAAGCGTTTTCAACCAATGAATCAACCTCGATGGAAGCAAGCTTCGACGAAAGCTGCTCGATCTGTCTGTCCTTTTCCTTCAGCTCGGCTGTCATAGCCGCGCCCTTGCGGACAAGCTCCGCGGGATTATTCAGCTTCATCGCGGCAGCCGTGTCGCTGATTGTCGCAAGAGCCTCGTTGAGCATGGCGAGAACATTCGCGCCGGTGACGGCTTCGATTCTTCTGACTCCCGCCGCGACTGACGATTCGGATTTTATCTTGAAGAGTCCCAACTTCGCGGTGTTGTCAACATGCGTGCCGCCGCAGAATTCAATTGAGAAATCGTCCTCAGCTCTGACGACGCGCACAACGTCGCCGTATTTCTCACCAAAGAGCGCCATCGCGCCAAGCTTCTTGGCTTCCTCGATGGGCATTTCCACATTTATGACCTCAACCGCTTTGAGAATTTCGGCGTTGACAAGCGTCTCTACCTTCGCAAGCTCCTCCGCCGTCAGCGCTGAGAAATGCGTGAAGTCGAAACGCACGGCGCGGCTGTCAACAAGCTGACCTGCCTGCTCGACATGCGTTCCGAGTACCTGACGCAGAGCCGCCTGAAGCAGATGCGCGGCAGTGTGATTGCGGCGCGTCGCCATTCTTGTATCGCCGTCGTAGGCGACTCTCACGGTATCGCCAACGCTTACCTGTCCGTCATTCACCTTGCAGGTGTGCATGAACACTCCGGAATTATTCTTTGCCGTATTCTCAACGGTAAGTGAAGCATTCTCGCCTGTGATAACGCCGATATCGCCAACCTGACCGCCGCTCTCGGCATAGCATACCGTGCGGTCCAGCACAACAACGGCTTCCTCTCCCACCGTCGCGCTGTCGGTCAGCTCACCGCCGGATACGATGGCGATAACCTTGGCTTCGCATTCGCTCTCGGTATAGCCGAGAAACTCCGTCGCTTCCATATCCTTGAAGAGATCCGCGTCGCCCTTCCACGCTTCGGTCGTGGCGTGAACGCCAGCCATTTTGGTCTTTAAGCGGTAGTCGTTGTAAATCCGGCGGAAGCTTTCCACGTCAACCTTCATGCCCTTGTCGGCAAGAATTTCCACAGTAAGGTCGATCGGGAATCCATAGGTATCCTGCAGCTTGAACGCCGCTTCGCCGCTGAGAGTGTCGCCGTCGTGGTCGGCGACGAAATCCTCAAGGATCTTCATGCCCTGATCTATGGTCTTGGCAAAATTGGCTTCCTCGGTGGCGATTACATTGTGAATGAAGTCGCGCTTTTCCTTGAGTTCGGGATAGGCGCTCTCGTTCTCGTGAATAACCGTGTCGCATACCTCGGTGAGGAACATCTTGTCTATTCCCAAAAGCCTGCCGTGACGGGCGGCGCGGCGGAGCAGACGGCGGAGAACATAGCCGCGTCCGTTATTGGAGGGCATAACGCCGTCGCCTATCATGAATGTGGTGGAGCGTATATGGTCGGTGATGACGCGCAGGGAAATGTCGGTCTTGGGATCGTCGCCGTAATTGACATTTGCAATGCGGCTGACATGCTTCATTATGTTCTGCACGGTATCGACAAGGAAGAGGTTGTCAACGCCCTGCACAACGCACGCTAAACGCTCCAAACCCATGCCCGTGTCAATATTCGGGTGATCGAGAGGGGTATATGTTCCCTTGCCGTCGGAATCGAACTGGGTAAAGACGTTGTTCCAGATTTCCACGTATCTGTCGCAGTCACAGCCCACGCAGCAATCCGGCTTGCCGCAGCCGTATTCCTCGCCGCGGTCAAAGTAGTCCTCCTTGCCGAGACGCACTATTCTCTCCGGCGCAACGCCGACTTCCTCAGTCCAGATTTTAAAAGCCTCGTCGTCGTCCTCGTAAATCGAGACCCACAGACGGTCAACGTCCATTTCGAGCGTCTTGGTGAGGAATTCCCACGCCCACGCTGTCGCCTCATGCTTGAAGTAATCGCCGAATGAGAAGTTTCCGAGCATTTCAAAGAACGTGCCGTGGCGCGCTGTAATTCCGACGCGCTCGATGTCGGGGGTGCGTATGCACTTCTGGCAGGTGGTGACACGCTTGCGGGGCGGGGTCACTTCGCCGGTGAAGTATTTCTTCATCGGCGCCATGCCGGAATTGATAAGCAGCAGGCTGTTGTCGTTTTTGGGAATGAGCGAAAAGCTCGGCAGACGGAGATGTCCCTTGCTCTCGAAGAATGAGAGGTATTTTTCTCTCAGGTCGTTAAGTCCTGTCCATTCCATTGTTTTGTCGTCCTTTCTAAGATTAAAAAATTGAAAAAATTGGGAAATAATTGATTTTCAGGCAAAATCACAAAATACAAAAAGCTCCGTGCGTCATGCCCTTCCCAAAAAGGGAAAAACAGGGACGAACGGAGCCGCGGTACCACCCTTATTGCCACGCGTTCACGCCGATGAACGCATAAGCCGCCTTGTCTGCCGTTTAACGCTCGGCACACGTCCGGCTCTTCGCCGGAACGCTTCTTTTTTAAGAAATATCCGGGCGGCCATAATCCAGCCGTTACCCGCGAAGCCTTGCAGCCGTGAGCTTCGCTCTCTGTGGGCGGGCGGAATCATTCTTCCCGAATGCGCGTGATCTGCCTGAATTTTAAATTGTAAGTAGTATTGTACACCCGCAATCAGCATTTGTCAAGGAAAATTTTTCACACGCGGAAAAGAGAAATAATTTGACATTTTGCAAGGATTTTGCAAGGATTATATTATTTATTTAAAGCAAAAACTGCCCGTCAATCCCTGAAATTCTCACACTACCGATTCAAACAGGCGGTCGGCATTCTCCTTGGTGGCGTACTCGCTGACCTCCAGCACCCGTATCTTTACCGAACGTGCGCCGAGAGTCACCTCTATAACGTCCCCGATCTTCACATCGTATGAAGCGCGGGCGGGCTTGCCGTTCACAGTCACCCTTCCCGCGTCGCATGCCTCGTTAGCCACAGTGCGGCGCTTTATGATACGCGAAACCTTTAAATATTTATCAAGTCTCATTTTGTTTTCTCCTCATTCGTTATTGTAAAAATCATGAAAATAATTCATTCAAGAGCCGTCAGAAGTCCTTTGTCCAGCATTCTCTGGGCGGCTATCAGAATTCCGGTCTTTCCGGCGGCGTAATTCAGTCCGCCCTGCATCCAGACCGCGTAAGGCTCCCTCAACGGCGCGTCAGCGGACAGCTCTATCGACGAGCCGAGGGTGAACGAGCCGGAAGCCATGATTATCTTGTTGTCGTACCCGGGCATGTCCCACGGTTCGGGAAGCGCCATGGAATCAACGGGCGATCCGCTCTGTATGCCCTGGCAGAACGCGATGAGCGACTCGGGATTTTTAAGCATCACAGACTGAATTATGTCGGCTCGCACATCGTCCGGCGCGGGAGTCACGCCATAGCCGAGACGCGAAAAAAGTCCGGCGCAGAACACGGCGGTTTTCAATGCCTCGCCCACAACGTGCGGCGCAGAGAAAAGTCCCATATACATCTCCCTCGAATGTCCGAGAGTACAGCCCACTTCCCTTCCCGTCCCGGGAGTGGAAAGCCGGTAGGAACACATCTCCACAAGATCCGAACGTCCCGCGATGTATCCGCCTGTCGAAGCCACGCCGCCGCCGGGATTCTTGATAAGCGAACCGGCAATCAGGTCGGCTCCGTGTACGCATGGCTCGGTGAGCTGAACGAATTCGCCGTAGCAATTGTCCACCATAATTATGACCTCAGGCGCGGCTTCGCGCACTTTGGCGCATATTTCCCCGATTTGCTCCACAGTCAGCGACGGGCGCAGGGAATATCCCCTCGAACGCTGAATATACACCATTTTTACCGAGCTGTCCGAACGCAGCTTATCAAGCGCCGCTCCGATATCGACGCTGCCGTCGGGAAGCAGATCGGTTTTCTCAAAGCCAATGCCGAAATCCCTGAGAGAACCGCTCGCCGACCGGCTGCTTATTCCAATAACTGACTGAATCGTGTCATAAGGCATTCCTGTGACGCAGAGCATTTTGTCCCCCGGGCGGAGAACACCGAAAAGGGCAACGGTCAGAGCGTGTGTGCCGCACATGAAATTGTGCCTGAGAAGCGCGTCCTCGCATTCCATCGCGTCGGCGAAAACTCGTTCCAGCTTATCCCTGCCGACGTCGCCGTAGCCGTAGCCCGTAGATGACGTGAAGCAGCTCTCCCCCACCCCGTTGCTTATGAACGCCGCAAGCACCTTCTGCTGATTGACAAACGCGTTGTTTTCAATTCGCGTAAATGCCGGTCTGATATCTTCCTCAGTCTTGGCGGCAAGGTCAAGTAATCTGTCGTCAATTTCAAAAAATTTCCTCGTATTGCTGTATGCCATTTCAATCTCCTTCATTCTTCAATCTCTGCGAAGCCCGATTCTCCCCGCAAATCCAACCCTCGTTATATGGTATCACAACAAAACGCAAAAATCAATAATCAGCAAAAAAATAAACCGCCCTGAGGAAGCAATGATATGCTCCCTGTCAGACGGTTTATGATTTTTACGGTTGAATTACGAATTTATCAGAACGATCGCAGTATCGGATTTAACGGTCTTGCCGGCTGAATCCCTGACGACGCAGTAAAGCTGTATGCCGTCCCATGAAACGTTCGGCGTTAAGCTTTCCGAGGCGTGCGTGCGCCCTTTCCATAGGCTCCACTTGGAGTCGCCCCTCTTTTTGAAGTACCATTGATATTTCAGACCCGCACCCTCCGCCTTTATTGAAAGCGTCACGCTCTGTCCGAGATTTATTGCGCTGCTCTTGGGCTGCTGAGTAATTCTGACCGCCGGAATATTGACCGTAACGGTGGCGGGGTTTGAATTAACCGTTCTTCCGGTTGAATCCTTCACAACGCAGTAGAGCTGTATGCCGTTCCATGAAGCGTTCGGAGTAACGGTTTCCGAGGCGTGCGTGCGTCCGTTCCATACGCTCCACTCGGAATCGCCCTTCTTCATGAAATACCACTGATATTTCAGACCCGCGCCCTGCGCTTTGACGGAAAGCGTCACGCTGTCGCCGAGACTGACCGTCCTGTTCTGCGGCTGTGACGTTATCTTGAGATTCGACGTATTGTCCGCTACAGCCCTCTCGATTGCGGACCATGTGGAAGGACCTATGTCGCCGTCTGTTGAAAGTCCGTAGTGGCTTTGGAAATTCCTGACAGCCAAAGCCGTTCCGCCCGCATACCGACCGTCGATTTCAACGTTATATCCCAGATAGTAAAGGCAAGCCTGAATATATTTCACGTCGTTGCCGCTCATTACGGTGTACCATTCCCTGTAGAGCAGCGTCCGTCCGTAGGGGACCTTGTATGGGGACGTGTCCGGCGTGTAGCGCGGGACGGGCTTTGGATCCGGCACAAAGCTCTGCGCGGCGTATGATACGCTGACGGAACGCGACGACGCGGATTTTCCGCCGGAAGCCGCGCTGCCTGTGTTGTAGATCATCAGCGTGTACTTGCCATTCTCCATCCTGAGAGCGCTGCGGAAATAGCTGTATGTGCAGTAAAGCACGCCTATCTTCAGTCCGTTTCCCGATTCGCTCAGAAAATAGAATCCGTCGTCGTCACAGGCGAGGTATGCGACGGAATGCACACTTTCATAACCGGAGGAGGACTTGTAGAAAAAACGCACATGCTCGCCGGGGTTCGCGTATGTCTTGAAAAATGTCTTTATTTCGCTCACCGTGGGAATTGAATTATAGCTGGTGGAAACAACAGAGCCTCTGCTTCCTCTGACGTACTGCGAAACATAGCGGGCGTATGAAAAACAGCCCCATGACTCCCAGTCCCAGTTGACCAGCGTTCCGAGACCATCGTCGTATACGCTTTTTATCCCTGTGATTCCGCGATTGTCCTTAACCCAATCTCGTCCGCCAATGTCAGAGGGTCTGTATGTGGCGTTAAAGAGGATATCGTTTATTTTTTTCGCCACGTCTTCACCCGACTGCGCCTTGCTGAGTTGACTGACTTTCCTTATCTGAGCGATATCCGTCGCCCTTGCGGTGGCATACGGACTCTGATACGGTGAGAGCTTCACCGTATCGGCGTAAGCGGTAGTGCCGATCACGCCCACTGGTATCAATACAGTCAACAGGGCTATGATAAGCACAAATGAAATGATACGTTTTTTTCTCATAAATCTCCCTCCTCAGCAGTCTTTTCCAACAGCCTGATGGAATATATTTCACTTTAAATCTCACAAAAAATCAAACTATTAATGATAACTATTATGGAACATTTATAGCACTTTTGATCGTGATATGATTTTTTTTAGAATTATTTGTTAATTATTTCTTTATATTGAGTGGCGATTTTTTTCCTTTATAGAAAAAATCTCCCCATTGAATAGATGCACTTACTTAAAATTATTGACAACTCACAAAAGAAAATGTATAATGCGTAAAACGGTGTTTTTTATTTGTGCATTGCACACAGAAACAATTTTACAGTTAATTACAGTTAATTAATTCATTTATAATTATAATTATTTAAAAGGAGAATTTTGTCGAAAATGAAAATACTTGTATTAAACGGAAGTCCTAAAAAAGAGAAAAGCGACACGCTTAAAATCACACGCGCATTCATCGACGGCATGAATGAAACCGCTGAAAATGAAGTGCATGTCATTCACACCGTTGAGAAGAGAATCGAATACTGTACCGGCTGTTTTTCATGCATGAGGAACGGCGGCAGCTGTATTCACCACGACGACATGCGGGAAATATTGGAGGAAATACTCGTAAGCGACCTGCTGATTCTGAGCTATCCGCTCTACTGCTACGGAATGCCCGCGCCGCTGAAAGCGTTAATGGACCGCACTCTCCCGCTCTCGTCAATGGCAATGCGCAAGGTCGGCGACAGGTATGAGCATGTGGAACAGGCTGATTTCAGCCGTCTGAGATACATAATGATATGCGGCTGCGGCTTCCCGAACAGCGCCCGCAATTTTGAACCGGCAGTAGCGCAGTTCAAGCTGATGTTTCCGAGTGAGCATACAATAATCACGGTTCCGGAGACGCCGATGTTCAGCGCTCCGGAGGCGGATATCGTTACGATCCCGCGGCTTGGGCTTGTGAGGAAAGCCGGAGCGGAATACGCGGCGTGCGGCAGGATAGACGACGGGCTTCTCGGGGAAATATGCTCGCCGATGATTCCGGAGGAGCAGTACGCGGCTATAGTTAACGCTGGAGTTTAACTTAAATTAAAAAAACACAGGAGAAAGCTTCGCCGGCAAAAAAGCGAATCATTCACCTGTGTTTTTGTTTTTTATTGTTTTAAAAAAATCAGTCCTCTATGCTTTCGGCAAGACCTGCAAAGAATTTATCCGAAATATTGCCGGAAACTGAGGTGTTGTTAAACGTGGGACCGTGATAATGCACGTAATAGGAGCCTATGCCAAAGCGCTTCTTGATGACGTTGGTCTTCAACTGAACCTCCTGCACGGCGTCGGTACGTATGCGGTACGCCGTCTTTTTGAAGCCGCCGCTCTGTACGCTCACAACGCTGTCATTCCAATCGAGCATCGTGTTCCTGTACGAAAGCACACGTCCCGCAATGACCGCGATAAACAGCAGTATGGCGAGAGCGTTCACCAGCGGCGATATCTCCGGAACAAACGAACACCCGAAGCATGTCCCCGCGAATATAGCGCCCCAGATGATAGCAGGCTTTACGATGTGATAATATATTCCCGCCCTGTTTTTCGGACGGACGTTCATCTCCGTGACGTATTCGGGAAGAATCACGCTGAGAAGCCGGTTGAGATCGCCTGTTTTAATAATCGGGAACAGCAGCGCGGTTTCGGACTTCTCGTCGCCGAATCCCATGCAGACCGCCTCCACGGAACAGCGTCCGAGAATCTGCTGGAAAACGTTCTGCCTTATGATAAGCGCGTGAATGTTGCGAACCTGAAGCGTGTAATTCTTGACCGTAATGAGTCCGTAGCGTACAATGACGTTTCGTCCCTCTCTCGCCACGCGGAAATCATAGAATCTGACAGCGGCCCAGATCACAGTCCACACGTCGGAAACGAGCGCCGAAATCAGGTAAATAATCAGCAGCCCCAGAATTATCAGCGCGATATTCGTGCGCGAAAGAGCTTCAGCGGTCCACTCGGCGTAAGGCGCGATGTAATCTATCGCAAGCTCCATGAATCCCTGAGCTATCTCCACCACAAAGAATACGCCAGCGACAAGTGCCCAGAAGAGCTTCCACACGCTCGACGAGGTGAGTCCGTACAGCACGAAATCGCCCATACCCGCCTTGATTATCCAATCCGGCTCTTTGGGTGCGACAGCGGTCTTCCCTGTCTCCGCGTCCTCTGCGCGGCTGTCAAGCTCGGCGCGGCTGAGAATGAACGAGCGTATCTGCTCGGCTTCTTTAAGCGAAAACACAAGATCAAGCTCGGCGTTGTTCTTCTCCTGCCTGTTGGAATAAGCGCCGGTATCAATCTTGAGGCGGCAGGTTCCGACCATCCGCTCGAATATATTGCGTCCCATGTCGATAGTGTTTATCTTTTCAAAGGGAATCGCAACGCGTCTTTTGATGAATTTGCCGCTTTCATAGATAAGGGTGTTTTCCTCCGCGGAGATAAACGTGTATCTCCATACGAAAGCGCAGAGCAGCAGTATAAGTAAGCTCACCAGAACCAGCGCTCCGATAACGATAAGAGCCATAATCGCTCCCGACGACATAACCACGCCCGAAATTTCCCTGAACTGCGACATAAAATCCTCGTCAGAGACAAGATTGCTGGCGATATTGAATGCTATCGTGGAAACAACTACCACAATAACATAGATGAACCGAGCAAACATCTCGAAAATGTAGGTGAAGTGACATCTTCTTTTTTCAAACATGACTCAGACCTCCGATTCCGCTTCCTGCCCGGTCTGCGCTTCCATGTTCTTCTTCTGCTCCACCTTGACATTGACCCGCTTCTGCAATTTCGAGCATATTTCCTCGGCGACCTCCGTGTTAAGCTCCTGAATTTCCATCACGTCGCCTGCTGTGTGAATCTGCACGGTTGACAGCTTAAAGGGGCGCTGAAGCACTCCCTGAGTCACCGCGACATGCTGAATCCTCGAAATCGGAATAACCGTGTGCGTGCGGTAAAAAATGCCCTTCTTAATCTCAATGCGGTCGGGCGCAATCAGGTAAGCCCACTGGATATACTCTATCGGGGGATAAAGTATTATCGAAAGCACCTGAAACAGCACGATTGCTCCGCCGGTAATCCAGCCCATAATTCTGAATATATCGCCGCTTCTTCCATCGTCGGAAACATAGAACATGAATACTACAACGGCAGCTATAGGGATAACAAGAAGTATCAGCGCCATTATACGTGAAAATCTCCATTTGGTCTTAGCCTTTTTGTCAACTCTCTGAAATTCCATTTTTAATTCCTCCGTTTTTTCAAGAATAATGGATACCTTCCGAAATATAGTTTATCACACCCGCCGCGGTATGTCAAGAATAACAGTTTTACGGCCTCAGAAATATTTTTTTATTGCATACTTCCATTGTTTTATCCGTTGTTTTATATTATAATAAGTGAAATGTATATTTTCACCCAAAGGAGAATCCTGAAATTATGAGACTCAGACCCTACAAGCCCTGCGACGGGGATATCGTCGCAGGCTGGCTGAATGACGAAAAGACCCACGCCATGTGGAGCGCGGGGAAGTATTCCTTCCCCATGACAGGCGATCAGATAAACGACCGCTTCGACGACGGGCGGGACAATCCGAATGAATTCATGATGACCGCCATTGAAGACGACGGAACGCCCGTGGGCTACTTTCTGCTGAGAAACGCCGACTGGGAGGCGCAGTCGGTTCACATGGGCTTCATCGTGGTTGACAGCGCAAGGCGCGGAAAGGGCAACGGCAAGCAAATGCTGACCCTCGCCAAAAAATACTGCTTTGAGATACTCGGAATGCGGCGTATAACGCTCGGCGTGTTCCACATCAACCGCCGCGCAATCGACTGCTACGAATCCGCCGGCTTTGTTCCGTTCGGCACTGAGGACGAAACATTCAATTTCAACGGCAGAGAATGGAAAGTAATAGATATGGAGTGCGTCCGTGGCGATGAATGAGATTAAAACTACAAGCGATCTGTACATAAGACCCGTCACTCCCGACGACGCGCCCGCACTGGCTGATATTTACGCTTATTACGTGGAAAACACCGCCGTTTCCTTTGAATACGACCCGCCAACCGCCGAAGAATTCCGCGGGAGAATCGTCCGCACGCTGGAGAGATATCCCTACCTCGCCGCGGTCAGAGGGGAAAGAATCGTGGGCTACGCCTATGCGAGGGAATTTGTGGGGCGCAAAGCATGTGAGCATTGCGTTGAGGTATCGGTATATGTGGCGCACGACTGCCGCCGCTGCGGCGCGGGACGCGCTCTGTATGAGGAAATGGAACGCGCCCTCGGCGGCATGGGAATTCTCAACGTATACGCGAGTATCGCCTATTCCGACAGCGAGGACGAATTTCTCACCCGCGACAGCATGGAATTCCACACCCGCATGGGCTACGCACAGTGCGCCCGATTCCACCGCTGCGGATATAAATTCGGCAACTGGTACGACCTCGTATGGGTTGAGAAAATGATATAACATACGCATTTCATCCCTGTCAGACGCATTTCATCCGTTGATGGGTTGCGTTCAGAAAATGCCCGTGATATACTTGGGTCAGAAAGGACGGTTGATTTATATGTGGACAAATATCATTCTATCTCTTCTGGCGGCTGTGGAAACGGGTTTTCTGGTCTGGGATCTTATCAGCAAAAAGACGCATTACCGTTTCAAAACCTTTGCGCGTTTCGGACTTGCGGCAATCATTACTCTTCTTATGCTGTCCGGTGTGCTGGAAGGCTATTGGCGTTACGCCGGTATCGCTCTCCTGCTCACAATGATGGGCATTATCTCGCTTATCACCCTGAAAAAAAGGGGCGAAAGAGAAATCACAAAGCCCTTTTCCCGCGTCATGCGTACCGTCGGAAGCCTTACGCTTTATATTACCTTCATGCTGCCCGCCATTATGTTCCCGCAAACTCAGCCGATAGCCGTGACAGGAGAGCTTCCCGCTGCGACGGCGCTGTACACATGGACTGACGAAAGCCGCGTCGAAGCGTTCTCCTCAAACGGCGGAAAGCGCGGAGTCACCGTGCAATTCTATTATCCCGAAAGCGGCGGAAGCTATCCGCTGGCGGTGTATTCCCACGGCGCCTGTTCGACGCCTGACGCAAACGACTCCACCTGCCGCGAGCTTGCCTCCAACGGGTATGTCGTCGCGGCGGTGGGTCACCCCTATCACGCCATGTTCGTCACCGACACGGACGGCAATACGATTCCGGTCGATTCCGAATTCATGCGGCTTGCCATGAGCGGTCCTCTGACCCACACCAACGCGGAAATGCTGGCTTATTACAGAGAATGGATGAAAACCCGCGCCGACGATATCAATTTTGTGCTGGATACAATTCTCGCACACGCCGAAGCGAATGAACCGGACGTTTTTGCCGTAATCGACACGGAACACATCGGGCTGTTCGGTCATTCAATGGGCGGCGCCGCCTGCGAAGCAGTGGGAAGGCAGCGCGAGGATATCGACGCGGTCATCGTAATGGAAGGTATGCTGCTCGGTGAACTGACCGGCGCGGACGAAACCGGCTTTACCTACGGCAGCACTCCTTACCCTCTCCCGCTGCTGGATATCAATTCGGACTCCATCGCCTCGCGCGGCATGGATAAGATGTTCGGCAGCCGCGAATATGTCAATTTCAGCATAGTGAAGAGCAGTCCGGACGCAAAGGAAGTGACATTCCGAAACGCGGCGCACATGAATTTCTGCGATCTGCCGATAACCTCTCCGCCGATAGCCGCAATGTTCGGCGTGGGTAGCCGCGACCCGCGTGAATGCATAGAAGCCGTCAACGGCATTGTGCTGGAATACTTCAACCACTATCTCAAAGGGAATTCATCTCTTGACATTGCGGCGGAATACTAAGTCTGACAGCAGGGAATGAACGCTTCATGAAAGTATCCATCAGGAATATCGACGCTCTCTCGGAGGAGCAGGTCATTATCGAATGTGTTCGCGTCACACCCGAAATCGAGGAAATACGCGCCTGTGCGCTGACAAAGGGTCTGGGACTTACCGGAATTGCCGACGGAGGAAAACTGGAACGCATTCCGCTGGAAAATGTGTACTACTTTGAGGCGGTGGACGAGAAATGCTTCGCCTGCACAGAGAACAATGTCTATCAGATCAATCAGCGCCTTTATGAAGCCGAAAAAGCCTATGAGGACTTTTATTTCGTCCGCTGCTCCAAATCGGTGGTGCTGAATCTGATGAAGCTCGGCAGCATCAGCCCCGCGCTGGCAGGACGCTACACCGCCCATATGCAGAACGGGGAAAAGCTGATTATTTCACGCAAATATGCCCCTGCGGTCATTGCACGCGTTATGGGCGAGAAAGGGTGATTAATAGTGAATTTTGACGGAAAAACAGGATTTCTGACCCGCTATATGATTGCCTTCTGCTCCATTACAACCGGACTCTGCATTGCGGAGGGAGTTCTTGGAATTATATTGCTTCCGGACGAACGTCTGTCCTTCAGCGCCTTCCTCATTCCGCCGGCGTTCGGTCTGCTCACGGTGCTTACTGGACTGGTAATGGAATCGCGCAGGGAACTCTCCGCAAAACAGACGCTCTTGCGCATGTTTATTCAACTGCTGCTCATCGAGGGTGAGGTCTTCGGGGTCAATTTTCTGCTCGGCAATCATTTCACACCGGTACAGGCGGGAATCGTTGCTATTGAGATCGCGGGAATATTTGTATTCGTCTATTTCGTGATGTGGCTGAACGGGCGCTATGTGGCAGGTGAATTCAACCGCAGGCTTGCGGCGTTGCAGGGTAAGGAAAGCAATCATTGACCATTGACCAGCGCCGGATATGGGCGATATAATGAAAAATAGAAAATATTACTAAGCAATTGTCTTGTTAACCGACACAATAATTCAAAAATATGTTGACAACGCGCCAAAAACGGGTATAATATTAGTGTAGGAGTTTGCCGTAGAGCGCGGCAAACAATGACTTCGCTAAAAAGCTTATATTACGCGGGGTCTGAAAAATAAAAAAAGCTCAATCGAAGAGTTTGCCGTAGAGCGCGGCAAACAATGACTTCGCTAAAAAGCTTATAAAAAATTTCTGCTTACGTGGGGTCTGAAAAATAAAAAAAGCTCAATCGAAGATGGTTCTTCCTTACGTCATCTCAGGTTTAAGGAAGAACCTTTTTTTACCTTTTTGATAGAAATAACAGGGATGAAATAATGGAATTTTGCTATTTAACGCCGGAATTTTATAACGACTATTCATCTTGTACGGAAATTGAACAAAAGCATTACCGCCCATATGTACAAGTCTGCGTCAGGATAAACGATTATCTTTTTGTCGTTCCCATGCGTTCGCATATCCGCCATAATTTTGTGCTATGGACAGATAAGGAAAATGGATGCGGTCTTGATTTTTCCAAAGCGGTAATAATACTGGACGAGAAAAAATACATTGACTCTGACCGCAAACCTATTATAAGACAAAACGAATTTAACTCTTTAAAAGGAAAAGAACGAATAGTATACAATAAAATGCTATCATACATAAAACGCTATAAAAAGGCAAAACTGAACCGACATATCACATATAACGATCAATTATGCAGATTTTCCACTCTCCAATATTTTGAAGATTATCTTTAATATTTATATTTCACTCCGGAATCCCCGTTTTCACTCTACTTCAGAAATGGGGATTTTGTTTTTTACGTATTTTGCCGCGCTAAAACGTTAAAATCACATGTAAATTCCATTGACAGCGCCGGATATGGGTGATATAATAGCTTTAATTGCATTTAAATTATTGTAAAACATGGAGGTAATCCAACAAAATGAAACTAAACGGCTCAGACATCATCTGTGAAGTGCTGCTGGAGCAGGGTGTTGACACGGTCTTCGGATATCCCGGAGGCGCGGTGCTCAATATCTACGACGCGCTCTATAAATACAGCGACAGAATAACCCACATACTCACCGCCCACGAACAGGGCGCAAGCCACGCCGCGGACGGCTATGCACGTTCCACCGGCAAGACAGGCGTTGTGTTCGCCACCTCCGGACCTGGCGCCACGAACCTCGTCACAGGCATTGCGACAGCCATGATGGACAGCGTCCCCATGGTTGCCATCACAGGCAACGTCGCAACTCCGGCTCTCGGCAAGGATTCGTTCCAGGAGGTTGACATAACCGGAATTACCATGCCTATCACCAAGCACAATTTCCTTGTGCGTGACATAACCGCCCTCGCGCCTATTCTCCGCAAGGCATTTCTCATAGCCCGTTCCGGCAGACCGGGACCCGTTCTTGTGGACGTACCCAAGGACATCTCCGCGGCGGTCACGGAATTCGAGCATGAACAGCCCAAGGCTAACGTCCGCGTTCAGGCTGACAACGATTCCATTGCCAAGGCGGTAAAGCTCATCAACGGCGCCAAGCGTCCGATGATCTACGCCGGCGGCGGCGTTATCTCAGCCAACGCCTCAAAGCAGCTCATCGAATTCGCGGAGAAAGCCGACATACCCGTTTCATGTTCGCTTATGGGAATGGGCGGATTCCCGAACGACCACAGGCTCTACTGCGGACTCATCGGAATGCACGGCGGTTACGCCAGCGCAATGGCGACAAGCAACTGTGACCTCATGGTAGTGGTAGGGGCGCGCTTCTCCGACAGAGTTGCGGGCGACACAAAAGCATTCGCCAAAGACGCAAAGATAATTCATATTGATATTGACGCCGCCGAATTCGACAAGAACGTACTGGTGGATCTCACGATCTGCGGCAGTGCCGACGCGGTTCTCGCCAAGCTGTCAAGGAATGTGGAAAAAGCGGATCATTCCGAATGGGTCAATCAGATTGCCGAGTGGGGCGAGGAGAAAAAGTGCGTCCAGAACGACGGCGAAAATGTGACGCCAGAAGCAGTATTCAACGAGCTGAATAAAATCATGAATCCGCAGGATATACTATGCACAGACGTCGGACAGCATCAGATGTGGGCGGCGCAGATGTACGACTTCAAGCTTCCGAGAACGTTCATCACATCGGGCGGTCTGGGAACGATGGGCTATGGCATGGGCGCGTCGATAGGCTCGCAGGTAGGCAATCCCGACAAGCGCGTCGTGCTGATAACGGGCGACGGCTCTTTCCACATGAATCTCAACGAGCTTACCACAATGGCAAGCTATAACCTGCCCGTTGTGGTTATCGTAATGAACAATCAGGTTCTCGGAATGGTGCGCCAGTGGCAGAAGCTGTTCTACGGCAACCGATTCAGCCATACCGACCCCTGCCGCAAGACGGATTTCGTGAGGCTGGCTGAAGCATTCGGCGTTACCGGAATGCGTATCACGAAGGCGGACGAGGTAAGCGGAGTTTTAGCGGAGGCATTTGCCAAGAACGGTCCCGTAGTCATCGACTGCCGCATAAGCAAGGACATGAATGCCCTTCCGATGATTCCCCCCGGACTCGGCGCGGACAAAATCATCACCGAGATGGAGTAAACGCATAAACGCGTACGGATTTCAGAGCCGGAACGCAGGCGCTTGAGTCCGCTCGCTTATTTCAATGAGAAAGGACACATAAAAAATGTCACATAAAAAGGTTCTTTCCGCGCTGGTAAGAAACCACCCGGGCGTGCTGCAGCGTGTTTCGGGGTTATTCTACCGCCGCGGCTACAATATCGAGACAATATCGGCATGTGCCACCGAAAATCCCAAATTCACCCGAATTACCCTTGTCGTCCTGACAAACGACGAATTAGAGATGTCACAGATAATCCGTCAGCTCAGTAAAATTCAGGACGTGCGCCGCATTGCGATTCTCGACAGCGGCAGATCTATCTGCGCCGAGCTTATGATGGTGAAGTTCCGCGTAGAGCCGGAGCGCCGAACGGAATTCCTGAATCTCACCTGCCGCAATCACATGAATGTGGTATACATAGGCGATTTTTCCGCGATAGTCACCGCCTCCGGTTCAACGGACGACCTTGACGAAACGCTGAGTAAATTTTCGGATTATCCGATAATCGAGCAGACCCGCACAGGTATAAGCGCAATGGAAGCAAGCGACCGTCCCTTTGTCGAAATGGACGACGCGGAATTCATCAACTGAAAAAGCGTAATAATATATAGAATTCTGTAGAGGGAGTAAGTGCGCGGGTCGCCTGAGGGCGATATTCAGCTCACCGACGCGGGAAACGCGCCAAAAGCGAGGACGCGGGAAAAGCAGTTCCAAAAAGTTCTGCGTAAAAATCGTGAGATAATCCAGCTTTTATCCAGCCGCGCCCCGCGCCGGACTTCATTTTAAGAAGAGTGAAGATTTTAGCGCTTTGCCCTGATTTCAAAACAGACCCTTGCTTTGTTTATAATTTCATATAAAAAACCGTTCCGGCTTTGCATAATTTTCAAATGCTCTGTCGGAACGGTTATTTTTTGTATTTCAGAATCTATATCAGATAAAAATCAAAGACCGATTTTTACTCGGCTGCGGGAGTTTCCTCAGCGGCAGGAGCAGCTTCCTCGGCAGGAGCTTCCTCAACTACGGGAGCTTCTTCAGCAGCAGGAGCAGCTTCAACTACGGGAGCGGCTTCTTCAACTACAGGAGCAGCTTCAACTGTGTTGTTGGCAGCGGCGACTGCTGTTGCGGCTGCGGCTGCGGTGGCTGCGGCGGGAACGAAATTGCTCTGCTGTGCCTGGGGAACAACCGGAGCGGCGGCGACTGCGGCGGGAGCTTCGGGCATGCAGATATTGGGCAGCTCGTCAATTGTGAAAGCGCCGTCTGCAAGAGCCTTTGCCTTCATCTTGTAGTATGCCTCAACAAATGTCGCCACATAGTAGGGAGCGAAGTAAATTCCGAGAATACCGCAGGTGCAGACAGTGCCGATTATCCAGAGAATGAACGAAAGACCGAGTACGAAGAGGTGCCATTTGTTGCCCTTTGTCATAGCCTTGGAAATCTGGAAGGCTCTCTTGGTCTTAATGGAAGGATTCTCCGCGAGAATGTAGGGAACCATGCTGTATTCGAATGACTTGATGATACCAGGGATAACGAGAAGCAGCCACCACAGGAACACCTTGATGCCCAACCAGAGCATTGTAAGTCCGATGTGGAAGAACTTCTTGAGCGGGACGAACAGCTCGCTGAAGCTTGCCTTACCGCCTCTGTTGACCTGGAAGAATCTGTAAGTACCGATGCTCAGCGGGATAACGATGAACAGGGAAACAATGCTGTTTATCATGCTGTAAAGCGAGTAGGCAGGACCCACTTCCTCATTAAGCTTTTGAATGACTTCAGCATTCTGAGGTCCGTTCTGAATATTCTGAAGAGTCTGCTGATACTCCATGAGCCTGCCGCCTGTGCAGGCATTGAAGATAAGCAATACGCAATAGGATATTGCCGAGCCTATAAGACTGACAATAATGAGTGCCAGAAGATCTTTCCAGAATCTGCCTTTCATGGCAGCCTTAGCATTGGTCTTTAATTCTTTTCTTGACCATGTCCACATAAAATAACAACTCCTTAAAATTTTTTAAGATTTTTGATTCATCTCTGATTCAAAAAACTTCTGAAATACATAGGATATACGCTGACAAATATATCTTAACAAATTTGTAGCAATTTTGCAATGACTTTTTTATATTTTTTAAATAATTTGTCAAAACTGCATATATATGAAGAACGATTTTTTACATATCATAAAAAACCGCCGTCATCGCTATGTTATAAAGCGACAAGCGGCGGCATATAAAGTCATTTACGTTATCTCTTTTTGGCAATTACTACCTTGACGGCAATAACGATTGCCGCCAGCATCAGTCCCGCCATGAGTCCGAGGGCAAAATAAGAGCCTTCCTGAATCAGTACCAATACGGCTGCGGCAAAAATGGCGGCAAGCAGCAGTAAAAGCATGATTATAAAAAACTTCATCGGGTAGGGACGTGAATTCTTCTGACCTTTTATCATACGGTTAATGCTGAAAATGCCAGCGATGAACATACCGAGTACCAGTACGCAGGCAAGCATTGACCCAACGCCGATATAACCCGCGTCGCTCGTGTCCATGATGCGAAGGGAATTGAAGATATTGATCGGCACTATGCAGATAAAGATGAAGCAGACATTCCTCCAGCGCTTGAGCATTTCCACGCGGGACTGTTCGTCGGTGTAGATTTCATACTCTTCATCGGGAAGGCTCTTGTCATAAGCCTTGCGGAAGATGTGCCAGCCGTTAGCGGTGGAATTGACTCTCTCCCAGCCCGCGTCGCGGAAGGTTTCATCGTAGCGAGCCATGTCCTTTATTTCGTTGTTGTAGTCGAGCTGATAGCGGTAGATAACGCTGTCGTCGTATTCATATTTCTGGCTGAAGCTGCCGCCGTTTACGAGCTGCCAGCCCTGCTCCGACATGCGGTTGAATTCCCGCTCCTCAAATTCATAATCCCACGCGGCGAA
>ONCX01000030.1 GCA_900316455.1 uncultured Eubacteriales bacterium
ATTATTACTGTCATATCAAAAAATTACAGCTTTGCGCCGCACTCTCCGCAGAATTTCATGTCGGGAGAGTTTTCATAGCCGCACTTTGGACACCTGCCGGTTTTCTGCTGCATCGGAGCGCCGCATTCTCCGCAGAATTTGAGTCCCGCTGCTACCTTTGCGCCGCAGCTTGGGCATTTGGTGACATTCAACGGAGCGCCGCAGTTGTTGCAGAATTTACCGTTTCCTGCGGGTTTGCCGCATTCAGGACATACTGTGGTACGTGTTTCAAGCTTGCCCTTCCAGACCTGCGCGGTTTCAGCGGCTTCGTCAATATTCCTCCGCATTGCCTGATTACGTGCCTGCGCCACATAGCTTGCCTCTCTGGGAGCGCAATCGGTGCAAAGTCCTTCGTCTTCGTTCCAGCAGTCGGAACATACCCACTTGTTGCAGGCAGGACATTTCCTGAATTGCGGGCGCACTTCTTCCTGAGCGGCGTCAAAAGCTGCCTCATATTCCTTTCTCCATTGAGGAGACTGTCCGTCAAATCTGCCGCTTACAGCGTCGCTGCCGCGTTCAAGAGCATATCCGATTTCACCGGCGGCTCCGCCGAGCATTCCGCCGAGCGCTGAGGCGATTCTTCCAAATCCGGTTGCACTGCGCTGTTTTTTCTAGGTAGTGGAAGGAATAAATGTGCTTTGAACTCCATTTCCGCAGCAGTCACAATAAAATTCAAACTGAAATCCAGCGTCTGTGGAAAGATCATTATAATTTCTGGTGAATGAATGCAACATGATAAAATTACCTCCTACTATATTTTTTCTAAATTAATTGTATAAAAGAAAATATAATTTGTCAATAATTTTATAAAATTCAAAAAAAATTCATAAAAATTCATCTAACAGCTATTGACAATCATATGAACCTGTATTATAATCAAGATAATTTAAGTAACAATCAGATAAACTTGAAGGTGAATCATATGACATATAATGAAACCGAAAAGCAGGAGCTTATAGATTTTGAAGCCATACGTCCGGCGTTTGCGGTAACGGGTGGGCTTATGCTTTCACAGGTTGTGGAAATGACAGGTCTTGGCGGCTCTACCATACAGAATTGGATAAAGCGCGGCTGGGTAATGTCGCCGGTCGATAAGAAATACAGCGAACGCCAGGTGGCTCGTATACTGATTATAAATATGCTTCGTAAATCAATGCAGCTTGAAAATATCCTGAGGCTGATGGAGTGCGTCAACGGAGATGTTGAAGATCAGTCGGACGACATTATAATGGACGCGGATTTGTACATATATATTTATAAGATAATAAAGAAAATAGAACCATTGGAAAAGTTCACACTTGACCGTCTTGACGGCGTTATTGATGAAGAAATCAAGGATTATCACGGAGCCGGAGCGGGATATACCGGTCATGTAAGCGATGCGACAAAACGTCTTCATGACGCTCTCCGCATAATCCTTTTGACATATATGAGCAGCGAGCTGAGAAAGCGCGCTGAATCTGAACTTGAAAAAATGTAAGTAAATTTTGGTAAGAGTAAGATAAGGATTAAGGATTGCTGTAAAAGGGTATCAGCAAGGGGACAGGTTCCGGAAAAGAGTATCAAAAAGGGGATAACAATATATAATGAAAGGAAATGAAAAAATGAGAAAATGCGTGCGATGCGGTACTGAAATGGTTGAAAGCGGACATATCACAGGAGCCGGATTCAAGCTTAACGACAGGGAATTCAAGACATATCCCATAAAGACCGCGATTTGTCCGAAATGTCACGAGGTTTCACTGTACATCGAGGAAGGAGAATTCGGTAAAATGACAGGTAAACCTCCTGTCGCAAAGCATATTTAAGGTGGTGGTATATAATGAAAGAATGGTTTATGACTGATCCTTTGAGAGCGGCTTTGCTATGCGTAGCTGTTCCGGCGACTGTGATAATGATATTGCAGACGGTAATGATTTTTATAGGCATGGCAGGGCATTCCGACGTCGATATGCCTGACGATAACGGTATAGACGGAGTTTTCGGGAATGATTCTCCAGATGCGCCGGACGTTCATATGGGCGATTCCGGACTTAGGATATTCACCGTGCGCGGAATGGTGGCATTCTTCGCGGTGGGCGGCTGGGCTGGACTTTCGGCTTTGTCGCTCAGCGGAAGTCCGTCCGCCGCGATCATTACTTCACTGATAGCCGGAACGCTCGCTCTGCTGCTTGTTGCGTGGTTCTTTAAATGGGCGGCTTCTCTCAATGAGAATGGGACATTGCAGATGGACAGCGCAGTAGGCAAGGTAGGCGAGGTTTACATAACTGTTCCGCCGGATATGACCGGCACGGGTAAGGTAAACGTCATAATTCAGGGCAGGCTTACCGAGGCAGAAGCCATGACCGAATGCAGCCGACCCCTCAAATACGGAGAGCCGGTTGAAGTTATCGGAATGGCAGTGGGAAACACATTAATGGTCAAGCCAATAAAAAATTAATAATGACTGTAAATCACTTCAGAAAGAGGTCTGTAATATTTCTTATGAATAACAAATTACTGAATAACAAATTACACTCAATTCAAATAAATAAATGTCCTTTCTGCGGCGGGACGGAATTTGTTTACGGTTATCAGTCAGAGTACGGAGCGGTAACCGGCAATGAAAGCCTTATGTCATGGCAGGTTCTGCGCCATGTAATATGCCGCAACTGCGGCAGCGTGGTTCACAGCTATGTAGATGCCCCTGAAAAGCTGTTGAAATGGAGCAACCGCAGATAAAATTCATTATTCATATTGCTTATTTCCGCACGATATGATATAATTTTTTTGGCAAATATAAAAATATCGGAGGAATGATATGTGAAAAAAATTTCAGGAATTTTCTTAATAAAGGCTCTGTTGATTTCTGCTTCTGTGACGGCGCTTGCATTGATAGCCGGCTGTACATCGGGATTTGCCGAGCCGTTTGATATCAACAATATTTACTTTAATTATAATACGGTGAGCGACAGCGACGGCAAATATATTGTTATCACAAAGCATATTGTTTCTCAGTCTGATGTTAATATACCGGATACAATATACGGCATTCCTGTAAAAGAGGTTGCGGAATCGGCTTTTGCCGGAGACAGCCGGATTAAGACTGTTAATTTCGGAAAAAATATGCGCCGTGTCGGAAACAATGCCTTTGGCAGCTGCACAAATCTCCAAACCGTCACATTTAATGTCAGTATGAGCGATATAGGAGAATACGCGTTTCAGGAATGTACGTCTCTGCAATCCATAGATCTTCCGGAAATGACTGAATCAATCGGGCGAGGCGCGTTCTATAACTGCGGTCAGCTGAGTGAGATATCCGTTCCGCAGGGAATAAAAAGTATAGGCGGCAGGGCATTTGTCGGTACGCCTTGGCTGAAGTCGCGTTCAAATGACAAAATGGTTATTGTGGGCGACGGAATACTTATTGCTTACAATGGGAGCAACGTTGAATTGACACTGCCGGACAGCGTCCGCTGTATTTCCGGCGCATTCGCGGGAAATACAGCATTGCAGGAGGTTACGCTTAAAAACGGAATTACCTCGATAGGCGATATGGCGTTTATGGGCTGCGGTTCGCTGAAAGAAATAAATATTCCCTCAACCGTTACCGAAATAGGCGGCAGCGCCTTCTACGGCTGCTCATCCGTCAAAAAGCTCGTTATTCCCGAAAGCGTTCAGTCAATAGGCGACGGCGCGTTTACAGACTGCAGGGCCGCATTGTTTGTCAAGGAAGGCTCATATGCCGAAAAATACTGCGCTGAGAATGGTCTGGATTGTTTTTTAAGTAAATAACTGATTGTAATATTGTAATTCTATATTAAATTTTGGAATAAATACAATTGTTTATTGTTAATAAACGGAGAATAATACTCTGTTTTAATAAAAATATTCTTTAAAGGAGTAATTAATAATGCCATCAATTCCATCGGAAGTCATGATCACACTTGTAGTTATAGCACTGCTGCTTTTCAGCATGTTTGCCGTCGTACTGTCGAGATACCGCAAATGTCCGTCGGACAAGATTATGGTAATTTACGGTAAAGTTGGCAACGACAAGAACGGTGAAACAATGTCGTCAAGATGTATTCACGGCGGCGCGTCGTTTGTGTGGCCTGTAATTCAGGATTATCAGTATCTTGACCTTACGCCTATTTCTATCAATGTTGACCTAACAAACGCCCTCTCACGTCAGAATATCCGTATCGACGTACCTTCCCGCTTTACTGTAGGTATTTCCACGGAGCCTGGAATCATGCAGAATGCCGCGGAGCGTCTGCTTGGGCTTCGTCTGAGCGAGATTCAGGAGCTTGCAAAGGACATCATCTTCGGTCAGCTCCGTCTGGTTATCGCCACAATGGAGATAGAGGAAATCAACACCGACCGCGACAAATTCCTTGAAGCGGTCAGCCATAACGTCGAGAGCGAGCTTAAAAAGATAGGTCTGCGCTTAATTAACGTCAATGTGACAGACATAACTGACGAATCCGGCTATATCGAGGCTCTTGGTAAAGAAGCCGCAGCACGCGCAATCAACGACGCTAAGATCAGCGTTGCCCAGAAGAACCGCGACGGTTCCATCGGTCAGGCAAACGCGCAGAAGGATGAAAGAATAAGCGTCGCCAGCGCAAACGCAGCCGCCATAAACGGTGAAAACGAAGCGAAGGCAGCCATTGCACAGTCAGACGCCACCCGCCGCGAGCGTGAAGCGGAGGCTACCAGACGCGCGACTACGGCGGAAAATGTTGCAAAGGCAAAGGCTCTTGAGGAATCGTATGTAGCACAGAAGCTCGCCGAGGAATCCAGAGCCGAAAGGGAAATAGCCACACAGAGAGCCGATGTTATAGTCAAGGCTGAAATTGAAAAGCAGCGCATTGAGATAGAGGCTGAAGCCGAAGCTGAGATGATACGCCGCAAGGCAAAGGGCGAAGCCGACGCTATTTACGCCAAGATGGAAGCTCAGGCGAGAGGTATGCAGGAAATTCTTACCAAGCAGGCCTCAGGTTTCGCGCAGATAGTAGCTGCTGCGGGCGGAAACTCTGAGGACGCCGTTCAGCTTATTCTTGCCGATAAGATGGAAGAGCTTGTCAGGACTCAGGTGGAAGCCGTCAAGGATATCAAGATCGACAAGGTTACCGTTTGGGACAGCGGCAGCAAGGAGGGCGGCAAAACCTCAACAGCCAATTTCATCAGCGGACTCATGCAGTCTGTTCCTCCACTCAGCGAGACATTCAAGATGGCTGGCATGAAAGTGCCAAAGATTCTCGGCACGGATATTGCCGATGAGTCAGCAATTAAGGATATTGATTCAAATAAGTAAAAGCTATATTATTTTAGTGAATTAAATTAAAATAAGCTGCCCGTATTTTCAACAATTATTTAAAATTTGTTGAAAACGCGGGCGCTTTTTTTTGCATAGTGAAAGGCATAAAGAAAATAATTAAATTCAAACATTTTTTTTCCTTGACGTTGAAATGCCGAAGTATTTCTGATATAATATCTGAAGATATTTGTGATGGTCTTGAAGGATTGTGGAAAAACAAAGGGGAATACTTATGAAGATGCGCGGAGCCAAAGTAAAGTTTATTACAGTATCAGCGGTATTGTTGATTATTGTACTACTGCTGTGTACAGCTTGCTCGGACGGTGAAAAAAATAATTCCGATACAGTGAATGAAATGGAAGAGGAAAAAATATTTCTTATAACCGACGATACGCCGAATTGCAGTATGATAATATCCGATGAGGTATTCAAATATCTTAATAAGGACGACGATTATTCATACATACTCGATATGATGAACGATTATTTCAATGTGGTTATAAATGAGGAAATAGAGCCAAATGTAGTATATATCAGGGCTGTGAGTGAAAAAATAGACGCTGAGGTGAGACTTTCCGAGGTATATGAAGCATCAAGCAAGGCGTCTCTTTTGCTTCAGATAGCCGAAGCGGGAAAATCAGTATTTAACGAGTACAATTTTGACATGGTGAATGAAAATAAAGCCCAACAAGAACCTGAAAAAACGGACAATGAGCTTTATAATGAATTGATTTCAAGTCTTAAAACAATAGCTAATAAAGCTGCCATTTATGGTGTAAATGCTATCAAAGATGAATTTAAGGAAAAAACCAGACAAATTTATCATACATCAGACAAGATAACGTCAGGTAAAAATGTTGACCGTTTAAAGTACAACGATTATTATATAGACATAAACAATGATACAGGTATTTCCATTGTGTGCGGTTCGGAGGAAACAGTGGTGACCGCGCTGGATTATTTCCTTACAGAATACATTGAAATGGGTACTTCCGGAGAGGGCGATTATATTATAGATGTTCCGGATTCAAAAATTCATGTGGGTCATTATCTCAGCGATACTATAGGAAATCAATCTGTTGATAAATTCAGCATTGTGTATTACTGTGATGACAAATATTACGACAGCCGTGAAAATGCCAAGTATCTTAAAGAATATTTTTTAAGATACTACGGTGTGGAATTGTTGATAAAGAACACCGATTGTTCAAGTGAAAATGTCAACAGGGAATTAAAGTACAAAATAGTCATAGGAAAATCAAGCCTTGTACTAAGTGAAAAGTATTACAGCAAAAGGCTTGATATTATGGATTATCAGATATTGCAGCAGGGAAATAATCTTTATATTCTTGGCGGTTCCGATATGTCGATAAGGTATGCCATAGATTATATGATAGATGAATTCTTTTCAAAGGAAGTACCGGTTCCGAACGGATTTTTTATCAGCGGCAGTATCTACGGTAAAAATATTATTCAAAAATACGGAGACTCCAATTTGCGTATCATGTCGAATAACGTCTGGTACAACAAAAAAGGGAACACATGGTTAAGCGAAGGCTTTGACTGCTCAAATCAGACGAGATACAGAGAAATGGCAAAGGTATATCTTGCGTATACGCCAGACGTTATTTCATTTCAGGAGCTTTATCCCAGCTCAAACTGTTCTGATTTTATGCTTAGAGAAATAAACAAGGGCGGCAGGAATTATCAATTTGTAGACGGAGCAAGAGAATTCTATGTATTAAGAAATCACACTCCGATAATTTACAATACGGACACGCTTGAATTGAAAGACTCTGGCTCGCACGTTTTTTCTTACGGTTCAAATACGAGCGGGTCAAATATTGGCACGAAATCATATACATGGGCGTATTTCAGACAAAAAAGCACAGGATATAAATTTATTGTGTTTTCAACTCATCTCTGGTGGAAGCAGGAAGTAGTCGAACCCGGGAGTATACAATACCGAATAGACCAGATGACCGAAATCTGCAAAAAGGCGAATGAGCTGATCAAGGAATATTCATGCTCCTGCTATGTGATGGGTGATTTTAACTGCAAAACGTCTTCGACGGAATTTGCTACAATGGGCAAATATAATTTTTCGGATTGTCACGAAATTGCCACGGAATTTGCCAGCAATTCTCCCGGCAGGTATATATGCAAGGAAAACTCGTTCAGCTACAAGCCGAACGCCGGAACATACAAAAAGAACGGCATAGATCATATTATGGTGAAGAATCTGAAAAAGGCAAGAGTCCTGTCGTACAATTACGCTTTACCTAATTTTTATGGAAGGCTTTCCGATCACGCTCCTGTCTATATAGATGTAAAAACCCGTACATGAGTGTAATCTTTCCGGGAATTTGAATATAATATTGATGTTGACAAAGCAGCCTTTTTGAGGTATAATTCATTAAATAGTACTTTTTCGGACAAGCGTTTATCTGCTTTCCGGAAGCAAAATTCAGGTTAACCGAAAGGAAGGTCGTTTGTATGCTTAACACAAATTATGAGACGAAATTCGTTAAAGAAGGTCTTACATTTGACGACGTTCTGCTCATTCCCGCTCACAGCGAGGTTGAGCCTAAGTTTGTCAAGCTCTCCACGAACCTGACAAGAAAAATCAAGCTGAATATCCCGATTATGACTTCGGCAATGGATACTGTCACAGAAACACGCATGGCTATTGCCATTGCTCGTGAGGGCGGTATCGGTATTATTCATAAGAATATGTCCATCGAACAGCAGGTCGATCAGGTGGACAGAGTTAAGAGAAGCGAAAACGGCGTTATAGACAATCCGTTCCATTTAGGTCCGGACAATCTTGTCGGCGAGGCAAATGTGCTCATGGGCAAGTATAAGATAAGCGGCGTTCCGATTTGCGATGATGACGGCAGACTTGTCGGAATTATCACCAACCGCGATCTCAGATTCATGAATGAACAGGATTTTTCTCAGCCGATTAGGAATTTCATGACACATGAGAATCTCATAACCGCTCCCGTGGGTACGACTCTCGATCAGGCTCAGGAAATATTAAAGCAGCATCGTATAGAAAAGCTGCCTATTGTAGACGAGGATAACAGGCTCAAGGGACTTATTACGATCAAAGACATTGAAAAATCGCTTCAATATCCTAATTCCGCACGAGACAAGGCGGGAAGACTCATCGTCGGCGCAGCTATCGGCAACACGCCTGACGTTCTTGAAAGAGCCGGAATGCTGATTGACGCAGGAGTTGATGTTCTTGCTCTTGATTCCGCGCACGGTCATCATATCGGCATAATCAACTGCGTCAAGAAAATAAAGGCAAAATATCCGGACATTGACCTTATTGCCGGCAACGTCGCCACTGCTGAAGCTGCGGAGGAGCTTATTCTTGCCGGAGCCGACGCGATTAAGGTTGGCATTGGTCCTGGATCTATCTGCACGACAAGAATTGTCGCTGGTATAGGCGTGCCGCAGATAACAGCAATTTACGACGTCGCCTGCCTGTGCGATAAGTATGGCATTCCTGTAATTGCCGACGGCGGCATTAAATATTCTGGCGATATCGTCAAGGCACTGGCGGCAGGCGGAAACGTTGTCATGGTAGGTTCGCTCGTAGCGGGCTGTGAGGAATCCCCAAGTGACACCGAAATTTATCAGGGCAGACAGTTCAAGGTCTACAGAGGCATGGGTTCTCTTGCCGCAATGGGCAAGGGTTCGAGCGACAGATATTTCCAGACCGGTCAGAAGAAGCTTGTGCCAGAAGGCGTTGAGGGAAGAGTGCCTTATAAGGGAATTCTTGCCGACACCATTTTCCAGATGATGGGCGGACTGAGAAGCGGCATGGGTTACTGCGGCTGTGAGACTATTGATGATCTTCACCGCAAGGCTCAGTTTATCAGAATAACCGGCGCAGGTCTTAGAGAGAGCCATCCGCACGACATTTCAATTACCAAGGAAGCTCCGAATTATTCCAGTAATTTATAATTTATTGCTGGATTCACAGATAAAATATTCCAATCTGTATATTAATTAAATAATATTACATAAATAAATCCTGACCACTGGTTTGAAAGAAACAGTGGTCAGGGTGTGTTTTTTGAGAGAGACTGTTCAGGATTTAGTGGAAAGCGGAGGAAATAAATGTGGGTGAGACAAATACAGGAGCTTTATGTCAGAAAGAATCGACTGAAAGAAATTATCTTTTTGACAATTGCAAGGCGCTGCTTATATTTCTTGTTGCGGCTATACATATGAGTGCCGCGGCGAGAAGCGCATGCGGAGCGGAAACTGTGCCGGATATTCTCATGCTTACGGCAAGCTCGTTCCATATGCCGTTGTTCATGATGATATCGGGATATTTTTCAAAGCGCGTGAAACGCGAACGTGTGACCGACGCGGTTATAATTTATCTTACAGCGCAGGCTTTGTTTTTTGTTTTCGATTTTTTCTTCACATATGGGATGTCATTTAAGAAAATAACGGTTGTGGGCATACTATCGCCTGGATTTTCAATGTGGTATCTCTTTGCGCTTATATTTCTCAGACTTTTTCACAGAGAGATTTCATCTATGAGATATTCCTTAGCCATTGCCGCGGTTATAAGCATAGCCGTAATGGGCTGCAATATGGACACGGCGGGACGTCAGGCTGTTGTCAAAACTATTGCTCACGCTATATATTTTATCATAGGCATGAATCTTACTCCGGAGCATATTAAAATGCTGCGCCGTTTTCCAAAATGGGTATATGCCGTCGGATTTGCTGCGGGAGCAGGCGTTCTGGTTGTAATGACCGTTGTGTTCAGGCTTTTGAGCGCAAATACTCTCAGACTCATGACGATCCGCGCCAAATCAGCGGACGATCTTGGCGGCGGAATCAAGCCTTATCTGATGTATGTTTTCGTTACTCTAATGGCACTGTATATGTCCGCTATGATTTTAGGACTGATGACGGATAGAAAGACGAAATTCTCAATATTCGGCAGGAATACAGTTACGGTTTATATTGTACAGGCGTTTGCATATTTGATATATTGTCCGGTTGCAAAAAGGCTTTCATTATATTTGCCGTCGATTGCGGTCTATATTTTAGGTCTGATGCTTGCCGCGCTTTGCGTTGCGGGGGCAGGCAATAGCAAGGTTGCCGGACTTTTCTCAGAATGGGTGAGCATTGTTGAGAAAAAAATTTTTAAAGCAAGAGGATAAATTAAATTCATATTATATTTTTAAACGGATAATGCATTTCTTTTTGTTAAATTCTATTGACAAAACCAATATTGTGATGTAAAATAATGTCAGGATAAAAAACATGACCCGCAGGGGTGCCGCTTAATATGCGGCTGAGACAGCGTTTTATAACTCTGAACCCTTATACCTGATACGGATAATGCCGTCGTAGGAAGTTTGTTTAAGTGTGTTTTGTACTATGTCTTGATTTTCATTGCAGATTATCATTTTGTTTTTCAAACGCTTCCACGGCTCTTAGTATTACAGCCGGCGGGAGTGTTTTTATTCTTAATAATTTTTCAGGAGGTTGTTTCAATATGAAAGTGAACAACAAGAATTTTAAACTGGTTTTCAGTGCGCTGATGGTGGCGCTCTCTGTAGTGCTTAGTCTTTTCAAGATTGAATTGCCCTACGGCGGATCCATCACGGTTTTCAGCATGGCCCCGCTGGTTCTCGTGGCGCAGATGTACGGCGCGGGCTGGGGATTCCTGACATGCACCGTGTTCGGATTTATCAAGATGATCCTTGGATTCAACAATTTCAGTTATGTAAGCGGAATTGAAGCTTATATTATCGTATTTTTGTTTGACTATGTTCTTGCGTATGCTGTTGTAGGTCTGTCAGGCGTAACCCGCAAGATAAAAAATACGGGCTTTGCGTCGGCGCTTGGCGCATTTATCGGTTGCGCTCTTCGTTACGCATGCCATATCGTTTCCGGTCTGACCGTATGGAGAACATATGCGGAAAGCTGGGAGGCTCCGTCGTTCGTTTCATCTCAGCTTCTCCAACCCGACCTGCTCCCGTATACTTATTCTGTCGTTTATAATGGAATGTATATGATTCCGGATACCATTATGACAATGATAGGCGGAGCTGTATTCTGCACGATTTTCTTTGAGGTATTCAAGATAGATGTAAACGAAACATCTTCCAAAAAGCTCAAGGCAGTTGCGGAGGAGAATATCGCTGATTCAGATTCAACGGAATCCATAGAAGAGAAAGCTGCGGAAGAGCCAAAGGTTGAAGAATAATTTTTGATTTTATTTTCTTTGCAATTGTGTTGTTTAGTTGTTGACATTGTGGCGAAAGATATAAGACGGATCGAAAAATACGAAAATCACCCGGTTAAAACACATAATCACAGATTTTTCATATAATATTCAATATTTTTTCCGTAATATATGCTATAATAATTTTTACTGATAAAATTATATGTTTTTATGGAGGTTATTTGAATGAATCATCTGCTGAAAATGCTGGATCTGACTCCTGCTCAGATCAACGATATACTAAATCTTGCCGATCAGCTCAAATATGAGCAGAAGCACGGCATCAGCCACCGTCTGCTTGAAGGCAAGACGCTCGGCATGATTTTCCAGAAGTCTTCTACACGCACAAGAGTTTCATTTGAAGTAGGTATGTATCAGCTTGGCGGACAGGCGCTTTTCCTTTCGTCGCACGATTTGCAGATAGGCAGGGGTGAGCCTGTGGAGGACACCGCCCGCGTGCTTTCGAGATATCTTGACGCTATTATGATCCGCACATTCGAGCAGCGCGAGGTCGAGGATCTTGCAAAGTACGGCTCTATTCCTGTTATCAACGGTCTGACTGATTTTGCCCATCCATGCCAGGTGCTTGCTGACCTCATGACCGTCCGCGAGGTCAAGGGCAGACTTGACGGACTCAAGCTCTGCTTCATCGGCGACGGCAACAACATGATGAATTCGCTTATTGTGGGCGCTCTCAAGTGCGGCATGAAGGTTGCCGTGGCATGTCCGGAGGGCTATGAGCCTGACCGTTCGGTTATTGAATTCGCGGCGCAGGTCGGCGGATTTGAGATGTACCGCGACCCCAGAGGCGCGGCACGCGCAGCCGACGTTGTGATTACCGACGTATGGGCTTCCATGGGTCAGGAAGAAGAGGCGGCGCAGCGCAGAGCGATATTCGCGGGCTTCCAGATAAACGACGAGGTTATGAAGTACGCCAAGAGCGATGCTATGGTGCTTCACTGCCTGCCGGCTCACAGGGGCGAGGAAATCACCGCGGCAATGCTCGAAGCACACGCCAACGAGATTTTTGAGGAGGCTGAGAACCGTCTGCACGCTCAGAAAGCTGTTCTTGTAAAGCTTCTCGGTGAGAAGAAGTAATTTTGATATTATATTACACAATAAAATTCCGGCTGCAAGCGGTTCCGATTAGGAATGAAGCTCACAGCCGGTTTTTTGTATATTTTTAAAAATATAATTGAAAAAAATGTCGGATTGAGGTATAATACAATGTAACACAGCGTTATTCAATATATTATATTTTCGTGGGAGTTGAAATTATATGAATGTATCGGATAATAAAATAATAGCGCTGCAATGTAAGAACTGCTTCAGTAACAATGTGGATATAGACTGGGACAAAAATATGTTTCATTGCAATTCATGTGGTACATATTTTAAAATTGACGCCGAATCTAAGAAGCAGATTGTTAATATTTATAATCAGATAGTATCAGTCGAAAATAATTATAATTCCATTGAAAGGCTTGTAAAAAGCGCGGATATCCTTATGACTAAGCTCGGCAGCTTTGATAAAGCAAGGAGTATTTACGAAAGAATCACAAATGAAGATCGTGGCTGGTGGGGACTTATCAGGGCGGACAATTACGATTTAAGCGGCAGGCTTGCTTATGAAAACGGACACGATCCGCATGAGTACGAAGATGAAAAAGAGGATTATTTTGAATATATCAGCGTTTTTGCGCCTGAATCAGTAGCCAAAAAACTCATTAGAAAATGGGACGAATATGTACGCAGATATGATAAATACGCCAATGAAATCATAATGGAAGAATTACAGTCGAAAATTGACGAGATTGACAGAAAACTGAATGAATCACGTAAAAAGATTGAAAAATCCACGTATGATTATAGCGTATTTTGCGTTAAGACCGTTTCGATCATTTCAGCGGCAGTAGCAATACTCATGATACTTTCGGATCATGGCAACGGGTGGAATCTTCTTCTGATCGCCCTCATATGCATACTGCTGGATTTTATATGCTATGCAAATCTTTTTAATGTGGTTGAATTGGTATGCAGAGATTTTCGTGAACTTATGGAAAGTGAAAGTGCGAAAATAAAGAAACTGAGCAGGGAGCGCACCGCGCTGGCAAAACAGTTGGATCAACTGAATCATGAATTATAATAAAAAAGGACGGCTTTAAGCACATTGCTCACAGCCGCCCTTTTTAAAATATTTAATTGAAAATAACCCTTGCAATGTCGGAATACAGTTCTTCTCCGCGGTCATTTGTCACGACGCAATAGACCTGCATATCCTCCCATGTGTCGTCCGGCTTTGCCGTAAACGAGGATGAAGTTTTATATTTCCAGAGAGTCCACTGCTTATCGGTTTTTTTGATATAATACCAGCGGTAGCTGAGTCCGCTTCCCTTTGCTTCAACATAGAAGGTAGCGTTGCGATAGCTGCCGCGTATCTGACTTACGTTCTTTGGATGAGTCAGAATGGCAAAATCGCTTTCCTCAGCCGGAATAAGCGCTATCTTCGCAGCTGAAGAGGTGACCGACGTTCCGTATGAATCTGTTATCACACAGCGCACCTGCATTCCGTTCCATGTGGTGTTTGAGGGCGGTTCTATGTTGGCTGAGGTAAACGTCTTCCAAATACTCCAGCTTGTCGCGCCGTCCTTTTTGTAGTACCACTGGTAAGTCAGCCCTTTTCCGGTGGCTATTACCGAGAATGAAGCTTTGCGTCCTGCCGGAATGGAAATGCTTGCGGGCTGCTTTGTGATCCTTACTGTGTCCTTTGCGATAGTGATGGTTGCGGCGTTTGAATACAGAACGGTTCCGTTTGAATTGGTTATCTTACAGCGAACCTTCATTCCGTTCCATGTGTCGTTGGCTTTTGCCGAGGTCTTCCACTCGTTGTGTTCTTTCCAGAGTGTCCAGCCGGAAGCCCCGCTCTTTTTGTAGTACCATTGATATTTCAGCCCCGAACCGGTCGCTTTTACCGAAAATGAAGCGATTTTGCCGGATACCGCCGTGACGTCTGAGGGGTGTGCCGATATCTTTATCACATCGCTGATTGTGACAACCGCAGCCTTTGAGGACAGAACGTTGCCGTTGCCGTTGGTTACGCGGCAGTAAACCTGCATTCCGTTCCATGTGGAATTGACTGCCGCGGCGGTCTGGGAGGTTGTATGTCCTTTCCAGAGCGTCCATCCGGAAGCGTTTTTCTTTTTATAATACCACTGATATTTGAGTTCGTTTCCGCTTGCCTCTACTGAGAATGTCAGTTTTTCGCCCTCAAATGCTCTCGTGCTTTCGGGGTGATGCAGTATTTTAAATACGTTTTTGAGATAGATAGTGGCGGCGTTGGAGGTAAGCTTGTCACCGTACTCGTCGGTGACAGTGTAGCGAACCTGCATTCCGTTCCATGTATCGTTGCCTTTTACCCACATGGATCTGCTTGTTCTTCCTGTCCAGACTGACCAGCCGGAAGCGCCGATTTTTTTGTAATACCACTGATATTTCAGCTTAGTGCCCTTTGCTGACGCGGAAAAAAAGGTATTGGAATAATAATAAGTCTCGGTGTAAATATCTTCAAGCGGACTGGTGATGGCAAGCACGTCGCTCATTGTAATGACCGTTTCGGCTGATGTGAGAGATGCTCCTGCGCCGTTTGTGACAACGCAGCGTATTTTCATTCCGTCCCATGTCCTGTTGGCGAAAGCGGTCGTTGATTTGTCCGTTCGTCCTTTCCAGACAGACCAGACTGAGGCGTTCTTTTTTTTGTAATACCACTGATATTTCAGATCTTCGCCCTTTACGTTTATCGAAAGCGTAACGCCGTCATTATTGCTGAGAGTTTTTTCCTTGGGAAGATCAGTGAGAATTCTGAACGCGTCCGTGACGTTGAGCGTAAACCTGTTGGAGCTTTTGGTGTGACCGTAAGCATCAGTTACAGTGCAGTAGTATGTTGAGCCGTCGAACGCCGGATCCGCCGTGAAGCTTATAACAGGCGTTGTCGCGCCGTTAAGCGCTGTGGCTTTGTTTTCTCCACGGAGTATACGGTACCATTGACAGCGGATATCCTTGCCGGAAGCTCGTGAATCGACGCTGACAGTCTCGCCGCTTCTGACAGAGACGTCTTTGATGTATGTGTCTATTTTCAGCGGAATTTCCACCTTTAGGTCGAAGGTTACCGTCTTTCCGCCGTAGAAAAGGGTCACAGGAAAAATTCCTTCCTCAGAGAAGGTCTTTGGCCAGAAAGCAATCTTTGATGATTCTATTTCAGTTGTAGAGCCGTCGTTGAATGTAACCTCCAGCAGAACTCCTTTTATAGCATCCACCTGGGTTCCTTCTATATCGAAACCATAATGGCTGTTTCTGTTTATTACCATTTTGTCGGGGTTGCGGAGAATTTTCAGTGAAGTGACTCTTTTTCCTTCACAGAAAAGATCTGAACTTAATTCTATATCGCCCTCTAAGCCGGATATGCTATATCCGGCGGGACCGTCTATACTCTTGTATGTCCTTATCTGACGGTATTCGTTGTAAGTGCCAGGATAATAAAATACGCGTATTCCGTATGTTGACTGGAAAGCTCTGTATCCCACGGCTTTAAGCGATCTGGGTAGTGAAATGCACGACAGTCTGTTCATGCAGCCGAGCGCATAAGGGGCAATTTCAGTGACTCCCTCCGGAATTTCGAGATAGTAAATGTCGCGGTCTTTTACGCCTTTGAGAATGCCGTCTTCTATATACAGACCGTTGCTGTCATATTGCGGGGTGTTTCCGGCCGCTGACACACCGCATTGGCTACCTGAGCATAAAAGCAGAATACATGAGAAGAAAAGCACGGAGAATACAGCTGTAATTCTTAAAATATTTTTCATAAAAACACCTCTGTTCTATAAAAATTTAATAAAAAAGGAATCGCCGCAGACAAGGCACCGATTCCTTTTGATCTCACATATACCGCTCTTTACTTTCGGACATAATTGCGGTAATCAAGATCGCCGCGTTCAAGTCCGTGAATGAGTATCTCGGCAGTCGCCATGTTTGTGGCTACCGGAATGACGTGCATATCGCACATACGCAGAATATCTATATCCTTCGGCTCATTGGGCTTTGGAGTAAGAGGATCGCGGAAGAATATAAGCAGATCTATTTCATTATAGCCGATGCGTGCCGCAATCTGTTCGCCGCCGCCTGCCGCGCCCGGCATGAAGCAGTTGACATTGAGTCCTGTGGTTTCCCTGATAATTTTACCTGTCGTACCTGTCGCGCAGAGGTTATGACGGCTGAGAATGCCGCAGTAGGCTATGCAGAACTGTATCATTAATTCTTTTTTGTCATCATGTGCTATCAAAGCAATATTCATAAATGTCCATCTCCCAACTTTTTGTTTTAATGATATATATGTATATTATTAACGGCTTTCACCGGTTTTATAAATTACGGCGTTATATCGGCAGCCGGAACGAACGACCTGAGTCGAGCGGCACACGCTTGCCGAATAGTCTTTCCGCCGTGTCGCGGGCATAGCGCATCATTTCGCACTCTTTGTCGGGAGGCTGCCCTGAAAGAGCCGCCTCAAGTGCGCGGTTGTCATACGGCTGTACCCCCGCAAGTCTTGCCCCCACAATATCTATGCACCTGTCTATGTCCTGTATACCGCTGGATTTCATCTGTTCGGGTGTGAATTCTGTCAGCAGCAGACGCGTTTCGCAGGGATTTGCTGTCTGAGCGGACGACCTTCTGATGAAGCGGCAGAGCTTTGAAGAGTATTTCAGACTCATTGAATCCGCGTGTGAGCATATAACGAACATATCAAAGCAGCCAGCCATTCCGCAATCCGGAAGTGTTCCGGCGGGAATGTCGGCAAACACGTCGTATTCTCTCGAAAGGCTTTCTACAACGCGCCTGACCTCAACAGACAAAGGGGATATAATGCGCTCCGAAAATGAACACGCGGACAGCAGCTTTAAGTTTTCGCCGCAGTCGGCGAGCGCTTCTTCAACGGAACATTCGCCGGTTGCCACGTCATTCAGATTCATCACCGTGTCACCGTCGGTTCCGAGCATGTATGACAGAGTTCCGCCGAATCCGCAGGTATCTACCAATGCTGTCTGACGTCCGGCACTGGCGGCTGCCAGCGCGGTATAAGCTGCCGCAAGAGACGTTCCCTGTCCGCCGAGCGCAGATATAAACGCGATTTTCTTAGCCAAAACACCCTCACCTGCCTGTCGTCTGCCTTAAAAAATAATGTCAACTTAAAGCGACCCGGCAGTTTTACAGAAATATCCAGTTATTTGTATGATATCACAAAATTATAAATATGTCAAAGATATTTTTTTAAAATTCATCAAAAATACTGTAAAAATCGTGACGAAAAAAACAACTGATATTTGGTTGTTTTCTATACTGTAAAACACAGACCGTCAAACCGTGTCGCCGGAGTCCTCCCATGTGACTATGCCGCTGTCGTTTATAACCGCGTAGCCGGAGGTTTTTGCCGAGAAGAAGTATTCGTCAAAAACGTCTCTCGCAACCTGCGCCATGACCTTGCCGTGTCCGCACTTTTCACCTATGACAGCCACGGCTATTTCAGGATCGTCGTATGGGGCAAAGGCGATGAACACGGCGTTCGGCGATTCTGTTTTTTCTTCGCCGCGGGATGATTTATTGGTATCGGCTGTACCCGTCTTGCCTCCGATTTTGAGCTGATAATTTTCAAATGTGTCGGACGCCGTACCGTCCTCAGTAACGCTCTTCATGCCCTGTTTAACAATGTCCATCATTGTTTCGGACGCTTCCATTTTGGTTATGACGGTTTTGTTTATTTCCGCGTCTTCACGAACCGTCTGGTTCATGTCATACGACTTGATGGTTTTTATCAGGGTGGCAGAATAGCGCGTTCCGCCGTTTGCGAGCGTGGACATATAGGCGCATATCTGCATTGGAGTGAATCGGTTGTCGCTCTGCCCGATGGCTGCCTGGAGCGTGTCACCCATGAACCAGTTCATGTTTCGTCCGGAGCGTTCCTCACGTCCGGCGAGAATGCCTATTGATTCGCCCAATCCAACGCCTGTCTTGGAGCCGAGTCCCAACTGCTTGCAGTAATAATTCATTCTGTCTATGCCAACGCGCATGGATACCGTATAGAAGAATATATTGCAGGATACGGAAATCGCCTGTGTTACATTCACACTATGATGCACGCCGTCGCATATGAACATCTTGTTGCCGAATTCTTCAAGGATCATGTATCCGTGGCATTCCACCTTTTCATTGCGGTCTATGCCGTGTTTCTTCGGGTCAGCCTTTCCGCTTGCCTTATAGTTTTCATATTCCTGCAGGGCGGCGAGCGCCATTGCGGGCTTGAATGTGGAACCGGGCGCATAGCCGCCGCTGAATGCTCGGTTAAAAAGGGGATTGTCGGGATTTTTGCTCAAATCGTCGTAATCCTGAAGGTATGTGCTGAGGTTGAATGACGGATATGTGGCTGCTGCAAGCACCTCAAAGGTCTTTACCTTCATGACAACTGCGGCTGAGGCGTTCGCGTCGGCTCCGCTGCCCTCGATTCCTGCCGCTCTCTGTGCGAGAACTATATTCTCGATGGATTGCTGTGTAGCTTTCTGCAGATCCGAGTCAAGAGTCAGCACAAGCGTGTTTCCCGCCTTAGGTTCGCGTGTGTATTCCGAATATATCACGTTGCCCTTGCTGTCGTGACGCACTTTTTTAATGCCGTTCTGTCCGCGCAGGGTGTCTTCATATTCCTTTTCCACGCCGAATTTACCTACGATGTCGTTATAGCCGTAGCCTTTTTTACGCAGGGATTCAAATTCCTCGGCGTATATTTTGCCGGTAATTCCGATCAGGTGCGGAGCAATCGTGCCGTCGGTGTATTCGCGTATCGGCACAATTTCAACGGTAACTCCGCGGAAAAAATTCGAGTTCTCGGTGACTATCTGCATTGTATTCTGTGAGATGTCGCCCGCGAATGTAAACGGATTTGATGAGTTGAAGCCCATAAGCTCCATTTCCAGACGGACTCCCATTATGATTCTTGCCACATTCGGAGCGAGTCCCTCGGTTTCGTAGCGGTCTGCCATTTCGTCAAAGCAGTTCTGGGCTGTTGCATAGGTTTGCAGCTCCAGCATTGTCTCCATCTTGCGTATGGCGGAGGCGCTGTTTTCGGCAAATGAGACGTTTCCCATGCTGTCCACAATCAGCGGACAGGAATCCTCCCATTTCTGAGTGCCGTCCTCATTTCTTCCCTCGTTCTGATCTATTATCCTTGTCAGCCGGTAGATTATCTCGTTGCGCTGGGGATTTTCCAGCTTGTTGAATTCGGACGCCTGAATGATGATTGCGTAACCCATACGGTTGTAGGCGATTGTTCTGCCGTAGCGATCGAGTATTTCGCCGCGTGCCGCCGTAACCTTGATGCTTGACGCTGTATAGGAAAGCGCGGAATCGGCGTATGTCCGATAATTAATTATCTGAAAATCCGCCAGTTTGAATATGTATGCCCCGAGTACTGACAGCACTATGCCTACCAGTATCACGCAGCGCTTGTAGATGAGTTTTGCGTCCAAATTTTTTCTCCTTTCCGACAGGTTAAAGAGTTGAATTGCTGAATATGCTTTTATTCATCGTAAAGCCGCGTTGTTATCGCCCTGTTGAAGTAGAAGAACGCGGGCATGGTAACGGTTGAATACACCGCGCGCGGCAGAAGAATGTTAGGTATGAAATAAAGTATGTCGCGGCTGCCTGACAGGAATATCCACTGAACGGCAGAAGCTGCCGTTACCGCGCAAAAGCCTAAAATGACAGCCGTAACGATGTTGTTTCTCATCAGATACATAACGAGAAGTCCGCAGCCGTAGCATATGATCAGATTGATCAGTCCGTAGAAGCCGAAAGGCGATGTACTGCCCGTGTCGATGAGCAGTCCTGCCGCCATACCGAACCACATTCCCGTAATATCGCCGTCAAGAATCGCAATGCTGACGGCGCAGACTGTTAGCAGCATTGGGCGTTCCCCGAAAAACGCGGGCAGAAGCGAGGGGGTGAACTGGATTATATAGACCAGAAACAGCTCCACGCCGTACACTATATATTTTTGCGTTCTTCCGCTGAGACGCAGCATTATTCACGCCCTCCCATAGTGGTAGTGATTTTCATTTTTTGGTCGTGTCGTCAGTGGTCTGATATCCTTCTATTGAATCCTTGCGGACGCTGCGCTGTCCCTCAAATTCTGTGATAATAAACACATCCGTGCAGCCCTTGATGTCCGCTGCCGGTATTATTTCCGCATAGAGTGAAATGTTTTCCGACTCCGCGTGTATGTCCTTTACTTCACCTATAATGAGATTCGCCGGAAACACTGATCCGAAGCCTGACGTTACAACAATGTCCCCCACGGTAACGTCGCAGTCACGCGAGAGGTAATTCAGACGGGTGTTACCGCTCTTGGCAGCGGAAAGTTCTCCGAAAAGCGTGCCGCCGTCGCGGGTGTCCTTGTCAACCGCGCCTATTTCAAGACCAGGGCTGAGAATCGTGGTTACCTTTGAAGAGGTTACGCCTAAGCCCGATATGTAGCCCACAAGACCGTCGGCTGTTATTACGGGGTCATACAGCTCCGCGCCGTCAGCCGAACCCTTGTCGAGCGTAAAGCCCGCGTAGTAATCGCCGGAATCCCTTGAAATGACGGTGGAGGCAAGAAATTCGTACATGTCGTTTTCTTCTTTGAGTCCCAGCAGCTTGCGGTACTGCTCATTCTGGGACTTGAGTTCGTTGTAATCCACCGTCTTGCGATTCATTTCGCGCACCTTTTTCTTCAGCAGTTCGTTTTCGGCGCGAATCTGTTCTATATCCTCGAAATTGCCGGAAAACGAGCCAAAGCCCGCCGAGATCATTGCGCTGACTCTCTGAACAGGCTCAGTGATTATTCCGGCTATTGATGAAACAAAGTCCCCATGTCCTCCCGTGCCTATTGAATAGACCGTCAGGCATGTCATTACAAGCACGGCAGTGAGGAATATGCGCAGGTTTGAATATCTGAAATTGAATCTGTTGCGCATGTATTCTGAACCTCCCAATCAATCAGCTGCGGACTCGCCAGTAAGAATTTTCGCTTATGTCGAGCATTCTGCCCGTGCCTTCCGCAACGCAGTCCAACGGATGCTCCGCGACGTTTACCGGCATTCCGGTTTCCTGAGCGAGCAGTTTGTCAAGTCCGCGAAGCATTGCTCCGCCGCCGGTGAGCATTATGCCGTGGTCGAGTATGTCAGCCGAAAGCTCCGGCGGCGTTTCGCCGAGAGTCTGCTTTACCGCTTCCACAATGTCCGCAAGCGGTTCGGCAAGCGCCTCGCGCACCTCCGCGCCTGATATGACGACGTTCTTTGGCAGACCGTCCACAAGATTCCTTCCCTTGATTGCGACAGGCTTTTCGCCCTGATATGGGAATGCCGAGCCGGCGCTGATTTTGAGATCCTCCGCGGAGCGTTCGCCTATTAGCAGATTGTATTTTCTCTTGACATATGAGAGTATCGCCGCGTCGAAAGCGTCGCCCGCTTTGCGTACAGAACGTGAAATTACTATATCTCCCAGTGAAATAACCGCTATGTCGGTAGTGCCTCCGCCAATGTCGATTACCATGCTGCCGGTTGCTTCGGCTACGGGAAGTCCCGCGCCGAGAGCGGCAGCCATAGGCTCCTCGATAAGATCCACAACGCCGCCGCCTGCCTGTCGCGCCGCGTTTTCCACGGCGCGTCTTTCAACGTCTGTAACGCCGGAGGGAATGCAGATTATGACGCGGGGACGTGAAAAGAGATTTGACTGAACCGCGTTGCGGATGAAATGCTTGAGCATTTCAGCGGTTATGCTGAAATCGGCGATAACGCCGTCGGTAAGCGGACGCAGAGCGACTATTGAACCCGGCGTGCGCCCTATCATTTCACGCGCAAGATTGCCGACGGCAAGCACCTCGTCTGTGCGTATGTCAACCGCCACTACCGAAGGCTCGCGTATTACGATTCCCTTGCCCTTGACATAGACAAGCGTGTTAACCGTGCCAAGGTCTATTCCTATATCCTTAGAAAAAAACGCCATATTACATTAACGCATCCTTTTTTCTCTCAATAAAAAATTCAGTGTTACGATTTTTTTGCTATTAATTAAAAACCGCGAATTACGCATAGACAAGACGGACGGCATATAGATTGTTCCAGATGTTGTCTTCACCGGTTGACAGCGGGACAAGGTTGCAACTCCGGATTTTCGGGGTGTTGTCTGTCTGATTTGACGCGGACAGGCTGCGTCCGAGAGCGGAATATGTCGTACCGTTGTTTTTTGCCATCCATGTCTTTGCTTCGTCTCCGTTTACGGAATCGTCGAATATTATATAGATAAGCTCCTTCCTCTCTCTTGCGGCTGATATGAATTTCTGAGTGATAAGATCAACCGCGTTATCGTTCAGCGCACTGAGATGAAGGGCGTACATTTCATAATAATTGTACCTTGTAGCCGTGCATTTTTCGAGGTCGAAGTTGTAAAGCTCGGTTGTCACATATACATCGTCCTCGGTATATTCGCACGTCATTTCGCTGTAGTCCGCGCCCGTCCTGTGATTTATTGCAAGGCGTTCGTCGGTGATATTGAAGTAATTGTATCGGCTGTAGAGTATGTCGCTTTCAGTGGCGGAATCGTCCCATGTCACGTCAAGGTTGTACCAGTCGCCGTCTATTTTTATCTGATTCCACATATGTCCGGAATTCTTGGACATGCCGACGGCTGTGCGGCATTCTATTCCCACCAAATTCATCAGCATCTTCATGGCTCCGGAATATCCTGTGCATACCGCTTTTTTCTTCACCAGCGCGCCATAGATATTGAACGCGTAATGTGATGAATCGTCCGCTTCGGCGGCTTCGATATCGTAGGCTATTTCATCGACAAGCGCGTCGTGGACAACGGTCTCCCGCGTCAACTCATCCGCGTTGTCCGGAATTCGTGAAAGTATGGGGATTATCGCGTTGTTCAGCTCGTCGAACATAGCCATTATTTCTTCGGCGGAATATTTTGAGTAAAGTATGAGATAATTTCCGTCGTGAAAGTTGTTTTTGACGGTGTAGCTTCCCATTACCCAGAATGCTTCGGGGTGATCGGCTAAAACCGCTTCCTTGACTATGTAAATCTCATCGAATTTCAGAGAGGATTTCAGTCTGGCGTATTTAAGCTCAAAGCAGCCGTTTTCGGCGCGGTCAGGCGATATCTGATAAATGGAGCTTTCGATGTCCCTGTAGGCTTCCCTCATTGTTTCGTCTTTCAGTGAGGCGTAGGCTGACTTGCTTTCTACAGGCTTAAAGCCTTCACGTATCGGCAGGGTGAGCTGCAAAGGCGTGCAGTTCTGTTCGTCTGAGCCGAAAAGGTCGCATCTGAGCGCGTGCATTATTTCACCAAAGCTCTTTCCGGAGGAAATTGCCTCGGAGGTCGCGCAGCCGCTCAGGGTAAGCGCCGCCGACAGACATACGGCGACGGCAATTATTCTCATTTTTGTTCTGCCATCCATAAAAAAACCTCCTAAAACCGGCTTGTGAGCTACTGTACTCCTTTAAGATACATGCCTGATGTGATGTTTTTTTCTTTGGTCGCTGTTCCTTTGAGATATGACGCGATTATTTCAGCGCATTCTTCGCGGCGTTCGGTTGTGAAGCTCATCGTCACCCAATCGAGGGAGAGCGCGTCGCGTGTTTTACCGGCGACGTTTTCCACGACGCTCATCATAACCGGATTGAATATTTCCGAGCAGCCGTTTCTGCAAAGCACCGGAAACTCCCTGCCTGTGCGGTCCGTGATCGAGCAGCATTTTCTGCCGTCCTCCATGTTTTTTGAGAACCCTGTGCAGCCTTTCGCCGATAGCGCGGCTGGACAGTTGCGGGTCAGCATCATCGGAATCCTGCCCCTGATTATCATTCCCCTTGGCTGAACGGAATCCAACGCGGCAATCTGACTTATTGTAAGTTCAAGGCTGAGTTCGCTGTCAAAAATTCCCATTCCGGCGTATTGGTCGAGCGAACGGCTGTTGAATACATTCAGACCGAAGCCGCCGTGTATTTTCATGCCGAGCTTTTTCATTGCCGGAATCAGTCCGACATTGTGTATCATTACATCTTCAATGCCGTGCGATTTGGCTTGCGCTGCGAGCGATTCAATTTTCCTTTCCGTGCCGAAAAGCCCTCTCGGAGCTTCAACGGCGGGAATTATATTTAATCCGCGAAGCATGTCGGCGGCTTCCGCAAGCGTTTCCTCGTCCGTTTCAAGCGGAATGTAGGCAATTTCAATACCTTTTATTCCGTCTGGAATCTGCGCCGCCGAGTGAAAAATAACCCTTAGTCCGGGCTGCCCCGCGGGAAATCCGCGTCGGGGGGACGGCGTGCATTTTTCACTGAAATCTTCGCTGAATGCTATTTGCTTAGGTATTCGTCTGAGTCTGTCCAGCTTCTCCAGAGCTTCGCGCTTTAGTGACGACAGGGAAGAGGAGGGAAGCGTAAGACCATCTCCGACTTCGGCTGTCAGTTCGCTCAGGAAAAAGGGCGTGCCGCCTGTTCTGCCAAGGATTTTTGCGGCGTAATCATTGCTGAATGGCGTTTTTTCGGCAGTCTGAGGCTTATCTCCCGAAATATTTACAGAGTGACCGTCGCTGTCGCTTACTTCAAGCGCTGAAAATGAATTTTCGTTTGCGGCTGTCAGCTTCATTTGCAGCGGAATGCGCTGGAATTCAGTTTTGTAGAGCGGGTGGAGAGAATTGAGCAGAGCAGGTGAAGCCGACGTAACGTCCTCTTTGGTGCGTGTGCCGAACATTCCGCGTCCGCGTTTGCCCGTAAAATATCCGTCCGTAAAGCCGGAGCGCGAGAATACCGCCGTCAGCTTCTGGGCAAGATCAGCGGGCACTTCGCCCTCGTCGCGCATTAATCGGCAGGCTGTCACAGCGGCGGCGACGTATTCGGGGCGTTTCATGCGTCCCTCTATTTTGACCGAACGCACTCCCATTGTCTCGAGCGCCGGAATGTATCCAATGTGGGACATATCTTTAAGGCTCATGCAGCCGTCAAAGCCGCTTCTGTCGCCGGTGACGCGGAACGGCAGACGGCAGGGCTGGGCACAGAGTCCGCGGTTGCCGCTTCTGCCGCCGAGGACCGCGCTGAAAAGGCACTGTCCCGAAACGCACATGCAGAGCGCACCGTGAATGAATACCTCGGTTTCAATCGTAGAAGCCGATGTTATTGCGGCAATTTCGTTTTCACTAAGCTCGCGTGACAGCACTGCGCGTTTAAATCCCATTGATGCTGCCGCGATTGCCCCTCCGGCAGTGTGAAGCGACATCTGCGTGGAGGCGTGCATGACAAGCTCCGGCGCGGCGGAATGTATATAACGCGCAAGACCCGCGTCCTGCACAATTACGGCATCCACTCCCAGAGCGCACGCGGTTTCGATAAGCTCCCGCGCCTGCTGCCATTCGTCGTCGCGCACAAGTATGTTTGCTGTAAGATGAACGTCCACTCCCGAAGCGTGGCAGTATTCAACCGCGTCTCGAAGCTGTGAATAATCCGAAAAATTTTCCGCGCCGCGGCGTGCGTTGAGTACTCCAGCGCCGAGATATACCGCGTCAGAACCTGAACGAACCGCCGCGATAAGCTGTTCGCGGGAGCCTGCAGGAGCGAGTATCTCAATTTTATCCTTTTTTGGAAGGATCATCTGTCGTCAAGCTCGGAAAGGCGCAGACGAACGCCCTGCAGCTCACGGCGGAGACGCTCTATTTCACGCTTTGCCTCTTCGGCTTCCAGTCTGGAGCGTTCGCTCTCTTCAATATATGCCTTGATCTGTGTGCGAAGGCTGTCCGCCGTAATATTTGCCTTTTTGCATTCGTCGGCGTAACTCAGCGCACAGAGAACTGCCGCCATTGTGGTTGAAACCCTGTCGCTGCCCGCCATCATCTTGTTCATTCGGGAATCAACGTCGTCGCCTATTGCCCTGATGTAGCTTTCGTCGTCCTCTGAGGAAATGTAGTAATCGGTTCCGCATACATTAAGACGTACCTTGTTTTTCATGATTGAAAATCATACTCCTTTTGCAATACTGCATAGTTATACCCAATCATTATAATACATAAATCTCCGAGTTGGAAGTGTATTTTATCAGATTTACAAAAACTTTTAAATTTTTGGCTTTTGACTGTCCGCTTATCCTTGAAAAAACAAAGTGCGTATGATATAATATAATCCAGTTATTGTGAATACGGAGGATTTTTGATTGAAAATAAAATATTCACGCAAATCTGTTGCCTTTTTTTCGATCACATTTATATGGATGGTCGTGATTTTCATTTTTTCCGCCCAGAATGGAGACGAATCTTCCGATACCAGCGGATTCCTGCTTGGGCTGCTGTGCGACATTTTCAGGATTGAGCCGTCTCCTGAGGACGCTTCCATGATGAGCTTTCTTATCAGAAAAGCGGCTCACATGACGGAATTCGGAGTGCTTGCTCTGCTCTGGCTCGGTACGCTGCGAAGCGGACTTCGCAAGGCTCTTTGGAATTATCCCGCCGCGTTCGCACTCTCTTCATTCTATGCTGCAACAGACGAAATTCATCAGCTTTTTGTAAGCGACCGCGCCGGACAGGTGACCGATTGGCTTATTGACAGCGCGGGAGCGACGGTTTTTTTGATATGCGCGTGGATTTTTTCAAGGACATGCGCCGGAACAGCCGATAATCGTAACGACGCGTAAATCCGGAATTAACGCGGAATTATTTTATGAATATCACTCTGCGTTAAATTTTTATATTAAATAATTCTAAGAAGAAAAGGATGATGACAAAATGGCAATTCTCGTAACAGGCGGAGCCGGATTCATCGGTTCGCACACATGTGTCGTGCTTCAGGAGGCAGGATATGATATTGTCGTGGTTGACAATTTCTCAAATTCAAAGCCGGAAGCGCTTAACCGCATCAAGAAAATCACAGGAAAGGATTTCAGATTCTATGAAGCCGACATTCTTGACGCGGAGGCTATGAAAAAAATCTTTGAGGAAAACAAGATAGACGCTGTAATTCATTTCGCCGGACTTAAAGCCGTCGGTGAGTCTGTCGCAAAGCCTATCGAATATTACCACAACAATATCACCGGAAGCCTCGTGTTGTTTGACGCTATGAGAAATCACGGCTGCAAGACAATAGTATTTTCCTCATCAGCTACTGTCTATGGAATGAACAATACTCCGCCGTTTGTTGAAACCATGCCGCTTTCAACGACAAATCCATATGGTTCGACCAAGCTCTTTATAGAGGACATACTCCGCGATATTTGCGTATCCGATCCGGAATGGAGCGTAATGCTGCTCAGGTATTTCAATCCTATCGGAGCGCATCCTTCAGGACTTATCGGAGAAAGCCCGAATGACATTCCAAACAATCTCTTCCCGTATATCGCAAGCGTTGCTGTCGGCAGACTGGAGAAGCTCGGCGTATTCGGCGACGATTATCCCACGGTTGACGGTACGGGCGTGCGCGATTACATTCACGTCATGGATCTTGCCGACGGACATGTGTGCGCTCTCAGATACGCTCTGGAACACAAGGGCGCAGAGGCGGTCAATCTCGGTACGGGCAAGGGAACCAGCGTGCTTCAGGCTGTTGCCGCCTTTGAAGCGGGCAGCGGAATGCCCGTACCGTATGTAATAAAGCCCCGCAGACCCGGAGACATTGCCGAATGCTACGCCGACTGCTCAAAGGCAAAGCAGCTTCTCGGCTGGGAGGCAAAGCTCAACATGAAGGATATGTGCCGCGACGGCTGGAATTTCATCAAGAACAATCCCAACGGACTTTAATGCATAAATAATTAAAGGAGTTATACAGCAATGCGTTTTTTTCCATCTGACAGCGTGAATGAATCGGTGAGCCGTGTTATAACGGCATTGAAGAACCGGTCGCCCCGCGTATCGTTTTGCATGTCGCTCTGCAATTCACTGATATGCACGCTTCTGCTGCCTTCGTTTCTTTCCGACGGGTCAATAGGATTTTCAAACAGTTTTTTATCATTGGTTTACGCGGCGGTTCTGTTTGCGCTGTTCAGATGGTATCTTGAAAAAAAACACGGCAGGAGAGAGCTTGTGCTGACTCATATCTTCGGATTCATGCTGTCCTGCATGACTGCCATTGGCAGCGCTGTCGGGAATACGGGAAAATTCCTTCCCGCAGGCGCGGCTCTCTGCCTTTCGATACTTATTTATACGCATGTTTTTGCCTGTGCCGTTTCGCTTCTGTGGTCCAAGCTCGGCGAATTCCATGTTATTGAGAGGAATACGTCGGCTTCGCGGCTTGACGGTTGGATTTCCTATGCCGTGTCACGCCCGTGGATCGTCATGCTGATTTTGATTGCGTGCTGGCTTCCGTGCTACATAGCACTTTTCCCCGGCGGCTTCTCCTACGATATGGCAGTGGAATTCGAGCAGCAGTACTCAATTTACAGCAGCGATTTTCCGCGGCTACATACTGTCCTTATTATAGGATTCATCAACGCAGCGCATTCGCTGTTCGGTTCATACAACGCCGGAATTGCCATATACGCGGGAATCCAGATGACGCTGTTTTCGGCACTGTTCACTTATATGCTTGTGAGCTTTTACAGACGCGGAGTCCGGAGAGCCTTTATTTTGTTTTTCGCGGCTTATTTTTCCCTTTTTCCCGTCATTCACCTTATAGTCACGCATACGGGAAGAGATACGCTTTTTGCCGGATTGCTTACGTTCCTTGTATTCCTGATGTATCAGATTGCATGTGACGCAAAGGAATTTTTCGCTTCCGCTTTCAAACCCGTGCTTCTGGGCGCTGTGCTTTCGCTGACGCTGCTTTCCAGAAATAACAGCGGCGAGTTTTTGATGCTGCTTCTGCTTGTAGGGCTGAATCTGTTTGTGTTGCTGAAATCGCGCCGCTTAAAAATTAATTTAAAAGGAATAAAGCTTTTCTGCATATCCAATGTTGCCGTGTTCGCTTTGCTTTCGCTCGTTCTCGCGGCTATCTGCCGTCCTATGTCGCCGGCAAATCCGAGAGCTTCGATGTCGCTTGTCGGACAGACCTTTGTCAGAGCTTACATAGACGAGCCGGAAAAATGGTCGGCTCAGGAGAAGGCTGCCTTTGCCCATTATGTCAGAATGGAGGATTTCAGATATTGTCCTGAATGTGCGGATTATTCAAAGAATCTCCTTCAGAATATCAAGGGCGGGAAAAATACCGTCGCTTTTGTGAAGATGTGGCTTAAAATGGGGATTAAATGCCCGCGCTCCTACTTTAATGCCATTGCCGCTCAGACAAGGTATATCTGGTATCCCGACAGTCTGATAGACGGATATGTCAGGGCGGAAATTTATAAGACCGAGAAATGCTACTTTGTCACAGGAGTTGAAAAGCCGGGGACAAGAGTACCTCTTTGGCCGGAGGGCGAGGAGTTTTACAGGAAGATAGGCAAGGATGTGTCTTTTGAGAAAATCCCTGTTTTATCCATGATTTTTTCGATAGGGTTTCAATACTGGCTTCTGCTTAACTGTCTTTTTTACGCGGTATACAGGCGTCGTAAAAAACTGCTTATCCCACTCGCGGTCATATTCGTTTATCTTGCTTTCTGCTTCTTTATTCCGCTTGTGATCATGAGGTATTTTATGCCGCTGTTCCTTTTATTCCCGCTTACCGTTATCATGACTGTTGATCACGGATCTGATTTACCAAAAATTCAAAAGGACGTGAAATAGTATGACGGATAAATTGCCGCAGGATAAATTTATGCTTCTGAGCGTTATCAATACATTGCTGAGGGATAAATATTCCGATCTTGACGCGCTCTGCGACGATCTTGACGCGGAGACGGACGAGATAACCGAGGCGCTCCGTTCAATCGGATATGAATATGACCGGAAGCTAAATCGCTTTTGCTGATGGATTCACAATAATAAAAACGACGAACCAAGCGGATTTTTTCCGTCTCTGTCCGTCGTTTTTTTCTCGATTTTATACCGTCTGCAATTCAATCAGATGGGCAACTCCCGGAATGCTTTCGCCCTGCCATGAGCTTGTAGTTGACATAAGTGCGCCTGTTGCGACAGCAATTATATGATGAAGCTCCCCGTCAAGCATTCTCTGCATTATATTGGAACATAGCACGCTGCCTATGCAGCCGCAGCCGGAGCCGCCGGCATGCACGTCCTGAGCTTCGCGGTCGAATATCATCATTCCGCAGTCGTTGTGTTTTTCGCCGAGGTCTGTTCCTTCACGCAAAAGAAGCTGCCGCATAAGGTCGCTTCCGACAAATCCGAGATCCCCTGTGAATATCATGTCGTAATCATTTGGGGAAGTTCCGGTATCGGTCAAAAATCGCTTTATTGTGTCCGCCGCAGCGGGCGCCATTGCCGCGCCCATATTGCAGGGATCCTTTATGCCGAGGTCGTCGATTATTCCTATGCAGGCGGAGTTTACCGCTATTCTGCCGCCTTGTCCCAACACGGCTGCGCCCGCGCCGGTCACTGTCCATTGTGCCGACGGACTGCGCTGGCCGCCGTATCCGAGAGGCGTGCGGAACTGCCGTTCCGACGAGCAGAAATGCGAAGAAGTGACAGCCGCGCAGATGTTCGCGGCGCCCGATTCCACAAATACAGCCGCGTTTATCAGCGCTTCAACCATAGTTGAGCATGCGCCGTACATTCCCATGTGTGGTACGCCGAGACTTCTCAGCCCGAATGTGGACGCAATGCACTGATTGAGCAGGTCTCCTGAAAACATCACGTCGATGTTCGCTGCTGGAAGAGCAGCCTTATCGAGCGCAATATTAATTGCCTCCTGCTGAAGCGTACTTTCCGCTTTTTCCCACGATACCTGTCCGAGCATGGGATCCTCGTGAACCTTGTCGAAGCTTTCGCCCTCCTTTTTTCCGGCTACTCCGGCGAACGCGAGCACCGTAGGCTTCATATCGAATCTGAACGTACCCCTTTGCAGTCTTTGCAAAATAAATTCCCCCATAATAATGTGAAATGTGTTAATTATATTATTTCCATGAGTTGCTTAGATTATGTCATGTTGCCTGTGTAAAATTTTCTGAGATATTCGGCTGGACTATTGCAAATTTATCATTTATATTGTATATTATAAATTGGATTAGTTTTTATTCTGCTTATTCTTTACAATGAGGAAGGAAACATATGAACATTATCATCGTTGGCAGCGGCAAGGTCGGCAGAGCGCTCACCCGTCAGCTTGCAAGAGAAAATCACAACGTTGTGGTGATTGACAGGGATCCGCAGGTAGTCGAGGATCTTATCAACGCGTTCGATGTAAACGGCATATGCGGCAACGGCGCGTGCTACGATATTCAGAAGCAGGCTGGAGTTGACAAGGCTGATTTGCTTATATCCGTCACACAGACCGACGAGCTGAATATTCTCTGCTGTATGCTCGCAAAAAAGATGGGCTGCCGTCATTCCATAGCCCGCGTGCGTACTCCGGAGTATTCCAAGCAGCTTGATTTTATGCGTACAGGATTCGGTATAAGTATGCTTGTAAATCCCGAATATCTGGCAGCCAACGAGATATCCCGCATTCTCCGTTTTCCGTCGGCGATAAAGCTCGAACCGTTCGCAAACGGCCGCGTGGAGCTTGCTGAGATCGGAATTTCAGAGGGCAATGATCTCATAGGAAAGCCTGTCCATATAATCCATGAAAAATACCGCGTCAGCGTGCTGGTCTGTGCGGTCAAACGCGGCGATGAGGCGATTATTCCAAACGGTGACTTTATTATCAAGCAGGGCGACCGCATCAGCGTTACCGCTTCACGTCCGGAGCTTGTGAGCTTCATGAAGAAGCTCGGTCTCTATCGCACACGCACCAAAAGGGTGATGATAGCCGGCGGCGGAAACGTGGGATATTATCTCGCACGTCAGCTCAGTGAATCCGGGCACACCGTCAGGGTTCTGGAAAAAAAGGAAATCCGCGCTCTGGAGCTTGGCGATATCCTTCCCGGCTCTGATATAATATGCGGCGACGCCACCGACAGAGAGCTTCTCAATGAACAGGGGCTTGCCAATCAGGACGCGTTCGTTGCGCTTATGGGACGCGATGAGGAAAACGCCATAATCTCAATGTACGCCAGGTCGCAGAATGTCGGCAAGGTAGTTACAAAGGCGAGCCGCATTTCGACGGACGTTCTCAGCAGCATAGGACTTGATACCGTCATATCGGCGCAGGAGCTTGCCACTGACCGGATACTAAGCTATGTCCGCGCCCTGCACAATTCGGAAGGCACAGGCGTCCGCACGCTTTACCGTATAGTTGACGGGAAGGCGGAGGCGCTCGAATTCAGCGTTCCTAATGATTTTGAGTATATCGGCGTTACGTTCCGTGAGCTGAAGCTCATCGACAATCTTGTCATTGCCTGCATTATCCGCCGCAACAAGATTATATTCCCCCGCGGCGGAGACTGTCTGGAAGCGGGTGATACGGTGATCGTTGTGACTTCCATCGAGAGCCTTCGCACTCTTGCGGATATTGTGGAATGAGGCGGTGCGGATATGAATTATCATATGATAAGATACATTCTGGGTCAGATAATGAAGCTGGAGGCTGCCCTTATGGGACTTCCTCTTCTTGTCTCGCTCTATTATCTTGACGAGGGAATGATCCCGCTGCTGTCAGTCATGCTGCCGCTGGGTATTCTGGGATATATCCTCACCGGATTCAAGCCCAAAAATCAGAATATTTATGCCCGCGAGGGATTTGTGATAGTTGCCTTCGCGTGGATACTGCTTTCGGTTTTCGGCGCGCTGCCGTTTGTTATTAGCGGAAATATCCCCGATTATGTGGAGAAATATCCCCGATTATGTGGACGCGTTCTTTGAAACCGTGTCCGGCTTTACAACCACAGGCTCTACGCTTGTTCCGGACGTGGAATCATTTCCCATGAGTCTTAAAATGTGGCGCAGCTTTACCCACTGGATTGGCGGTATGGGCGTGTTGGTTTTCGCGCTGGCGATACTTCCGGCGGGCAGCGCACAGTCGATGTACATTATGCGTGCCGAGGTTCCGGGTCCTTCTGTAGGCAAGCTTGTCGCAAAGACGCAGATAACGGCGAGGATACTTTACGGAATATATGTTTTCTTTACCGTTCTTGAAGCGGTAATGCTCAGATTT
>ONCX01000061.1 GCA_900316455.1 uncultured Eubacteriales bacterium
GTCATGCCTGTGCCGGAAACGAGCGCGCAGGGAATGCCAAACTCATTGCAGAGTATCTTCATAGCCTTGGAATATCCTTCGCAGACGAAAAGACCATTGAATCTGCTTACAAAGAGCGGAGCAGCGGAATAAACCTGACCATAGGTATAGGTATTCTTGCCGAGAGCGTCATAGTTATACGCCGCGTGGAGCAGAATGTAGTCATGAATAGCCTTGACGGTTTCATAGGGCGTATTGTTTACCCTTGAATTGGCTATTTCGGTTTTCGCCGCGGCGATGCCACTCTGGAATTCATTGAGATCCCCGTATGCGCCCGGATATGAATTCCTTGAATATGAAATAACGATCTTGCTTGTACTTCCTGTCAGGCTGCCATGTCCGTCGTCCGACAGATCTACGTATAATGTGTACCCGAATGACCTCAGCCAGAAAACGTCGGGTCTGTCGTAGAAGAACGCGGCTGCCGCTGAGAGAATCATGTCGTCGATGTGCGCCACGTCTGCGTCGCTGATTACATCATTAGCAGAATTGTCAGGATCCTTTGTGCAGTTCGGCGCGGGATAGGTTATCGGCGGATTAAAGATTACCTCCGTGGTTTGCGTGTAGTCTTTTTTCAGTGTGGCTGTATCGTACACCCATTGGTCATAGATAACCTTTTCGTTGTAGGTCAGCTCGCTTCTGTAGTTGCCGTTGTAGCTTGCTGACGAAAGGAATTTGTTGTAATTTGTGCCGTGTTCTCTTTTCAGTCCCGTCTGGTTTGAAAGGATAAAATCCTGTTCTCCTCTGGTGACTGTGACGGTTCTGACCGCCGGCTCCTCCGCCGGCTCCTCCGCCGACTCCGTAATCTCTTCCGGCTGGATCTCCTGAATGTCCTCCGGTATATCTTCCTGCGTGTCCTCCGGTATTTCCTCCGGAGCGGTCTGCTGCGTTGTATCGGTTGGCGAGACGTCGTCCGAGGCAAACGCCTTCACGAATGTGGCTGTTGCCAATAACGAAGTTACTGCGAGAACGGCGAGAGCAAGACTCAGGAGCTTTTTACCTGAAAGTCTCTTTTTCATAGATAATTCAGTCCTTTCTACAATATGCAAAAAAATGACATCATCTCCTATATTCTATTATGCATAATTTTACCAAAAAAGTCAATAGCTTTGTAAGACATTTCTATTATAAAACATATATAAAACATAAACAAAGTTTTGATAACGCTATTGGAGTTTTAAATAAAAAAAATCGGCGTCCCCGACAGGGAACCGTCTGGATAACGGCGCTCTGTCGGGGACGGTTTTGACAAATACGGCGGGCTTCACTCGCGGCAGGAAAAGGCTTCACTCGCGGCAGGAAAAGTCGGTACGGTTCAACGAGGATTTTTTATGAAACGTGAATCCATAAAAATCTCCGTAAAGCGAAGCTGCCGGTATTTGTTTTTCATGGAAGCCCCGCCGTACAGTCCCGCCGCAGACAGCGCCTTCCTTTTACATATTATGCCTCACATTCCGTCGGGTTATTAAATTATTCTGCGGAAGTCGGCATACAAATTTTTTACATTTCGCCACAGCCTCTAAGCAAAAAAATCATTGACAACGGCTTTTGGAATATTTATTATATTTTTGGAGACCCGAATCTTTATTTTTTTGACAGGAAGGAATTGAATCATATGAAAATTGCGATTTACGGCTACGGCAACCTTGGCAGGGGAGTTGAGTACGCGGTCAGGCAGAACCCCGACGCGGAGCTTTTCGGAGTATTCACCCGCAGACCGCCTGAGACGGTAATTCCGGTCTTTGCGGAGACAAGGGTGTTTCCGGCGGCTGACATTCTCAATTATAAGGATAGCATAGACGTTCTGATAATCTGCGGGGGCAGCGCGACTGACCTTCCCAAAATGACTCCGGCGCTCGCCTCGGATTTCAACGTGATTGACAGCTTCGACACCCACGCAGATATTCCAAAGCACTTTGCTGCTGTGGACGAGGCGGCTGAAAAGGGCGGCAGGATCGGAATTATTTCCGTCGGCTGGGATCCGGGAATGTTTTCGCTCAACAGGCTTTACGCAAACGCCATTCTTCCGCAGGGCAGGGATTACACCTTCTGGGGCAGGGGCGTGAGTCAGGGACATTCCGACGCGATACGACGCATAGACGGCGTACTCGATGCGCGTCAGTATACTATTCCGGTGCAGTCGGCTCTGGAAAGCGTTCGTGCGGGAGAGAATCCGGAGCTTTCCACGCGGGAAAAGCACACCCGTCTCTGCTATGTTGTCGCGGCGGAGGGCGCTGACAAGGCGCGTATCGAGCGCGAGATAGTCACAATGCCCAAGTATTTTTCCGACTACGACACCACCGTGAATTTCATCACGCAGGAGGAGCTTGACCGCGACCACAAGGGAATACCCCACGGCGGATTTGTGATCAGAACGGGAAGCACCGGAGAAAACGGCGAAAACAGGCATGTTATCGAATACAGCCTGAAGCTGGACTCTAATCCGGAATTTACCGCGAGCGTGCTTGTTGCCTATGCGCGGGCGGCTTACAGAATGAGCATGCGCGGCGAGAGCGGCTGCAGGACGGTGTTTGACATACCTCCTGTGGATCTTTTGATAAAGCCGCGTGAACAGGCTATAGCCGAAATGCTGTAATCTGAGTGATGGCTCAGAACTTTGTTGAAGAAACGGCGCGATGAACGCGCAGGAGGACTCTGTTGAGTCAGGCGGTACAGATGACCTGAACGGCTTCTGTACCGCCTGACTCTTTTTTACTTTTTAACCCTGCTGTTCCAGCATGTTCTCGGCAAAAATACCGTATCCGCACCTCGGATTATTCACAAATACGTGCGTCACCGCTCCGACAAATCTGCCGTTCTGTATTATCGGGCTTCCGCTCATGCCCTGTATTATTCCGCCGGTTTCCTCCAGAAGCTCCTTGTCGGTTACTCTGATTATCATGTTCTTTGCCGGTTCGCCGCTATAGTTGATTTTTTCAATTACAATGTCGTAAAGCCGCGTTTCGTTCTCCGGATTCACCGTGCAGAGAATCTTTGCCTTACCCTGTTTTATTTCCTGCTTCACAGCCGATTCGTATTCCGGCAGCTCCGGCAGCTTTGCGGTGTATTTGCCGAACGCGCCGCATATGGTGTTGCTTTGGAGCGTTCCTATCTCGTCCCCGCTCAGATATCCTCTTATCTCTCCGGCGCTTCCCCTTACGCCTCTCCTTATCCCTATTATCTTAGCCGGAACTATTTCTCCCTCGTGAATGGGAATTATGCCGTGTGTGTCAGCGTCGCATATTCCGTGTCCCAGTCCGCCGAAGCGTCCGGTTTCCGGATCGATATAGGTCAGCGTTCCGATTCCCGCCGCGCTGTCGCGCACCCACATTCCGGTTTTCAGACAGCCGTCCGCGTCGGAATACGCCGGCGTTATCCTGACCGTCCTGCTTCTGCCCTCGCTGTCGGTGACTTCCGCAGTGAGCGTTCCTCCGCATTTTTCAACGGCATGGACAAATTCGCTGTTGGTGTAAATTTCCTTACCGCATACCGAGCGTATTATGTCGCCGCTGCTTATTCCGGCGTCTCTCGCGGGATTAACCCTGCGCCCGTCCGAGATGAAATCGCTCAGTCCGGCTACCATTACGCCGTCGCTGTACATTCTCAGCCCGAACAGCGTTCCCGCCAGCATTACCCTTTTCGGACTTTCTCTGCGTATGCCGATGTTTTTTATTCCGACTATTCCAAAGAGCTTCGCGCTCGCGGATTCCGCGCAGTCGTCGCCGCATTCCACCGATACCGGAATGAATGTGGAAAGCTGTGAATTGCCGCTTTGGTGAATTATCAGCTCATCCGGCAGTTGTCGCAGCGTTATCAGCGACGGCAGCACAATCGCAGCCGTCAGCGCAAGCAGCATGCTTAATGCCTTTTTTGCCCTGTGCATTCCGCTTATTCCCCCAATTTTCAGGCGTGTGCGCGGCGTTTTTTTTATAAAAATCATGGAATTCATAAATCAATTGCCGCGCAGTAATAGTCTGCTCATATCTTTGAATTCAACCCGTGACAATTAATTTATTATCTGTAAGAATGATTTCGGATATGTAATTTGCAACAAAATCGTAAATTAATATTTATTTATATTGACACAGCAATTTGAATCATTGTATAATATCAGGAAAGCGGCTTTTTTCTGATATTATTTTCAGATGAAATTCGCAAAAAATATCGCAGGAGGCGCGGTATGCAGGATTATTTCGACGAATACAACCCTTATCCATATGTTTACATACAGTATTCACATGATGACGCTCACAAGGTAATTCCCATCATCAAGGCGCTTAAAGCAAGAAAATACAACGTCGTGTTTGACAGGAACTTCAGGGAATCAGACAAGCACAGATTTATGAATGTCGCTCAGATAACGCAGGCGGCGGCGCTGGTTATTTTTTATTCAAAATCCGCGGCGAAATCGAGGCTTATCAAGGAATGCGTCAGGTTCGCCGTTCCGATGTACAATATTGATAAAATATGCGTTTGTCTTGACGACACGAGATTTGGCTTTTCGTTCTCGGATATCAGAAAGAATTACACCGTGATAGAGGACACGGAGCTTGACAATCTGATGAATATTTTTGCGCGTCTTCTCGACTTCTATATGCTTCCGAAAAGCGCCGTTTCCGAGCCGGAGGAGCTTACCGAGGTCAAGGAACCCGCCGCGCCGGTTGAGGAGGACGTTCCTGAAGCTATCCCGTCGGAAGTCGATACAGGCTCCGCGGACGAAGCCGTTCCCGACGACACGCCCGAATTCGCGGACGACACGCCCGAATTCACGGACGACACGCCCGAATTCACGGACGACACGCCCGAATTCACGGACGACACGCCCGAATTCACGGACGACACGCCGGAATTCGCGGACGACACACCCGAATTCACGGACGACACACCCGAATTCACGGACAATCAGGAAGAGAGTCTGTACGACACCAGCGAATATGCCTATATTTCGCCCGATTTTGAGGAGCCGGACGAAGAGCCTGCCGGAAGCGACATTCCGCCGGACGCGCCGGAGGCGTTTCCGGATTTCGAGATAAGCGATGATTATGACGGCGCCGACGATTATTTTCAGATATCTTCACTGACCGATGTTGATTATGAACCGGAGCGCGAAGAATTTTTCACCCCCGTTCCCGCGCCCGAACCGGAGCGCGAAGAATTTTTCACCCCCGAACCCGCGCCCGAACCGGAGTACGAAGAATTTTTCACCCCCGAACCCGCGCCCAAACCGGAGTACAAGGAAATTTTCACCCCCGTTCCCGCGCCCGAACCCGAACCCAAACCGGAGCCAAAACGAGCGGGGAAAAAGAAAAAATCCCTTTCCGACGCGGATTATGAGGGACTGTGGAAATACATTCGCCGTAAAATGCGTATCAGGGCAATGGAAAACGCAAGGCTTTTTGTCAGCTCAAGGAATAAATCTGTAGAAAAAATGGAGCCGCTTGCGCTCGATTATCCTCAGGACGACACAATCGAAAGCATCTCTATAGTATATCCCACCGACGAGACTTTTTCCGACTATTACACGTCTCCGCAGCCCATCAATTTTTCCCGCAGACATGTCAGAAGAAGCGCGGAGCCTGACGTTGAGATAAGCGAAATATCCCACCGTCCGGAGCCTGCGGAACCGAGGGCGTACCTTTCCGAACGTCCGGCGAACACGGATTTTGTTCCGCAGTTCACGGATAATCCGCCGCCGTCGGAGGTGCTTCCGCTGCCATTAAACGAGCCGTATAC
>ONCX01000042.1 GCA_900316455.1 uncultured Eubacteriales bacterium
CCGGAATGGTTGTATTTTTTACTCTTTTTAATTCTTCACGTTTAAGCTCCTGTCTATGCAGAAACTTATTAAATTTTTCGTCGGAAATCAAGCCGATCTCATGTCCTAATGGCATCAGACGCTCATCGGCATTGTCCTGCCGCAAAATAAGGCGGTATTCCGAGCGCGAAGTCATCATTCGATAAGGATCCGCAACGCCTTTAGTAACAAGATCGTCAATAAGCGTACCAATATAGCTTCCGGAACGCTCAAAAATAATTGCTTCTCTGCCTAAAACCTTAAATGCTGCGTTAATTCCGGCGACAATTCCCTGTGCGGCAGCTTCTTCATAACCCGAACTGCCATTAAACTGTCCGGCTCCGAATAATCCTTCATAATTTTTAAATTCAAGAGTAGGTCTAAGCGCGAGCGGATCTATGCAGTCATACTCAATCGCATAAGCAGTACGCATAATTTCGACATTTTCAAGACCCGGAATAGATTTGTACATCGCAATCTGAACATCCTCAGGCAAAGAAGACGATGCTCCCTGCAGGTACATTTCTTCAGTGTCAAGTCCGCATGGTTCGATAAATAGCTGATGACGCTGTTTATCTGAAAATCTGACAATCTTATCTTCAATGCTTGGGCAATATCTTGGTCCGATACCGTCAATTTTGCCACTATACAAGGGTGAACGATGAATATTATCAAGAATAATTTTTTTAGTATTCTCATTTGTCCAAGTAACATGGCATGCGACTTTGTTTACAAGCGGAAATTCAGAATTTTCTAATGTATCGTAAGAAAAAGGCGTTATATCATCATCGCCCTCTTGAATTTCAAGGTTGGAAAAATCAATTGAACGTCTGTTAATTCTTGCCGGAGTACCTGTTTTAAATCGTCTGCAAGGCAATCCAAGCTCTTTAAGGCAGATAGAAAGAGAAGTTGCTGCAAACATTCCGTCTGGTCCGCCCTCATAACATACATCGCCAACATAAATTTTTCCGCCAAGATAAGTTCCCGTAGCTATAATAACGCATTTTGCTGAGTACACAGCCCCCATTTTGGTAACAACTTCCCAGCAATAACCGTCATTTTTTGGTCGGATTTCAATAATCTCCGCCTGTTTTAAATCAAGATTTTCCTGCAATTCAAGCGCGTGCTTAATTCTTGAGGAATATTTTCTTCTGTCAATTTGCGCTCTCAGACTGTGAACGGCAGGACCCTTTCCCCTGTTAAGCATTCTGCTTTGTATAAATGTATCGTCAGCTGCTCTTCCCATTTCTCCGCCCAAAGCGTCGATTTCACGAACCAGATGTCCCTTTGCCGTTCCTCCAATTGAAGGATTACACGGCAAGTTTCCGACAGAATCCATGTTAATTGTAAAAATAATTGTACTGCAATTAAGCCGAGCAGCTGCAAGTGCAGCTTCCGTGCCGGCATGACCCGCTCCAATTACTGCCACATCGTATTTTTTCGCTGTATATTCCATAAAAACTCCCTGAATATTAATATTTTACTATTTTCCAACGCAAAAATTATGAAAAACCGCATCGGTAACAATGTCAGTTACTCTCTCCCCAGTCAGTTCTAGTAAATACGCAATTGCGCTATCAAGCGATACGTTAACAGCGTCCAATGTTATTCCGCAATCAAGCGCATACTTAGCTTCTTCAAGCATTTTCAGGCAATTACGGCAGCAATTCAATTGCCTTTCGTTTGAGAGAATACCGTCAGCAGGATTCAGTCCGTCTACACCAAGAAGCTCCGATATTGCTGAACCAAGAACATCTATACCGCTTTCATCCTTTGCTGATATAAACACTGTTCTTTTTATATTATCCTGAATGTATTTGCAATCAAGCCTGCTTTCCATATCATTTTTATTGATAACCGCGATGCATGGCAAATCTTTGATATTTTCAATCAGCGATTTATCATCATCGTCAAGCTTTGAAGAATTATCAAATACAGCTATTATTAATCCAGCCGAATTCATTTTGTCCTTTGCGCGTTTAATCCCGATATTTTCAATCGGATCAACTGTATCATGTATTCCGGCAGTATCTGCAAGCCTTAATATTACGTCGCCTACAACAACCTTTTCCTCAACAACATCTCTCGTTGTTCCGGCTATATTGGTGACAATGCTCCGTTCGCAACCCGCAAGGCAATTCATAAGAGTGGATTTTCCAACATTAGGTTTACCAACAATTACAGTATCAACGCCGTCACGAATGATTTTTCCTGTATCTCCGTCTTTAATAATTTTTTTAATTTCTTTGATACATTCCCCTAATTTTTCAGATAATTCAGCATTGTCAACAGGAATCAGATCCTCTTCAGGATAATCAGCCCACGCGGCTAAATGTGACGCATAGCTTGTTATTTTTTTGGTGAGAGCTGATATTTTTGACGTTATTTTTCCGTCAAGAGCGGACATTGCGGCACGCGCAGCCTGTTCTCCCTGAGCTGAGATTATCTCCATTACAGCTTCCGCCTGAGTAAGAGATTTTTTACCGTTTTCAAACGCTCTTCTGGTGAATTCGCCAGCTTCCGCTATTCTTGCTCCGTTTTTCAGGACAGTCCTGAGTACTCTTCTTATTATATATAAACCGCCGTGACATGACAACTCAACAACGTCCTCGCCGGTATAGCTTTTCGGAGCCTTAAAAACAAGCGCGATTGCTTCATCAATTTTATCGCTGCCGTCGTACACATATCCATAATGTGCAGTATAACCCTTTGATAATGTCAACGGTTTTCCGTCAGCAGAATTAAAAACCCTGTCGGCTATTGCCGCAGCTTCATCGCCTGATATTCGTACAATTCCTATTCCTCCGGCTGCCTGCGGAGTAGCGATTGCCGCAATAGTATCCGCCATTTTAGTTATTCCCTTCTTTTTATTATATTTATTGCACCTTAATATTATAGCACACTTTTTTTATATTGCAATTCAATTTTTTAATGTTTCACGTGAAACAAAAAAATTCCGGTCAACGTTTTTTATCATTGACCGGAATAAAGAAATTCAAATATAAAAATTAATCATTGCTGCTGTCGCTGTAATCAATTTTACCGTAGCTAAAGCTGCCCTCATAATCGCTCTTAGGTGTTGACGGTCTCGAATTATTCGCGCTTGTGTCATAGCCTCTCGAATAATTGCTTCTCTCGCGGTAACTATTCCTGTTCCCACGGTCATAACGTCCTTTACCATAGCTGTTGCGACCTGACCGGTTATAATCTCCCCTGCCGTTTCTTCCGTAGCCCTTTGAACCGTAATCTCTGCGATTGGAATTCAGCTTGGCATACTTTACAGGGATACCGTCCGCGCCCTCATCAAGTCCCTCAGGTCCGATAACGACATGACGCTTTTCATTTTCGTCAACAGACCAGCTCGTCACACCGTCAATTTTTTGTACAGCGGTATGAATAATACTTCTCTCATACGGACTCATCGGCTCAAGAGCAATATTCTTCTGGAGCTTGACAGCCTTAAAGGCAGTTTTTGATGCGACCTTTTCAAGTGTCTTTTCGCGTTTTTCTCTGAAATTCTTTACATTAAGCGATACCTTAAAATATCCCTCGCACGCGTTGTTAGCTGTAAGACTGACGAGATATTGCAAAGCTGTAAGAGTCTCTCCCCTATGCCCGATCACAACTCCAAGATCATCATCGTTGCCACTGATATTAAGAATCGTGCGTTCATCGCTTACCTCTTCCGTAATTTCAAGCTCTTTGACTCCCATATTTGTCAGAATTTCTGTGAGATAATCAATTGCTACAGACGATGGCGTAACCTTTACAAAAACTCTAACCTTTGCGGGTGAGCCGCCAAAAATACCAAGTATCTTCTGCTGAGGCTGTTCAATAACCTCATAATCTACAGCTTCCTGTTCAACTCCAAGCTGTGAACAACCGTTATCAACAGCCTCTTCAACTGTCGCACCGGTAACAATTACTTCTTTCACTTAATATACGTCCTTTCAATTAAGTAATTAACTATTTTTATTTCTTCTTTCTTCCCTGATAATCAGATGACGACTGCTTTCCCTTGTTGCCACTCTTTTTCTTCTTTGATGAATTACCTTTCTTACCGCTGACCTGTGCGCCTGAATCCTGAATCAGCGTCGCGTCATCTGTTTTTTCTGAATCATTTATAATTTCTTCGGATTTTCCATCTTTTGGCAAAGCATAAATAGGAGCAAATTTTTTAATATCCTTTTTCGCATACGTGGCTGAAATGACGCTTTCTTCCTGCAATTTGATTTTGGCAAGTCTTTGTGCTTCAGCCTTTGCATTCAAAATCGCGGCATTGTAATACTTATTGACAACCCAGCTCTGAGCCGGAGCAAAAAGGCTGCTGCATGTCCAGTACAATGCCATTGCGGAAGGAACGGAGAGCGAAATAGACGCGGACATTACGCCCATGCTTATGCCCATCATATTCGGACTGCAACCATTCATCTGAGCCTGATTTGCGTTTCCTGTAAGTTTATTGGTAAGCATCATGCCGCCTGCGCTCGCTGCAAACACAACGAACGTAAGTATAATTGCGGGATTCCAGAACTTAGCGATCGAAAGAAGATCAATTCCAAGAAAATTGAACTGCTGACTCAAATCGTATATTGGCTTCAGAAGTTCAGCTTCTGTAGAAGTAAATCCGTACTTTGCATAATTGCCTCCGATATTTCTTACCGCTTCAATAACGTTTATCTGTGAATAATAAGAGCTTGTAGCTGAGGTATAAACATCGCTCAGTGATTTGATACGGCTTATTGCGGAAGCTAACTTGTCATCTGTCAGATCAAGGTGAAGCGTGCAGGTCAAAGGCATACAAATAGCTCTGTAAAGACCGTAGAAAATCGGAAGCTGAATGAGCATTGGCAGACAGCCGCCTGCCGGACTCTGTCCCTCTTTCTGATAAAGCTTTTGAACTTCTTCGTTATATTTAGCCTTATCATTTCCGTATTTTTCCTGCAATTCCTTCATTTTAGGCTGCAAACGCTGCATTCCAGCCATGCTCTTCTGCTGCTTTATAGTCAGCGGAAACATAAGCAATCTGGTAAACAGTGTGAACAAAATGATGGAAACACCGAAATTTCCGGATATGCTGTTAAAGAAATACAGCACATATCCAAAAATCGAGCCGATGAAATTAAACAAAGCATCCATCTTTTGAAAAATTCCTCCATTCGGATAATTAGTCTTCACTGAATAATTCAATGAGATAAAATATTTCAAAGCAGAAAGAAAATATGCTGTAATTTTTTATATTTAATTTTAAATAAAATTCATAGAATAATTTTTTTATTCAAATAAAAGCGGTCATTCATTCTGCTGTATTTTCCCTGTTTTTAACCTTTTTTTCAGGAACGGGATCATATCCGCCGGGATTAAATGGATTACAGCGCAATATCCTCCACATTCCCATAAGCGTTCCCTTTAATACGCCAAAGCGCTCTATCGCCGTGTAAGTATAAGCGGAACATGTGGGATAAAAACGGCATCTCGGCGGCGTCCTTGACGATATATGCTTCTGATACATTCGGATAAGCCAAAGAAATAATCGCTTCAACTGAGAACCCCTGCCTCCCTGAGCTGATTTCTCATTATTACGGCAATTTCAGTGCTTTTTTTATATACTGTCGCGGTACGGGCAACAAACACAATATCCCAATTTCCCCGCGCTTCGGCTGATAACGAACGGAAAGCCTCCCGAATAACCCTTCTGCAACGATTTCTTACGACAGCCTTTCCAATTTTCTTTCCCGATGTGACGCCGATTTTAATTCCTCCGTATTTCTTTTTAAAGCAATAAGTAACAAGATATGGAGAAACAAAACTCTTTCCCCTATTATATGCGCGCCGAAATTCGTAATTTTGTTTGATTATTTTATATTTTGTCATATATTTATGAATTCCTCTTTTATAAAAACAAAAGCCACTCTAATACAAGTGGCTCCCCACAGAAGAAAAAATAATCATAAGCTTACTCCGTGGCCGCATACTTTTTTCTTCCATGCTCATCAGACTGCACCGCCATATATACATAACAGATGCAGTCTGACCGGATCAAAAAACGAGCCTTTAACCCAAATCAATAGGTCAACGTTTTTCTTCCCTTGGCTCTGCGTCTGGCGAGTACCTTGCGCCCGTTGCTTGTGGACATTCTCTTGCGGAAACCGTGTTCGACCTTTCTCTGACGCTTTTTGGGCTGATACGTTCTGATCATATGCGTTTACCTCCTTTTTAAGAAAAACATACTAATGTATTATAACTTATTTCAACCCAGAATGTCAATACATTTTTTTGCCGAAATATTCTGTTTTTGCGCGATTATCCCGTTAAATATAATTTGCCATCTTCAACCTGTAGTGTAAAAAGATGTAACCATCTACAAAATATATTATCGCATACGACGTTTTAAACAAAAAATAGGCAATATTTTTTTCATTTTTTTAATTATATCGCTTATTTATGACTGTTGATTTATATAAGTTTTGCACAAAAGTTTAAATTACATTTCTAAAAAATCCTATGTCAAATTCTATTGTCGTATTTAAATTTTAATGCTATAATATACACAGTTAAAAAAATGAAATTTAGGAAAGGAAAAATTTTCTGATTATGGAAATTAAACAGCTCTGGAAAAATGTCTGCGACAAGCTTAAAGAGCAGGTCAATGACATTTTATTTAACGTATGGATAGAACCGCTTGTGCCTTATGATCTTGTAAATGGCAGCGAGATGATAATAATTGCTCCGTCACAGTTTCACAAGGACGTTATTATCGACCAGCACATCGGAACCAAAATTGAAAAAGCAATTTTCAACACAATAGGATTTGAGGTCAAACTCAAAATTCTCGTAAAAGGAGAAGACATTCCCGCGGAACCTGAAGCACCTCAGGAAGAATTAAACTGGCACGACGCGATTGCTAACTACAGCAGTCAGCCACCCTCAAAGTCTGACGAAAGCAATGCTTCACACGGACAGATGTATTCGTCAACAAGCGACGCATACTATGAGTATACATTCGAGAACTTCATCGTCGGCTCTTCAAACAAATTCGCTCACGCCGCAAGCGTCGCTGTAGCGGATAATCCTGGTGGCGCTTACAATCCTCTATTTATCTGGGGACCTTCCGGCATGGGCAAAACTCATCTTCTCTTTGCAATTCAGAATGCCGTTCAGAAGAAATTTCCCGAAAAAAAAGTAATGTACGTAAAGGGCGACCAGTTCACAAATGAGCTAATCGAAGCTATAGGCAATGGCAAACAGAATGAATTTCACCAGAAATACCGCTTTATTGACGTCCTTATGGTTGACGACGTGCAGTTCATAAGCGGTAAGGTACAGACTCAGGAGGAATTCTTCCATACATTCAACACGCTTCACCAAGAGCACAAACAGATTATACTGACCAGCGACCGCCCACCAAAGGAGATTCAGACCCTTGAAAGCCGTCTGCGTTCACGCTTTGAAATGGGTCTTCTGGCAGACATCGCGCCCCCTGAATTTGAAACCAGAATAGCGATTATCAAGCGCAAGGCAAAGCAGTGCAATATGGAAATAAGCGATGAAATCGCTGAATTCATCGCCGAGCGTCTCAAATCAAATATACGTCAGTTAGAGGGAGTCGTAAAGCGCATTAACGCGACATATCAGCTCGACAAAGAGCTGCCGTCGCTTACAATGGCACAGAACGCGATACGCGACGTGATGAACGACGTACAGCCGACTCCCATCACAATCGAGCGCATTATAGAAGAGGTTGCGCGTACATTTGAAGTAACCGCCGCCGACATCAAATCTCCCAAACGCGCCGCACAGATATCCCAGGCGAGACAGGTTGCAATGTTTGTGGTAAGAGACGTAACAAACCTCTCGTATGAAGAAATAGGCAAGGAATTCGGACGCGACCACTCCACAGCAATCTACGCTGTACAGCAGGTTGAGAGAAATATGAAAAACCGTTCAGATTTCCGCAATATGATAAACGATCTTATCAAAAACATTAAAGTTTCCGCGCAGTAATTCTTAATCCATCAAAAATTATAATATAAACAGCCTCCGGATAACAGATTATCCGGAGGCTGTTTATATGCATTTTTCTGTTAAAAACATGTTTATACAATGTTGAATGCATGTTAAAAAAGGGGAGAGGCACTTCTGAGTGAAATCGGAAATATCAACCCATTATTTAACAATCAACGTTAAAAGAGGTGGAAGAATGTTGATTGTTGAATTATGTGCAAAAACTTTCCAACAAAATTCAATAGTGATTCAACCCGTTAATAAATCCGGAGAATACGGAAAATTCATGCGTTAACGCCATTTTCAACCAATTCCACCTATACTACTGCTGCTACTGTCCTTATCTTAATATTATTATTATAATTATATTCAAAATATGCTTCTCAAGCCGGACAAAAAAATTCCGCTCTGATTTCCAACATCACCTGTTGAAAAACTAACGTAGGCTGTCCCGCAAAAAAAATTGATTTTACAATCTTTCTCTTGTAATCAAATCTCTGATATATTATAATTAAAACAATATACTATACAAATCAATTGAAAGTATCGAAAGGAACATTGTTTTTATGAAAATCAAATGCAACCGTGAAATGCTATCCGACGCTATAAATAAAGTATCAAGAGCCGTCGCTCTCCGCTCGACTATTGCCGCGTTGGAGGGAATATATTTCCGCACCGAAGAAAGCTCCCTCTATATCTGCGGCTACAATCTCGAACTCGGCATATCCACCAAGATTCTTGCCAATATCTACGAGGAAGGCAGCGTAGTACTTTCTTCAAAGCTATTCTGTGAAATAGTAAGAAAAATGCCGGGCGATGAGCTGGAAATTAACTGCTCGGAAAGCCTTATCACAACAATTCGCTCATCAGAAGCCGAATACTCGATCATAGGCATATCGGCTTCCGATTTTCCGGAGCTTCCTGTTATAGAAAGCGACCGCAGAATTTCTCTTTCGCAGGGAATGCTTAAATCCATGATCTCACAGACAATATTTGCCGTCAGCGACAACGATTCACGTCCGACCTGCACAGGCTCACTTTTTGAAATAAAAGAGGACAGATTCCGCGTAGTTTCAGTTGACGGATTCCGTCTCGCTATGCGTACAGAGCCTATAACAAGCACTTTTGAAACATCTTTTATTGTGCCTAAGAAAACACTCGAGGAAATACTCAAGCTGCTCGATGACGACGACGGAAAACATGCCGAGATATGCTCAACACGCCGTCATATAGAATTCATGATAAATGGCTGCGTTATAATATCACGCCTTATAGAGGGAGATTTTCTCGACTATAACAACGCTATTCCTTCGCAGAACGACAAGGAAGTAAGGGTAAGCACACGCCGCATTATAGAAGCAAGCGAACGAATGGGACTTCTCATAAGCGACGCGATAAAAAGTCCTGTCCGCTGCGTATTCGGAAACGACGAGATCACATTCAACTGCCGCACAGCGGTAGGCTCGGCAACCGACAGACTTTCGGCAAGCGCCCCGAATGAGCCTGTGGAAATCGGATTCAATAACCGTTATCTTACGGACGCCTTCAGAGCCGTTTCAACTGATGAAGTGCGGCTTATCATAGGATCTCCGGTAAATCCCGTCAAAGTGCTGCCGCCGGAGGGCGAGAGCTTCCTGTTTTTGCTGCTGCCTGTAAGACTTCAAAAGAACGACTGATTTTAACTGAAAATTTTCGGAGCTGATTTTTTTGGAAAATTTGGAAAAAGACGTTGAACGCCGCATAATAGAAATTTCTACCGAATTCATAAAATTGGACAGCCTGCTGAAATTCGCCGGAATAGCAGCCGTCGGGGGAGAGGCAAAATTCATGGTTACCTCAGGCGCAGTTATGGTTAACGGTGAAGTATGCGTCATGCGCGGCAAGAAGATACGCCCGGGGGATATTGTTACAATTCCCTGCGACGGCGTGGAGCTGGAGATAAAGGAAGCAGGCGTATGATCGCTCGAAGAATATTCACGCAGAATTACCGCAACTTGGTTGAAGGAGAAATTGAATTTTCCGACGGCGTAAACGTTATAAGCGGTCAGAACGGGCAGGGCAAGACCAATCTTCTTGAAGCGCTCTGTCTGTTTACAGGCGTGCGTTCATTCAGAGGGGCAAAGAATATTGAGCTGATAGCAAAAGGTGAAAAATATGCCAGAATGGAACTCGGTTTCTTTGCCGAGAAGCGCGAACAGAACGCAAGTCTTGTGATAACAGACAAAAAACAGGCGACTCTCAACGGAGTTAAGCTCGCCGCGGCTACCGGATTTATCGGCAAATTCTGCGCTGTTGTCTTTTCGCCTGACAATATGAGCCTTGTCAAGGGAGGTTCTGGCGAACGGCGCAGATTTATTGACGCGGCGATTTCGCAGCAGTTTCCCACATATCCACGGCTTTTGGTGGAATACAACAGGATTCTCGCGCAGCGCAATGCCTTTCTCAAAAAATCAGCGTCAACAGCCGGTTTTGAGTCGATGCTCGAAATATGGGACGAAAATCTCGCCAAGACCGGTGCGAGAATCTCCTGTAAGCGCGCCGGATATGTTTCACGGCTTGTAGGAAAGACGTCTGAAATATTCGACGGCATTTCATCAGGCAGGGATTTTATCGGGCTGCGATATTCCTGCGGTTATCTGAATCCCGATTCGGTTGACGAAACGGCTGCCACGCTTAAACAACAGCTTGAAGCGCACCGTGCGTCTGATCTGGCGCAGGGCTGCACGAATTACGGCGCTCACAGGGACGATCTGATTATTTTGGTAAACGATATGGCTGCGCGTTCCTATGCCTCACAGGGGCAGAAGCGCTCCTGTGTGCTGGCTCTCAAGCTGGCTGAGGCGTCGCTTTTGGAGGAATCCGCGGGGGAGAGACCCATAGCTGTTCTGGACGACGTAATGAGCGAGCTTGACAGCATGCGTCAGGATTATCTTCTTAACCACATGAATAGCTGGCAGGTTTTTATATCATGCTGCGACCCGCACACTGTCAGGGGATTGGACAAAGGCAGGATAATTAATGTCGAAGCGGGAAAGTTCAGCAGCGTTAATAATAAAACTCAGCGTATAAACAGCCATGAATGATGTGAAATTTTGCGTGAGAATCGCTTTTCCCGTATTTATTTGCCCGACTCTGTTGCACATTCTGCGCGTTTATGTGTATAACCTCAGAAAGGAGCCTGCCGAATATGTATCTGCATCTTGGAAACAATTATGTCATACCCGAAAGGGAAATAATAGGCATATTTGATATGGATAACACAACAATATCCAAGCATACCCGAAACCTTCTCAGGCTTGCCGAAAAAGGCGGCAAAGTAACCGCTGTCACCGATGATTTGCCTAAGAGCTTTGTGCTTTGCAGGGACGGCAGCGTTTATCTGTGTCAGATTTCGCCCTCAGCGCTTGCAGGACGGGCGGAACAGGGAATAGGAATACAGTAATCAAGCGTCATGTTTTGAGCGTCAGAGCCAAAATATGACGCTTTTCTTTGTATGAAGTGAAAATATTAAAAAAGTATTTTTTTATAATTAATTAGTATTATTATACTAATTATATGCAAAAAAATTTAAAAAATAAATGTGGCATTTTTATTCTCTTTATGATATAATATCTTTATATGAATAAATCGCCGTAAAGCCACGTTTTTACAGTGTTTGAACACGGTAGGCAACAGTAAAGCAGGGAGGACGATACATTGGATAATCTTAAAAACAATGAAATCAGTGAGCTTGATATTGAATCTGTCAGCACAGCGGTTGACGCGGAAGCATACGACGAAAATCAGATACAGGTATTGGAGGGGCTGGAGGCTGTAAGAAAACGCCCTGGTATGTATATCGGTACGACAGGTCCAAAGGGGCTTCACCACCTTGTATACGAGATAGTTGACAATGCAATAGACGAGGCTCTCGCGGGCTACTGTGACCTTATTACAGTCGATATCGAGAAGGACGATATAATTACCGTCACTGACAACGGACGCGGTATACCGGTCGGTATTCAGCAGAAAACGGGACTTCCAGCCGTTGAAGTCGTTTTCACCATACTTCATGCCGGCGGTAAGTTTGGCGGCAGCGGATATAAGGTTTCCGGAGGACTGCACGGAGTCGGCGCTTCTGTCGTCAACGCGCTTTCGGAATGGCTGGAGGTTGAGGTAAGCGACGGCGAGCACGTCTATTATCAGCGCTTTGAACGCGGCAACTTCACATAATCGGAGATACCGATAAAAGAGGCACTAAAGTCCGTTTTAAGGCGGATCCTGAGATGTTCAGGGAAACTACCGTATATGAATTTGAAACGCTTCAGACACGCCTCAGAGAGCAGGCATTCCTCAATGCCGGAATACACATCAGGCTTTCCGACCTCAGAGGAGAAGAGCCGGTTACCGAAAGCTATTGCTATGAGGGCGGAATACGTTCGTTTGTAGAATATATACACAAGAAAAAGGCTGTTGAACTGCTTCACCCCGACGTAATGCATTTCGCGTGCGTTTCAGCCGATGGCAACGCCACTGCCGAGGTCGCTATGCAGTACAACACGGAATATAACGAATTTACACTGTCTTTCGCCAACAATATCCGTACCGTTGACGGCGGCACACATGAGGAGGGCTTCAAAAGGGCGCTCACAAGAGTTATGAACGACTATGCCCGCAGATTCGGAATACTTAAAGACAGCGACCGTAATTTTACCGGCGACGACGTGCGAGAAGGTCTTACCACCGTTATCAGCGTCAAGCTAAAGGAAGCTCAGTTTGAGGGACAGACAAAGGGCAAGCTCGGAAATACCGAGATACGCGGACTGGTGGACGGTCTTATCTCCGAAAAGCTGATGAATTATCTTGAGGAAAATCCCTCTGTGGCAAAAGCAATATTCAACAAGGCTCTCGAAGCCTCACGCGCACGCGACGCTGCACGCAAGGCACGCGACGCGGCGCGACGCAAAACCGCGTTTGACAACGCTTCTCTCCCCGGTAAGCTTGCCGACTGCTCCGACCGCGACGCGACGCACACCGAAATATATATCGTTGAGGGAGATTCCGCAGGCGGTTCCGCAAAGGGCGGCAGAGACAGGCGATTTCAGGCTATACTTCCGCTTTGGGGCAAGATGCTCAACGTCGAGAAGGCTCGTATGGATAAGGTTTACGGTAACGACAAGCTCATGCCTGTAGTTACGGCTCTGGGCTGCGGTATAGGCGATGAATTTGACATTAACAAGCTGCGCTACGGCAAGGTAATTATCATGGCTGATGCCGATGTGGACGGTTCACATATCCGCACGCTTCTGCTGACATTCTTTTTCCGCTTCATGCGTCCTCTCATTGAGAACGGCAATATCTGCATTGCACAGCCTCCTCTCTACCGCATAACCCGCAAAAAGGTTGAAATGGACGCCTATACTGAGGAAGACAAGGACAGAATCGTCCGCGAACTCGGCGGCACTGCGACCGTCAGAAAGGTCAAAGAAGAAGGCGATTCAGATGACGCCTTGCACTATAAAATTACCAAGAAAGACGCGCATCTCTATGCCTACAGCGACGAGGAACGCGACCGCATTCTTTCAGAAATAGGCGGCTCTGAGGACGTTCAGCGTTACAAAGGTCTTGGCGAGATGGACAGCGAACAGCTCTGGGAAACAACCATGAATCCAGCCACACGCATTATGCTTCGCGTGACGCTTGACGACGCAAGAGCTGCTGACGAGACATTCTCAATACTCATGGGAGACAAGGTTGAACCGCGCCGTGAATTTATCGAACAGAATGCCAAGTATGTCAAAAACCTTGACGTGTGATTATTTTCTTAATTTCAATTTACGGCATATTTCATCTTTTAACAAACGTTTAAAATCAATTCCACAACCAATTATTCCCAATAATACGATGTTTTCTACTCTTCCGTGTGGAGAATTCCGTAAAATCTGTGGAAAACTCAGTGGAAAAGGTTGATAACTGATTGTAATATTGAAATTATCAGCTGTTTTTATTCCAAATGGTAATTTATAAATGTTTAATTACTAAAAGTTTCAAGAGTTTTAACCGAGTTTTCCACAATCATATGTTGAATTAAAGTGGATTCGCGGGGAAAATCCATAAGCTATTAAAAATCCGGTGGAAATATGTGGTAATTCAGCCGGATTATTACAGTCAGTAGCATGTATAATTCAATATGTTTTCAACATGAGGTTGACGATTCAATGAAAACTCAAAATGTACCCGAACCTTTATATTCAATCAAATATCAACTTACCGAACAAGACGCGAGACTTGCGCTGGATTGCTTTATTGACGATATGTTCGATAAGATTTACAACAAAAGAAAGTTCAGCAGGATAATTACCCGAATCGCGATGATGATTATTATTGCTGCGGTGATTGGAATTGTCATGCTTGACGGTTTTGCCAAACATTACTGGCTGATGATTTTTGCTATTCTGCTGACGGCGGTGATTTTTGGGTGGAAGCCTGTCAATAAGCGATTACTGAAATTCGCCAACGAAGGTTCCATCAAAGCAAGGAGAGAAGCGGGGGAATTCAATTCTCCTGTGGAAGCTTTGTTTTATGAGGATAAGTTTACTGTAACCGACAGCAGCGGAAACGGAGTAATTCCGTGGGAAGAATTGACGTCCGCTCTTGAAACTTCCGACGGATTGTTTCTGATTCATCGGAAATATGTCTATTTCTTCATTCCGGCGCGTTTTTTTGATAAGATTTCAGCTGATGAAATGCTTTCATTTATTCAGCAAAAACTGGGCGACAAATTCACTGTAAAATCACAGATGATTCCTCCGGCATACGCAGAGGAAACCGGAGTGGTCCGGCAGACAACTTTCAACGAGGAATCACCGCAATTCAGCTTTGACTTTGAAATGACCGGCAAAGATATTACGAGAGTCGCCGGCTATACCGGAAAGATAATTTTTTCCGTCATCGGCGCGCTTTTCACCCTGCTGTGCGTCCTGTTTGCCGTCAACGCGGCAATAGATGGCAATTACCGACGTGCGGGATATGCCGCGTTTGCGTATGTCGTTGTTATAGCTGCCGGCGCATTCGGATTGATGAAAGCGCTCAGGGAGAGAGGAGAAATATCCGAAAATGTCACCCTGAATTGGTATGACGATCACGTTACCGCCATTACGCACAAGGAAGAGGAGACAGTGAACCGCGAGTCATACGGCAATCTAAAGAAAATCCGCAGACATAAGGGACTGACAGCGGTATTCTTCAAGGACAATAAATTTCTCTATGTGCCGCAAAAGTCAGCACAAAATGACGCAGAGTTTACCGAATGGGAAAATTTTTTGATAGAAAAGCTTAAAAAATATTCCAAATTGTAATATTCACTAACAATATTAAGGAGACAATAGCCAATGGAATACGAGGGTCACGAGAACCAAAAAATAATAGAGGTTGACATTAATCACGAGATGAAGGATTCCTTTCTCGCTTATTCGATGTCGGTCATAGTACAGAGAGCGCTGCCCGACGTTCGCGACGGTCTCAAGCCGGTGCACAGGCGCATTCTCTACACAATGTATGAGGATGGTCTTTATCCAGAACGCGCCTATAAGAAGTGCGCTACTACCGTCGGCGCAGTACTTGGTCGTTACCACCCTCACGGCGACGCTTCCGTATATGACGCTCTTGTTCGTCTTGCTCAGGATTTTTCTATGAGATATATGCTTGTTGACGGTCACGGAAACTTCGGCTCCGTTGACGGAGATCCGCCTGCCGCATATCGTTATACCGAGGCGAAAATGAGCAAAATCTCGATGGAAATGCTCACGGATATTGACAAGGAAACCGTCGATTTTACCAACAATTTCGATGATTCACACCAAGAGCCCACGGTTCTTCCGTCGCGTTATCCGAACCTTTTGGTAAACGGTTCTACAGGTATCGCGGTAGGTATGGCGACGAACATTGCTCCGCACAATTTAAGGGAGACTATAGACGCGGTTTGTCTGCTGCTGAAAAATCCCGACGCGACGCTTGATGAGCTTATGGAATGCATAAAGGGTCCCGACTTCCCGACTGGCGGAATAATCATGGGGCGTTCAGGAATCCGCGCCGCATACGCCACAGGTCGCGGCAAAATAACAGTCCGCGCAAAGGCTGAAATTGTGGAGCGCCCCAACGGACGTTATCAGATAGTTGTAACTGAATTGCCTTATCAGGTGAATAAAGCTCGTCTTATCGAAAGCATAAGCGATCTGGTAAAGGAAAAGAAACTGGAAGGCATAAGCAATTGCGACGATCATTCCGACCGCGAGGGCATGCGTATAACGATTGACGTCAAACGCGACGCTTCGCCTAATGTGGTGCTTAATAATCTTTTTAAGAATACACAGATGCAGATAACGTTCGGCGCGATTCACCTTGCTATTGTGGACGGAGTTCCGAGGACTCTTACACTTAAACAAATGCTTGAATACTACATCAAGCACCAGCTTGAAGTCATTCTGCGCCGTACAATTTACGATCTCAAAAAGGCAAAGGAACGCGCCCATATTCTCGAAGCGCTAAAGGTCGCTCTTGACTTCATAGATGAAGTAATAGCCATTCTGCGTTCGTCAAAGAACATTCCCGAAGGCAAGCAGAGACTTATGGACAGGTTCGGATTTGACGAGGTTCAGGCTCAGGCAATCGTTCAGATGCGTCTTGCTCAGCTCACCGGCATGGAAAAGGAAAAGCTCGAAGCCGAGCTGAAGGCGCTTCTGGAAAAAATAGAGGACTGCAACGACATCATTGCCCGCGAGGAACGCCGCCGCGATATCATTATCGAGGAATCGCAGGAAATAGCCCGCAAGTTCGGAGATGAACGCAGAACCGCAATTGAAACCATTTCCGGCGAAATGGATATAGAAGACCTTATTAAGGAAGAGGACTGCGTTATAACCTTTACCGCGTTCGGATATGTCAAGCGCCAGAAGCTCGACACATACCAGCTTCAGCACAGAGGCGGCAGGGGAGTCAGCGGTATGGCGCGGCGCGAGGAAGACGTGCCCACTGAAATGTTCATCACCTCAACGCACGATTACGTTATGTTCTTCTCTGACCGCGGAAGAGTTTACAGGCTTAAAGGCTATGAAATTCCCGAAGGCTCACGTTCGTCAAAGGGGATAAATATAGTTAATCTGCTTCCGCTTGAGGGTGACGAGAAAATCACCGAAATGATCCGCGTTCTCAAGAATTATGAGCATGAGATGTATCTTGTTATGGTAACAAGGAATGGTCTTATCAAGAGGACTGCGCTGAGTGAATTCGGCAATATCCGCAAGAAAGGGCTTATTGCGCTGAGTCTGCGGGACGATGATTCTCTTGTATGGACGAGGCTTACCAACGGCAGCAACGAGCTGCTTGTCGCCACAAAGGGAGGATATTCCATACGCTTCAATGAGAATGACGTTCGCGCAATGGGACGCGGCGCTGCGGGCGTACACGCGATCAGACTGCGTGACGGCGATGAGGTAATAGGAATGTCAACCCTGCGCGAAGGCGGAAGAGTGCTGACCGTCAGCGAAACCGGCTATGGCAGACTCACACCTATTTCCGACTACCGTCTGCAGAGCCGCGGCGGTATGGGAATAAAGAATTATCGTGTTGAAAACGGAAATGTAGCTGCTATCAGGGTAGTTGATAATGACGACGATGTTATTATTATCAATAATTCCGGCGTTATAATAAGAATTGCCGTCAGTGAAATCAGTCAAGCACGAGGAAGGGGAACAGACCGACGTGGTAGACAATACCGTTGAGGATGAACCGTCCGAAATTGATTCTGAAAATCCAGATGAAGAAAATATAGAAATTAGTTCTGATATTAATGAATGATAATACGGTATAATTCAGATAATTACTGATTATCTGTTCGAGTTGGAGGTACACATGCAGGCTGTAATTTTAGCGGCGGGAATGGGAAAACGCCTTAAAGAACTTACAAAAAATAATACGAAATGTATGGTGAAGGTGAACGGAGTTTCTCTGATAGATCGTATGCTTCACCAGATTGACGCTGTAGGTTTATCCCGTGTAATAATAGTCGTAGGTTATGAGGGACAGAAGCTGATAGATTATATCGGGACGTTGAATATTCATACTCCGATAGAATTTATCAATAATCCTATCTACGACAGGACAAACAATATTTACTCTCTTTCTCTCGCTAAGCAATGGCTATGCCGCGAGGATACGCTTCTGTTTGAATCTGACCTTATCTTCGAGGATTCTGTTCTTGAAACCATTATTTCGGATCCCAGAGATACTCTTGCCTTGGTTGATAAATATGAAAGCTGGATGGACGGCACATGCTTAAAGCTTGGGGAAAACGACAGGATAGAAGCGTTTGTTCCTGGCAAGCGTGTTTCCTTCAGCGAGAGGGACGAGTATTTTAAAACCGTAAATATCTATAAATTCAGCAAATATTTTTCCGAAACTCACTATGTGCCGTTTTTGGAGGCTTATCAGTGCGCTCTCGGACAGAACGAATACTATGAACAGGTGCTTCGTGTCATAGCATTGTTGGACAATCCCGGAATTGTTGCGAAAAGGCTTAACGGACAGCGGTGGTATGAAATAGATGACATTCAGGATCTTGATATAGCAGAGTCTATATTTTCCCCTGATGACGACGAAAAGCTCAGTCTTATTCAGAAACGCTACGGAGGATATTGGAGATATCCAAAGCTGCTGGATTTCTGTTATCTTGTCAATCCGTATTTCCCTCCTGAAAGGCTCAAGGATGAAATTAAGGTAAATTTTGACACTCTTATGACTCAGTATCCATCCGGTATGCATATCAACAGTCTGCTTGCAGCAAAGAATTTCGGAGTTCATGAGGAAAATATAATTGTTGGCAACGGCGCCGCAGAGCTGATTAAAAGTCTGATGAACAGTATGTCTGGAAAAACCGGATTTATCAGACCTACATTTGAGGAATATCCCAACAGATATCCTGAAAGCGAGCAGGTGGTATATAAAACGGAAAATCCTGATTATTCCTATTCCGCTGATGATATTATACGTTATTTTGCTGATAAGGGTATTTCTAATCTTATTGTTATTAATCCAGATAATCCCAGCGGAAATTATATTCCAAAGGTTGATTTGATTCGTCTTACCGCATGGTGTAGCGAAAATAAAATTAAGCTTGTTATAGATGAGTCATTTGTAGATTTCGCCGATGAGCCTGACAGCACAATGATAAGTCAGGAGATTCTTTCAGCTAATCCAGGTTTGTATGTTATGAAGAGCATTTCAAAGTCCTATGGAGTTCCAGGTCTTCGACTTGGAGTGTTGGCTTCAGGCGATAAAGCCACATTAGCCGAAATGAAAAAAGATATTTCAATATGGAATATTAATTCTTTTGCCGAATTTTACATGCAGATAGCTGAAAAATACAAAAGTGATTACGCCGAGGCCCTCAAAAAAATCAGAGCTGAAAGAAATCGGTTCCAGAACGAGCTTGCCAAGATACGCGGACTAAGAGTAATTCCGTCACAGGCAAATTTCGTTATGGTGGAGACAGACAAGGACATAATTCCTGACGAACTGCTGAAGAAAATGATGATAAATCACAATCTGTTGCTAAAGGATTTGTCGTCAAAGACTGACGGAGGACATTATTTGCGTCTTGCCGTAAGGAATACAGAGGAAAATGATATTCTTCTTAATGCCTTGAAAGCTGAGTTATTACAGTGAACATTCAAAATCTGTATAATTAAAATAACGTTCAAAAATAAAAATTTATATATACAAAATACCGTGCATTCATATAAAACTGAACGCACGGTATTTTGTATTAACTTAATTATTACTGTCATATCAAAAAATTACAGCTTTGCGCCGCACTCTCCGCAGAATTTCATGTCGGGAGAGTTTTCATAGCCGCACTTTGGACACCTGCCG
>ONCX01000056.1 GCA_900316455.1 uncultured Eubacteriales bacterium
CGCAGTCCCTTCAGTACGTCGGCGGCGACGCTTACCGCCGCGTCAACGGACGTATTCGCCGCCTTTTTTATCTTTCGCCTGCTCTTTCTTGACAGCTTGATATTTTTCATTTCGGAAATAGTCTGCAACGTCACCAACTGCAATAGCTTCATGTCATTCAACCTCCGGGCAGAGCCTTGATCTTTCGCCGGATAAGCGCGGCTGCCGCACCAGCCGCAAGTTCAGCGGAACGTCCTACGTACGATCTGAGCGTTTTTTTAAATTCTCTTTTTAACAGCCGTCTGTGCCGTCTTTTAAGACCAACGCCCTTGAGCGTTCCTTTCTGTATTCTGTAATTTTTTATGTATGCCTTTCCAGCCATTGAACAGCCTCCCTCAATCAGATAGGGCGTCAGTTGAATATTATACACATATCAAAGCTTATCTATTTCCTTTAGAAGCTCGCTAAGAAGATCTTCCTCCGGAACCTTGCGAAGCACTTCGCCTTTCTTGAAAATAAGCCCGCAGCCGACTCCGCCGGCAACTCCGATATCTGCTTCTCTTGCTTCCCCCGGACCGTTTACGACGCAGCCCATGACGGCAACCTTGATATCCTTCTCCACGTCCTTCAGAGCCTCCTGCACGTCCTCGGCAAGCTTGATTAAATCAATTCTTGTTCTTCCGCAGGTCGGGCATGATACAAACTGAATTCCTCCCTTGCGGATATCGAGCGCCCTGAGAATATCCTTCGCTGCGTACACCTCGCGCACAGGGTCGGCGGTAAGTGAAACGCGCACCGTGTCCCCGATTCCGTCCATAAGCAGCGAGCCAAGACCCGCCGAGGATTTGATAAGTCCCATTCGCTCGGTTCCGGCTTCCGTTACGCCTAAGTGCAGCGGATAGTCGCATCTCTCAGCCGCAATGCGGTATGATTCCACCATAGTCTGCACGGTTGAGGATTTCATTGAAATGACCGTATCGTAAAAATCGAATTTTTCCAAAAGTGAAACATGATAAAGGGCGCTCTCAACAAGAGCTTCGGCTGTGGGAGAACCGTATTTCGCAAGAATGCTTTTTTCAACCGAGCCGGAATTCACTCCCACTCTGATGGGAATGTTTTTCTGACGGCAAATATCCACAACTGCCTTTACGCGGCTCTCGTCACCGATATTTCCGGGATTTATGCGTATTTTATCCACTCCCGCCGCAGCCGATTCTATCGCAAGCCTATAATCAAAATGTATGTCTGCGACTATCGGAACCGATACGGCTTCTTTAAGAGCTGCAATAAGCTTGACGGCTGGCATATCCGGCACGGCTGCCCTTATGATTTCACATCCTGCGGCTTCAAGCGCTTTTGCCTGAGCCACGCTTCCCTCGATATCAGTAGAGGGCTTATTGAGCATGGATTGAATAGTTATCGGAGCGTCTCCGCCTATGAAGATATTCCCGACTCTGACCTTTCTGCTGTTTCTTCTTTCCATAAGTAAAAACCGTCCTTTCAGATATGATGTATTTAATACCGTAACACTTAGATGATTCACGCTGCATTCAATTGCGTTGGGGTAAATGCATATTTAAATTAATTATACCATACATTTCAGAAATTGGCAAGGAATTATAATAAAACGCCGTTAAAAAAATTCTCTTTACAATATTCACACAAATATATGCAAAAGGTTGGTAATATTTTCTACCGCTATTGATGTTGCAATATTGCTGTGGTATAATTGATATTATTATTCTGGAGGGATAATTACATGCTTATCAGAGAAATACAAACCGACGATCTCAACCAGCTGCTCGAATTATATACTCACCTGCACGAAAAAGGCATACCGAAGGACAGCAAACATCTTCGAGACACATGGGCGGCAATTTGCAATAATCCGGACTACCATATCATTGTTTGCGAACACGACGGCAAGATAACTGCTTCATGCGTATGCGTGATAATCCCAAATCTGACAAGGAACGTCCGTCCATACGCTCTTGTGGAAAATGTTGTGACCCACGCTGATCACAGAGGAATGGGATACGCTACGGCATGTCTCAATTACGCGAGGGAAATTGCCAAAAAATCCGACTGCTACAAGATTATGCTGATAACCGGCTCCCCGCTTGAAAGCACGCTGAATTTTTACAGGCACGCGGGCTACCACAGCGACGGTAAGACGGCGTTTATTCAGTATCTGAATTTTATTCCTGAAGATTGAGCTTACAAAAATGTCACCTTAATGTCACCTCATTCGATGTAAGAAAAAACTCGTTTCATTTACAATAAAAATACCAAATGAAACGGAGGAATATATAAAATGGAAATTCTTAAAGTAAACGATTTGAAAAAGACCTACACCTCACGTATGGGCGGCAGTCAGGTTCAGGCTTTAAAGGGAGTCAGCTTTACGGTCGAACGCGGCGAATATGTCGCAATCATGGGTGAATCAGGTTCGGGCAAGACCACGCTCCTCAATATCCTCGCCGCGCTCGACAAGCCCACAAGCGGTTCCGTGGAACTGGACGGCAAGCCTCTCGCCTCTGTCAGGGAAAGCACTATGGCGGCATTCAGACGTGAGAACCTTGGCTTTGTTTTTCAGGAATTCAATCTGCTGGACACATTCACTCTCAAAGACAATATCCTGCTCCCGCTGGTATTGGGAGGAAAAAGTGTCAGCGAAATGATGAGCAGACTTGAACCCGTCGCCGCTTCTCTCGGCATAGAGAGCATACTTGAAAAATATCCTTATGAGGTGTCTGGCGGTCAGAAGCAAAGAGCCGCGGCCGCTAGGGCAATCATTACCAATCCCAAGCTGATTCTCGCAGACGAACCGACGGGTGCGCTTGATTCGCAGTCGTCCGCCGACCTGCTGCGGGTGTTCTCGAAGATGAACCGCGACGGTCAGACGATTCTGATGGTGACACATTCAACCGACGCGGCCTCCAACGCGGGCAGGGTGCTTTTTATCCGCGACGGAGTTGTTTTCCACCAGCTATACAGGGGAGAAAACACCAACGAGTCATTCTACAAAAGAATCTCCGACACGCTCACAATGCTTCGCACGGGGAGGGATTCGGAATGAAACTCGGTTTTTACAGCAAACTTGCAATTAACAATATCCGCAAGAATTCACGTTTCTTTTTCCCACGGATCTGTACGGAAGCCGGATTGATTGCCTGCTTCTACATCATGCTGACGCTTTCAATGGACGGCAGAATGCAGAGCGTCAAGGGTGGAAATTATCTGTCCGCTTTCATGTGGATGGGCGTGGCGATACTCGCCCTGCTTTCGGCTGTGCTGATGCTCTACATAAACCGCTTCCTCATGAAACAGCGCAAGCGTGAATTCGGCGTTTACAATGTCCTCGGCATGGAGAAGCGCCATGTGGGAAGGGTGCTTTTTTTCGAGAATCTCATCAGCAGTCTTCTGTCGGTCATTGCGGGATTATTGGCAGGAATGCTCCTGTATAAGCTTTGTTCGCTGCTCATATGCCGTTTGCTACAGACCGGCGCTGTTGCGGGATTCTATTATGTCACTCCGCTGACGTTAATTCCCACAGTCGCTTTTTTCCTTGCGCTGGATTTTCTCATCTTCCTGCTCAACAGAATAAGCGTAGCGATAATGAAGCCGGTGGAACTGCTCCAAAGCAATTCCGCAGGCGAAAAGGAGCCGAAAATCAAGTGGGTAATGCTGATTTCAGGGCTTGTCTGCCTCGGAACCGGATATTATCTCACAATCACCACGGAATCTCCCCTCAACGCGCTCGCACTTTTCTTTGTGGCGGTGCTTCTGATAATTGCGGGAACATATTTTCTGTTTGTCGCGGGAAGTATTTTCGTGCTGAAAACGCTCAGGAAGAATAAGAACTTCTACTACCGTCCGAAGAATATGCCCGCTGTCGGAGGACTTCTCTACCGCATGAAGCAGAACGCGGTGGGACTTGCTTCAATCTCAATTTTAGCAACAGGCGTACTGGTGATGATTTCCACCACAATGTCGCTCTATTCAGGGTATGAAAGTGTGTTGAAAAAGAATTATCCGCAGCACCTTTATCTTGAGGCGGGCTTTTCCGGCGATAATGAGGAAATTGAATTCCTGTCTCCGTCGGATCTGGAGAAGATTGTGCGTAACGCGGCTGAAAAAAACGGTGCTGAAATAAAAGACGTGGAATATCACGAATATCTTCTTCTCGCCTATTACAATTCAGACAACATTCTCTATACCCAGCCGGAGATGAATGAAGCTGACGTAATGGAAGTTTCATCGGATATAGGCAATTATTTCTTCATGACCGAAAAAACCTACAGCGATCTGACGGGCGAAACGCTCGGACTCTCCCAGAATGAAATTGTGGTCTGTTCCATCTACAATCCTGAGGGGCTGAAGGACGTCACAGGAACGCTGACTATTCACGGCAGGGAATACAGAATAAAGAACAATATCTATCATTTCCCGATTTCGGCAAGCTATCTCGCGTCCATGTTTTCCTGCTACGGCGTTGTGGTTTCCGACGAAAACACTCTGAATGAAATATACGTCAGTCAGAAGAAAGTTCTCGGACAATTCGCTTCGGATTATACCAGAAGGATTGCCGTTACCTTTGCCGATGCAGGTAAAGCAGAGGCGGCGGGAGACGCCATTGAAAATGATATTCGCGCTTCGTTAAATAAGCTTTCCGACGGCAGGGTATTACACTACAATTTGGACTCCTGCTGGAACGCAAAGGAAGCTTTGCTCGGAATGTTCGGAACGCTTTTCTTCCTTGGAATGCTGCTTGGCACTGTGTGTCTTTTTGCGACGGCGCTCATCATATACTACAAGCAGATTTCGGAGGGCTATGAAGACAGGGCGCGCTTTCAGATAATGGAAAAGGTTGGAATGAGCCGTGAGGAAGTCAAAAAGACCATCGGCAGGCAGGTGCTTCTGGTTTTCTTCCTTCCGCTTGCTGTTGCAGGAATTCACATGGCAGCCGTATTTCCTATACTGACCCGAATGATGAAGATACTCATGTTTTTCAGCGTAAAGCTGTTTGTCATCTGTACCCTTATAACCTTCGCGGCATTCGCTCTGATATATGTGCTGATTTATATTGGAACGTCAAGAACCTACTATCAAATTGTTAAATAATTCTATCTGAGATTCATTAAAGTCGGAGGGCAGCATAATGTACCGTATTTTTCTTGTTGAGGACGATCACGCGCTTTCGCTGGAGCTGAAAAAACAAATCGAGCGCAGCGGTCACGAGGTTCGCATAGCGGATAATTTCCGCTCCGTATGCGGGGATTGCCTTGCATATGACCCTCATCTCGTTCTGATGGATATTATGCTGCCGTTCCGCGACGGATATTTCTGGACGGCGGAAATACGCAAAAGCTCTACAGTCCCTATAGTATTTCTCTCCTCAGCCTCTGATAACCTCAATATAGTCATGGCAATTAATATGGGCGGCGACGACTTTATAGCAAAACCGGTGGAGCCTATAGTTCTGACCGCTAAAATTCAGGCTGTTCTCCGCAGGACATATGAAATTCACGGCGGCAACGACGTTATTGCATTCTCTGGCGCGGAGCTTCATCTCAATGACGGCAGCGTACATTGCGGCGGAAAACAGGTCGAACTTACAAAGAACGAATTCCGCATACTCCGAACGCTTCTTGAAAACAAGGGCAGCATCGTCAGCCGCGACGCGCTCATGCTGCGTCTCTGGAACGACGACTGCTTTGTGGAGGAAAACACTCTCACCGTCAATGTAAACCGGCTTCGCAAGAAGCTCGAAAGCATAGGACTTACTGATGTGATAACAACTAAAACAGGGAGCGGATATCTTATATCATGATTATCCTTAAAGAAATACTAAGAAGAAACCGTGCGGCAATTGCGCTTTTCTTTCTGATAAACGGCTTTCAGCTGACGGTGTTCCTGCTTTATGATATAATGACGGAACCGTTGATCTACGCGTCGATTGTGTCGCTTTGCGTACTTGCTCTTTTACTCGCAATGGATTATTTCAAGGAAAAAAAATCCCGCGCCGAAAGACTCAGAACCGTCGATTCAATAGCAAATGACCGGAAATGTCTTCCAACCCCCAATTCTCTCGCCGAAAGTGATTATCACAGCATTATTGAAGCCCTTAGTGACCGCATGGAGCAGACAATATCCGAATATGAATCGCAGCGTCAGGATCAGTTGGATTATTACACCGCATGGGTTCATCAGATCAAAACCCCGATCGCGGTGATGAAGCTCAGGCTTTCCGGCGATACTCCGGAAAACAGACTTCTTCTTGCCGAATTGCTGCGAATCGAGCAATATGTCGATATGGTACTGCAATACATCAGGCTTTCCGGAAATTCAAACGACCTTGTGATACGTGAATATCCGCTCGACGAGCTTATTCGTGAGTCGGTACGTAAATTCGCTCCGTTTTTTGTGGAAAAACGTCTGCGGCTTGATTTTATTCAGACTAACCAGACAATTGTCACCGACAGAAAATGGTTCGTATGCATTCTGGAGCAGCTTATTTCCAATGCCGTTAAATATACGCCAGCCGGTTCGGTTTCAATAGGAATGGACAACAACGGGGCTTTATATATTTCGGACACCGGAACAGGAATAGCTCAGGAGGATATACCACGTATCTTTGAACGCGGATATACCGGTCTGAACGGGCGTACAGGTCAGAAGTCCAGCGGTCTTGGCTTATATCTGGCAAAGAAAGCCGCAGATATGCTGACTATTCCCATTAGCGTGGAAAGCAAGGAAGGCAGCGGAAGCAAATTCATCCTTAATTTAAAAAATCGTAAATCATAGCGTTTATAAAAATCAAAAAGCCGCTCAAAGCATTTTAAAAGATGCTATGAACGGCTTTTATATAATTTTACATTATCGGGAAAAATTACGATTCATCCAGCAGATTCTTCATCGCCTGCGGATTATTGCTTATTACCATGGCAACCTTTTCGCATTTTTCCATTTTATCGCAGCTGCCACATGTTTCCACGCCCTTGGAAAGAGCGCATTTCCTTATCGGACAAAGAGAATCACAATACGGGGTCTTCACTCCGTTTACACGGCAGCCGACACAATTAATCATTTCAGGAGTAATCTCTACTCCGTTAAGCTCCGACCATTCCGCGGCGACGTTTGCGCGAAGCCGGTCGTCATTGTTTAATGTCGCTATCCGCGCATCACATTTTTCACAGTCAAGTCCACAGTATGCTATAAAGTCATTCATAATCAAAAATCCTTTCGGCAATCCGACGTCAAATATTAAGATTTATCTTAACCCGAAAAGGTTTATAAAATATTGTCTTTTGACTGCTTTGGAAAATGTCAGCCGTTGTCAGGCGTATTACCTTTCACATCGCTGGCTATGTTGTCTTTGCCTTTTTTGTTTGACACAGAGTCAGTTTTGGGCTTGCCCTTTAAAAATGCCCGTACATCGTCCTCTGTAATGTGAAGCTCCTCCATCAGATTCTTGTTTTTCTTTCTACGGAACGCTTCAAGAAATGCTGAAGCGCTCAAACGATCTTCATAAGTTTTATTTCTTCCCATAACAAAACCTCCCACAACTATATGCTTTAACAATAACAGAAAAGATATAATTGCCAATTACTGATTATCGTTTTCATCATTTTCATCGTTGTCATCGTGGTCATCTGCGTCATCGCCAACAGCTTTACTCTTTCTGTAGCCGTAACCATAGCCATAACCATAGCCGTATCCATAACCATAGCCTTTTTTATAATAACCAACTTTTCTCGACTTAATATCGGTTTTTATCAAACCAATTATATTGCCGTTTGCGTTTTCAACTAAGCTAATTGCATTGTCAAGATCTCTGTAGTTGGTGAGTCCTTCACGTGCGAGCATTAGCACGCCGCCAGCGACGGATACAATAGCCAGAGAATCTGAAACCAGATTGACAGGGGAAGTATCCACAACAACAAAATCATAGCCCAGAGCGCAATACTGCAGGAACAGCTTCATATATCCTGAACCAATCAGTTCCGAAGGCTTTGGCGTGGCAGGACCCGCAACAAGAATATCCATTCCCGGTACAACGTCCCTCACAACGTCCTCTTCAAACGATTCCACGCCCATGAGTATCTTTGAAAGACCATGATTATTTGGGATCTTAAAGTATCTGTAAACAGACGGATTTCTAAGATCCGCGTCAACAAGCAGAACCTTCGCGCCGATCTGAGAAAGCGCCGTCGCAATGTTAATTGAATTGGTCGTTTTCAGCTCGTTGGCATTAGGACTCGATACCATAATTATTCCGTTATCCATGTTGGAAAGAGACAGAAGTATGTTGGAACGAATGCCGTTGTACGCTTCCTTTATCTGGAAAGGCGTTTTTTCTGAAAGAAGCGTTGCGCGGACAATAACCTTTTTGTTTTCTTTATTTTTGCCCTTGAGCTTTTTATTCAGTCTAACCTTTTTAGCTGAAATGCCAAGCTCCTTGTAAAATTCAAAGAAGTCCGGTATTCCTCCCAAAACGGGAATATCATAGCGTTCGCTGAGCTTTCCGTCGTCCTC
>ONCX01000020.1 GCA_900316455.1 uncultured Eubacteriales bacterium
CTCTATTTCAATGCCTGTCTCGGACTTGGTTTCTTCTTCCGGCTTGCTTTCGGGACCTATAAGGCGTTCCTCAGCAAAAATTTCGTCCTCCAGATCGGCAATGATGATTTCCACGTCCGGCTTTTCGGCTACTTCCTCTACAAAGACATTAACCGGAGTTTCAGAGGTTTCAGGCGCTTCGGTAGGTTGGGGAGCTTCCGGTTGAGGAGCTTCCGGTTCTTCCGGTTCGGGAGTTTCGGGTAATTCCTCTGGCTGTTCCGGCGCGGCGGGTTCCTCTTCGACAGGATTTTCCGCTGTCGGTTCGACGGACGTTTCTTTTTCGAGTTCGGCTGAATCTATGATTACTTCGGGAACAAATTCAGGCTGAGGTTCTTCCCGCTTCTCAAATGACAAAACCGGCTCCGCTATTTCATCGGCTTCTTCGGGCTTGGATTCGGTATTCCTGAGGAATTGATTGAGATCGACGGTTTCTATGTTTTCAAGCTCCGGAGGCTCGCTGGTATTATCATCGGTCTGCTCTTCCGCGTCCATATACGACTGCATAAGGCGGCTTGAAAGCAGAGAAGCACCTTCGTCCTTGTCGGTTTCCTCTTTCTGTTCCGTGTACGTTTCGCGTGACGGAATGATTTCATGCCAGTCGTCGTCTGCCGCCGTATCAAGCGAAAATGCGGCTTCCGTTGAGATTTCCGCTCCGGTTTTTACAGCGTCGGCGGTGGAAACGCTGTCGCGCCTCTGCCGCTCCACTGCCGCGAGTATCTCTTCGATGGAAACGGTGCTTACCACCTCTGAAATGCTGCTGAGTGTGTCTTCTACGGAATCAAGCACTTCGGTATCGGAGGTTTGCTCCTGCATTTCCGGTAGAAAGTCGAACGGGTCATGCGCGGGATTTTCTTCCTCTGTCTTGACCTCAGCCGCAAGCTGCGCGGCTTTTGTGTCGGCAACAGCGGGTTTTGTTTCCGGAGTATTCTTTATTTCCGCCTTGGCTTCGGCTTCCTCGCGCTGATTTTCGAGAGTTATCCTGTCATAGGGAAGAAGCTCGTCATCTCCCAACATTACAGGCTTGACCGTCATCGGTTCGTCGGCTGGAATGTCGTCTTTGAAGTCCATGCGCTTCTTGGGCGTTTTGGCTTTTTTCGAGCCGCCTTTTGCGTTCTCGTTTGATTTGGCGTGCGATTTTGGAGGAAACGCGGCGTCATAGAATTCTTCCCAGTTTATGCCGTTTTCTTGGGGCTTTTGATTATATGCGGGCATGCTTTCTATCGCGTCGGAAACGGAGGCTATATCATCTATCATCTGTTCCGATACGGAGTGAGCCGCTACGCCCATTGCGATTTTGTCCACCGCGGCGCGTCTGGCTTCTGTCTTTGACGCTCTTTCGCGATTGCTCTCTTCGCGGCTTGGATGATTTCTTTTTCTATGGCTGCCGCTTTTTTTCGGCGTGACTGTCTGCGTTTGCGTTTCTCCTGCCGCGGGCGGATCGTTTTCCTCCGGAACCGTTGAGGCTTGAGCTTCCTCCTGCGCTGCCAACTGCTGACGTGTCAGATTATTTGAGACAGCCCATTTTGGCGCGGGTACGGCGACTGTAGGCGGAGTGAATCCCTGCTGACGTGCCGGCTGCGGCATCGGTTGCGGCATCGGTTGCGGCATCGGTTGCGGCATAGGCTGCGGTATCGGTTGCGGCATCGGTTGCGGCATAGGCTGCGGCATCGGTTGCTGCATTGGCTGTTGCATTGGCTGTGAGGCGTATGGAGCGGGTCCCCATGCCGCTTCGGTCATTGCAGCGTTCATGGCTGCTATGCGTTCCTCTTCCGCTTCCCTGGCTCGGGGGGACAATGTGTCTCCTACCTTGCGCTTCTTTGCCTCGGGGTGGTAATTGCCGTCCGCTGAATAGCCGGTGTACGGATTCGGACGGTTGCTGTATTCCTCACTGTAGCGCTTTACAGGCTTTTTGTTTCTTTTGCGGCGGGGCTGATTATTGCTGCTGTGTTTGTTGCTTGCCACTTAGATTCATTCCCCCCTTGAATTATCTGACTTGTCCGTCTCCCTGAATGATGAATTTGGAGCTGGTGAGCTGTCGTATTCCCATAGGTCCGCGGGCGTGGAGCTTCTGAGTGGATATGCCGATTTCCGCGCCAAGTCCGAATTCTCCGCCGTCGGTGAAGCGTGTGGAGCAATTGACGTATACCGCCGCGCTGTCAACGGACGATGTGAATTTCTCCGCGCTGAAATAATCGGACGTAACTATGCACTCACTGTGTCCTGTGGAATACCTTGAGATATGTTCTATGGCGTCGTCGAGCGAATCGACCACCCGACATGCCAGTATATAATCAAGAAATTCTGTGGCGTAATCCTCGTCTGTGGCGGGGATCACGCTGTCGCCGAGTATGGCTCGTGTTATTTCGCAGCCGCGAAGCTCTACATTCTTTTCATCAAGACGCGCCTTGATGACCGGCAGCGCTTTTTCGGCGATATCCTTATGAACGAGTATTGTCTCAATGGCGTTACATACGCTTGGACGCGAGGTCTTGGCGTTGTAGATGATATCCGCCGCCATTCCGATATCCGCCGTTTTATCAACGAATACATGGCAGTTGCCAACGCCGGTTTCTATAACGGGAACGGTGGAATTTTCAACCACTGCGCGGATAAGTCCCGCGCCGCCCCTCGGAATCAGCACATCGAGGTACTGATTCATACGCATCATCTGATTTGCGCTCTCGCGTGACGTATCGGAAACAAGCTGAATGCAGTCGGCTGGCAGACCCGCCGAGACAACTGCCTGTCTGAGCGTATCCGCTATTGCCATGTTGGAATTTATGGCTTCCTTGCCGCCGCGAAGAATGCAGGCGTTTCCGGATTTCAGGCAAAGCGCCGCCGCGTCTGAGGTCACGTTGGGGCGTGACTCGAATATTATTCCCACAATGCCCAGCGGTACACGGACACGCCGTATCTTCATGCCGTTGGGTCTGACGCTGCCTTCGATTATCTCTCCCACGGGGTCAGACAGAGCCGCCACCTGACGTATTCCGTCCGCCATTCCTGCTATGCGTTCACGCGTAAGACGCAGACGGTCGAGAAGGCTTTCCTTCATGCCGTTTTTTCTGCCGTTTGCAAGGTCGGTCTCATTGGCTGATATTATCTTGTCTGCATCGGATTCAAGCGCTGAAGCCATTGCCTCAAGCGCCTTGTTTTTTGTATTTGTGTCCGCCACGCCGAGAATTCTTTCGGCTGCCTTGGCTGCGGATCCCATCTTTTCGGTGTCCAATATGCCAGCTCCTTTTTAATTTATATTATAGTGTGGAGTTGCGGAGCGCCTTCGGCGCTGTAAATATATCGTTCCCGTCCGCTTGTTTTTATTCAGTCCGGACTGCCTATACGGGCTTGCGGGCGCTTACAAAATGCGTGCCGACTACTTTACCGTCTGTGAGAGCGTAGAGATTATTTGCGTCGCTGCTGACGATGTAGGTGTCTATTCCTGCTGCGCAGGCGTATTCGGCTGCCTGAAGCTTTGTCACCATACCGCCTGTGCCCCTTTTGGAGCCGGAGCCTCCTGCCATTTCTTTCAGCGCGTCGGTGATTTCCAGCACCACGGGAATCTGTACGGCGGAGTCGTCCTCGCGGGGATTGCGGTCGTATAAGCCGTCGATGTCTGTTATCAGCACAAGCGACTGCGCGCCTACCAGCTTGGCGACGATTGCCGAAAGGTTGTCGTTGTCGCCGATATTGCTGCCGGTAAGCTCGTCGATTGCCACTGTGTCGTTTTCATTGACTATGGGAATTATCGACATATTCAGCAGAGCCGACATGCAGTCTATGACGTTCTGCTTATGGTATTCGTTCTCCACATCGTACCGCGTCAGAAGCACCTGAGCGGTCTTCATGCCGTATTCGGCGAATATCTTGTCGTAGAGGAACATCAGCTCGCACTGGCCGACTGCTGCCATCGCCTGTCGTCCCGCGGTATCAGTCGGACGCTGCTCCAATCCCATTTTACCTACGCCCACGCCCATAGCGCCTGAAGTGACAAGGACTATTTCCCTGCCGCTGTTACAGAGATCGCTTATCACGCGGCAGAGATGATCGATGCTGCGTATATTGGGCTTTCCGTTTTCATATGTAAGGGTGGAGGTCCCCACTTTTATGACGATTCGTTTGGCATTCTGAATTCTCGACAAATGGACTTCATCTCCGGATTGCTTGTTATTAGAATATTATATCAAAAGGCAGCGTTAAATTCAATCGCTAAATGTGCCTAAATTTGTGTCGCCATACCGTAAAAAGCACAACAAATTGAATTGATTGTTTTTAACAGTAAACACCGCAGGAAACATATGCTCTGTTTCCGGCAAATGCCGATGACACTCTTATAGAATTTTATTATATCATATTAATTATTAAAAAGTTCATATGTTACAGAACTGTTATCTTTTATTTACAAATTAATGCGGGGTTGATTATAAAATTTTTTGAAATATTGGACTCACTACTTGCCGATTTGATTTATATATGTTATAATAATAAAATAATCAATGGATAACGGGTATATCAGCTATCCTGTCAAAGATCTTTTTCGGAGGTTGTTAATAATATGGGAAGATTATTCGGAACCGACGGCGCGAGAGGCGTTGCGAATTCTGAGCTTACATGCGAGCTTGCTATGCAGATAGGACGCGCCGCGGCATTGGTGCTTACGGAGGACAACGGCGGAAGACGTCCCGTCGTAATGATAGGCAAGGACACACGCGCTTCCGGAGCCATGCTTGAGGGCGCTCTGATAGCGGGTCTTTGCTCGGTGGGAGCGGACGTTGTGCTGCTCGGCGTAGTGCCGACTCCGGCGGTTGCCTTCATGGTCACGTCACACAAGGCGGACGCGGGAATTATGATCTCGGCGTCGCACAATCCTTGCGAGTACAACGGAATTAAAATATTCGCTTCAACAGGCTACAAGCTGCCCGACGCGGAGGAAGCCAAGATAGAGGCTATCGTACTGGACAACGCGCAGGAAATTCCCGTTCCGACAGGCGGCGACGTCGGTCGCGTGACGGTGAAATCCGACGCTATCGACGAGTATGTGGAGCATGTCGCTTCTACGATAGACGTAAAGCTCGACGGTCTGCGTATCGCTCTTGACTGCGCCAACGGCAGCTCTTCCGCAACGGCTGAGAAGCTCTTTACACGTCTCGGCGCTGATTTTGATATTTTTTACGATAAGCCCGACGGCGTGAATATCAACGAAAACTGCGGCTCGACGCATATCGGCAATCTCAGAAAGACCGTTAAGGACGGCGGATATGACGCGGGCTTTGCGTTTGACGGCGACGCGGACAGATGCCTTGCCGTGGACAACAACGGCGATCTGGTGGACGGCGACTATATCCTCGCCCTGACAGCCGAGGATATGAAGGAACGCGGCACGTTGAAGGGCAACGCGGTAGTCGGCACAATTCTGACAAATATGGGATTCCACAAATACTGCCGCGACCGTCAGATGACATTCGTCGCCGCGAAGGTGGGAGACAGGTACGTTCTGGAGGAAATGCTCAAAAACGGTTACAATCTCGGCGGTGAACAGTCGGGGCACGTTATTTTCCTCGACCACTGCACTACAGGCGACGGACAGCTTACTGCCGTTCAGATATGCGGTCTCCTTAAACGCAGCGGAAAGAAATTCAGCGAGTTTACCGATCTTGTAAAGCCTTATCCTCAGACGATGATTAATATTAAAGTCACTCCGGAGGGCAAAAAGAACTGGAAGAGCTGTCAGCCGCTCACTGAGGCTATAGAGAACGCCGAGGGAGAGCTTGGTTCGACCGGCAGGGTTATTGTGCGCGAATCGGGTACGGAGCCGCTTATCCGCGTTATGACTGAGGGTGAGGACGAGCAGCAGATACTTCGTATTGCCGATGAGCTTGCAGAGGTTGTCAGAAAGAATCTTTGTTGAACGAGGTAAATGAATTTTCAGAAGAATTAAATAAAGAAAGCGCGTAGTAACCGGTTAGCGAACGGAACGCGCCAGAGTATAAAAACGTGGTTGGGCGAATGCAGACGGAAAGCCCGATTCCATCGCCCGACCCCGTTTTATTTTGCAGCGCGTTGCGGCGAGGGACTTTGCGCCTGTTTTGCGCTGCGCTATGCTTTTTTTCATTTACCTCAATTGGTTTGCGATTGTGAGTTCATTTTGGGGGAACATAAATTTGAAGAAACATTATTTTACAAAGCGTATGAGCAAAGTGCTGCTTGCTGTCGTTATGCTCAGTACATGCTTTATGTGCTTTTCCGGCATAACGGCGTTTGCGGCTGTCGATCTCGACGTTACAATCGTGCCGCCCGACGATACCGTCACCAATGGCAGCGATTGCGAGATAAATCTTGAAATTCTCACCAAAAGCGACAACGGCTATGTCGAAATGCTTATCAATATCGAATACGACGAAGACCTTCTGAGGCTTGCCGCGCCTGTCAATCAGAACGGCTACCGCGTGGTTGGTTCGAGAGGTCAGCTTACTCTCAATTATACCGACCCGACGGGTACAAACACCCAGACTCCTATAGGCAACAAGGAGGTCATTCCGATACATTTCATCGTGCTGGACGACGCTCCGGACACAACCACAAAGATCAAAGCGACCGTTCATCACGCCTACAACAAGAGAGGCAAGAATATCACATGGACTCCTATTTATGACAAGACCGTGGAAATTATCCGAATCAATCAGGACGTAAACAATTCCGACACTTCTTCAGAGGAAGAGTCGTCGCAGTTCGTGGTGGGCGGAGACGGCGTCAACCTCGTCAACCGTTCGGAAGGCGGCGTGGTCGGCGGCGGCGTCGGAAAGGTCGTTTCGGTAATTATCGGTGCGATTGTGATTTTCAGCGCCGGTATGGCTGCGGGCAATGTATTTTGCATGAAAAAATACGGCATAAGCCCCCGTTCGGCAAAAAAGGACAGGGAAGAGGAGTATTACGGCGAATCTGACGAGGATTACAATGATTACGACGATACGGACGCGGGAACGCAGGCGGAAGATGATTATTACGACTATAATGGCGAACAGGAATCCGGCGGTTCCTTTTATTCAAAGCCGGGCGTTGATTATACCGTCGGCGGGGACGACGACTATCTGACCGCAGTTCCTGTCAGCAAGACTGCCGGAGACGGGCTTCCGGACTTGTTCGGCGGTTCCTCCGTGGGTACGCGTAATTCCGGAGAGTCCGATTTCAGCAGCATTTTCAACTCTGCCGGAAGAACGCAGAACGCTTCCGGAAAGACGGATCCTTTATCGGACGAGGACAGTTATCCGGCGCTTTTCACATCTAACCGTCCCGCAAGGCGACAGCCGCCGGCTGCTCCGAAATTTGACAACGACGAGGATACGATTTTCGGCAGATTCAGCGCCAATGTGGAGCGAAATGTGGACGACGGCTACGGAGGACTTTCCTCATCAAGAGGACGTGACCGTTCCGAGCGTTCGCCGCGAAACAGATGATATTTTTTATAATTCCTTTACTCTTAATTTTTTAACGCGTTTACTCAAAAAAATTCCAATAAGCAAACCGGGAGGCATGTACATTGAAAAGACTGCTGACTATGGATCTTGAGGACTATACCGACGATATGCCGGTTTTTGAGAAGCACACGGTGAGGGCGGTAATTCTGCGCGACGGCAGAATGTCAATGCAGCTCAGCGGCATTGGGGAGTACAAAATCCCCGGCGGCGGAGTTGAGGGCGGCGAGAGTCACGCTGTAACTCTGGAACGCGAGGTGCGGGAGGAAACGGGACTTCTGATAATTCCGGAATCCATCGTGCCTATAGGGGAAATACTGGAGATAAGACAGGATGTTTTCAACAAGGGCGTGAAGTATGTCTGCCATTCCTATTTCTATTTCTGCGACGTTGAGGAGCGGACGGTGGAAACTTGCATGACCCAGAGCGAGATAGACAAGGGCTTTGAACCGGTGTGGGAATACCCTGAGGTCATATGCCGCCGGAATGACGCGATACAGCGTCAGCCGTGGCAGAAGCGTGACACGGAATTTGTCCGCATGCTTCTGGACGGAAGAGTGAAAAAGCGATATGATTAAACATTATTGACATGAAAGGGCGAAACGCATGGTAAGAAGCATGACGGGCTACGGTCACGCTCAGGCTACGCTTCACGGAAGAGATATTTCGGTGGAAATACGGTCTGTGAATCACAAGTATTTTGATTTTTCTGTGAGAACTTCCCGCGGATATTCATTCGTGGAGGATAAAATAAGAAATTTTGTCAAGGAGCGCGTGTCACGCGGCAAGATCGACGTTTACGTTACCATTCTGACCGTCGATGAAACGGCGGCTCAGGTGATACTCAACAGGTCGCTTGCGGAGGGATACATAAAGGCTCTCCACGAGCTTGGCGCAGAATTTGGTCTTACCGACGATATTACCGTTTCAAGCGTGGCGAGATACAGCGATATTTTCACCGTGAAACGCGCCGAGCAGGACGAGGACGAGATATGGAACGACCTTTCCGGCGTTCTCGACGAGGCTGTGGGGCATTTCGTCAGCATGCGCGAGACAGAGGGCGTAAAGCTCAGGGACGACGTTATGAACCGGATGGAGCATATTCTCGGCGTTGTGGAAAGAATCGAGCAGCTTTCTCCCCAGACTCTTGAAAATTACAAGGCGCGTCTCAGGGCTAAGATAGAAGAGCTTTTGGGGGACGCTTCGGTTGACGAGCAGCGTCTTCTCACGGAGACGGCTATATTTGCGGATAAAATTGCCGTGGACGAGGAAACAGTGCGGCTGAGAAGCCATTTCGACCAGATGGGAAAAATGCTTGATTCCGGCGAGGCTGTCGGACGCAAGCTGGATTTCATAGTGCAGGAAATGAACCGCGAGGCAAATACCATCGGCTCCAAATGCCAGAATTCCGACGTTGCGCATATGGTTGTGGAGATAAAAGCCGAGATCGAAAAGATCCGCGAGCAGATACAGAATATAGAGTAGCGCGCAGGCTCTGGAGGCGAATCATGAAGCTGATAAATGTAGGCTACGGCAATATGGTTGCCGTCAGTCATATAATAGCCATAGTCAGTCCCGATTCCGCGCCGATAAAGCGCATGGTTCAGGACGCTAAGGAACACGGAACCGCTATTGACGCCACATTCGGGAGGCGCACCAAGGCGGTTATCATTACCGACAGCGATCATATTATCCTTTCAGCGATACAGCCTAAGCACATAGCCGGCAGGATAGATGACCGCGAGGACAGCGAGTCTGATAATTTTGAAGAAGGCGAGGAAAAGAATTCTGATGAGTGAAGCCAGAAACAAGGGAATAATAATAATAGTTTCCGGACCATCCGCGTCCGGAAAGGGTACAGTAGTGAGCCGCGCACTCGCAAAAGCCGATGATGCGCGGATTGACGTGCAGCTCTCTATTTCTATGACCACACGTGGCATAGGAAAGGGCGAAAAAGAGGGCGAGACATACTTTTATGTTTCAAAGGAAGAATTTGAGAAGAACATAGCCCGCAGCAATCTCGCCGAGTACAACAGCTATGCCGGAGAATACTACGGCACTCCCAAGGATAAGCTTGAGGAATGGCTGAATTCCGGCAGCAGCGTCATACTTGAAATTGACGTAAACGGCGCAAAGCAGGTTCTGCGGCAGTATCCCGACGCGGTTACGGTCTACATTCTGCCTCCTTCTTTCCAGGAACTTGAATACCGCCTGAGAAGCAGGGGACGCGACAGCGAGGAAAAAATCAAATACCGCCTTGCAAAGGGCAGGGACGAAATTCCCGAAGCCCATTGGTACGACTACATTCTTGTGAATGAAATAATTGAGGAGTCGGCTGACGACCTTCTCTGCATTATAAGGGCGGAGCTTAACAGCCGCAGACATATAGAATACAAAATTGATGAGGTGCTTGCAACTTATGGAGAAGAAGAAAAGAACGATTGACGATATTTTTGAGATGTCCGACAGCAGATATTCGCTTGTCAACGCTATCAGCAAGAAGGCGAGAGAGATTGCGGACGAGGCGGAATCCAACAACGACGTGCTTTACCGCAAGCCGGTGAATATGGTTATCGACCGGCTGCTCGACGGCAGGGCGACAATAGAGCATATCGAGCCGGAGGAAGAGGTTTTCCACCCTCATGATTTTCCGGTGAAGAGCATAAATTACACTATTGATTCAGACGATGAAGAGCAGTCACCTGCCGACGGCGAAGAGGAATAAGGAAGTACGCCGAGTCCCGAGAGGAAGGCGGTGAACGCTTTGAACTATTCACCGAGAACCTACGCTAAGGTGGCGGTGGAGAACACCGCTTATCATTTTGACAAGCTTTTCGATTACCTGATACCTGTCGAATACGACGGACTCGCCGCGGCTGGCTGCCGTGTGCTGGTTCCGTTCGGCAGAGGCAACCGCAAACGGCAGGGAGTAATATTCGAGTTGAGCCGGACGGCGGATTTCAGCAAGATCAAGCCAATATCCGCCTTGCTCGACGAAACGCCTGTTATGTCAGAGGAAATGCTGCTCATGGCGCGGTGGTTCCGTGACAATTATTACTGCACATATTACGAGGCGGCAAAGGTAATGCTGCCATCAGGCATAAATGTTCGGATTGTAACATCATACCGCGCAGTTGACGGTCTGGACGAGCTGACATTGATGCAACGGAGCGACATTACTCCGCAGCAGCGAAAAATTCTTGAGATGTTCGTTTCAAACAAGGGTCTTGTGCTGGAGAAAAAGCACATTACCGAGGTGATGAACCTGCCGGAAAATTCCACAATTCCTGACAAGCTGGTGGAAAAGGGTCTTCTGGAGCGCACTGACGACGCCGTTCGTAATATCAAGGACGCTACTATCAAAATGGCGGCTCTTTCACCTGATTGGGAGAAGCGCGCCGGAGACAGACTTACAGAGAAGCAGCGCGAGATAGTAAATCTTCTCAGCGACGTCCGGACGGCTTCCGTAAGGGAGATATGCTACTTTACCGGAATATCGCAGGGAGTCGTGGATCTTCTCGCAAAAAAGGGAGTCATAAGCTACTTTGAGGAGGAAATATACCGCAATCCGTATTCCGGAGCGGGCAGCGGCAATTACAGATGCGGCGCGGTCACGCTTTCGGCGCAGCAGCAGCTTGCATTTGAGAATCTTTACAAGCTGTACTGTGAGGACAAATTCCATGTGTCGCTTCTCTTCGGCGTTACGGGCAGCGGCAAGACCTCGGTATTCCTCAGGCTCATCGACGAGGTGCTGGGCGACGGCAAGGGCGTTATTGTAATGGTTCCTGAAATTGCCCTGACGTCACAGACTCTCGGCAGGTTTCACGAGCGTTACGGCGAGAGGGTAGCTGTGTTCCACAGCGGGCTTTCGCTTGCACAGCGTATGGACGAATGGAAGCGCGTGCGCGACGGCGAGGCTCAGATAGCTCTCGGAACCCGTTCGGCTATATTCGCGCCATTTAAGCGGCTGGGACTTGTGATTATCGACGAGGAACAGGAGTATACCTACAAGTCAGAAAATTCCCCGCGGTTTCACGCACGCGACGCGGCGCGTTTCCGCTGCGGGTACAATAAGGCGCTGCTTGTGCTTGCCTCGGCGACGCCTTCGATAGAAACATACTACAACGCAACGGACAGCGGACGTTATGACTACCAAGTGCTTACACAGCGGTATGGCAACGCCATTCTGCCCGATGTGGAGAAGATAGATATTTCGCAGATGGACATAAAGGACGGTCTTATCAGTCCGCGGCTCTATCAGGCGCTAAGGGACAACATGGAAAACGGCGGGCAGTCGATTCTGCTGAATAACCGCCGCGGCTTCAATACGTTTGTATCCTGCCGCGCCTGTAATGAAGTTATAACCTGTCCGAACTGCAGCGTTTCCATGACTTACCACAGCGACAACAGGCGGCTTATGTGCCATTACTGCGGATTTTCAATGCCGGTGCCGCGTGAATGTCCATCCTGCGGGCAGCCTTATCTGAGATTTGCCGGTCACGGCACGCAGAAAGCGGAGGAGGAGCTTGCGAAGCTCTTTCCCGACGCGAAAATACTTCGCATGGACGCGGACAGCATGACGCGGCGTTCTTCATACGACAGGAATCTTAGTGAATTTGCCGCCGGAAAATACGATATAATGATAGGCACGCAGATGGTGGCAAAGGGACTTGACTTCGGACGTGTGACCCTTGTAGGCGTTCTTATGGCTGATCAGGCGTTGTACAGCGACGACTTCCGGAGCTATGAGAGAGCGTTCTCTCTTCTCACTCAGGTTGTGGGACGTTCCGGCAGGGGAGACAGCAGAGGACATGCGATAATTCAGACGGTTACGCCGGATAATCCCGTTATAGACATGGCTGCAAGCCAGGATTACAGGAAATTCTATCAGAATGAAATAATTCTCCGTAAGGCTATGCTGTATCCTCCTTTTGCGGACATATGCATGGCGGGCTTTGTCGGAAGCAGCGACGAGGAAACGTCACGCGCCGCGGCGGCGTTCCTTCAAAGCCTCAAATTCCATACTCAGCGGGAATTTGCCGACGTGCCTGTGCGTGCGCTCGGTCCGTCTCCCGCGTCGGTGAAGAAGGTAAGCGGACGTTACCGATACAAGATAATCCTCAAATGCCGCAACAACGCACGGTTCCGCGAGATGATGCACATTCTTCTCTGCGAATCCGGCAGCGATCCGGCAAACAAGGAGGTCACGGTATATGCCGATCTTAATCCGGAAAACGTTCTGTGATGATTTTAATTATATTCTTGCGTCCGTATAATGATAATAATACTATGGAGGAACGATATTTATGGCTTTAAGAAATATAGTTACAGAAGGCGACAGAGTGCTTCGCAAAAAATGCCGTCCTGTAACTGAATTCAACCAAAAACTGTGGGATCTTCTTGACGACATGAAAGACACGCTTGCTGAGGCGAAGGGTCTTGGACTTGCCGCCCCGCAGGTCGGATTTCTCAAGAGAATCATAATAATTGATATGGGCGACGGTCCGATTGAGATGATAAATCCCGAAATTATCGAAAAGCGCGGAGAACGGGAATGTATGGAGGGCTGTCTCTCGATCCCCGGACAGTGGGGAATAATCAACCGTCCGCAGTATGTGAAGATGAGATACCGCGACCGCAACGGCGATCTTTATGAAATTGAAGGCGAGGATCTGTTCGCGTCATGCGCGTGTCATGAAACAGACCATCTTGAGGGAGTTCTTTACATCGACAAGGTGATACGCATGGTTGACCCCGACGAGGTGGAACAGGAACGTGAAGAACACGCTTCCGGTGAAGCTTCTTCAGACTGATAAATCAAACTGTATTAATAAGGCTATCTGAGATTGTACTAAAAGGAGATGATTCTGTGACTATCGCTATGGTTATTATGGAAGGCATCATAATGTCATTCTGGCTAATGCTGGTCTGCGTTGTCGGCATATCCAACGGCGTTGAGGGTATGGTTTGTCTTTACGAAAAGGACGTTCAGGAGAGAACAGTCGAGCTGGGGCTTACCACAAAGGAAAGAATCAAAAGAAACCATAGTATTTCGGCTCTGTTTCTTTTTATACCTACGTTGTTTGGCGTTCCCGCCGCGGTGTATCTGATAAACGGAGCGCATGGATTCTTTGAGGGCTTCTGGCAGATGACCGCGATCTACATGATTATGACGCTGTTCGACAGGATCTTCATTGACATTGTATGGGTCGGTCACACAAAGGCGTGGATAATTCCTGGCACTGAGGATCTCCGTCCTTATATTCCGGTAAAGGTGCAGCTCGGCAAGTGGATAGGCTCGCTCATAGGCTTTCCCGCTTTTGCAGCGGCAGTCGCCGGCGCGCTGAACTATTTTGGCTTCTGAAAGACGCGGCAATTAATATTGCGAATCGGCGCGTAATGTCATACAAGCCCTGCGAATTTTTGATAAATAACAAACAACACATAGTAAAAAGGTGAATGCCGATGAGAATAATATTTATGGGCACGCCCGAATTTGCGGCTCCGGCGATAGATTCCCTCATTGCCGCGGGACACGAGATAGCCGCGGTTTTCTCGCAGCCCGACAAGCCAAAGGGCAGGGGGTATGCAATGACGCCTCCGCCGGTCAAGGTAAGGGCGATGGAGCATGGAATTCCTGTGTACCAGCCCCAAAGCATGCGCGACGGCGAGGCGCTGAAAATATTCAATGAGATAAAGCCCGATGTGGGCGTTGTCATTGCCTATGGGAAAATACTTCCGCAGGAAATTCTTGACGCGCCGGTATACGGCTGCATAAACGTACACGCCTCTCTGCTGCCAAAATACAGAGGCGCCGCGCCGATTCAGTGGAGCGTTATCGACGGAGAAAGCAAGACCGGCGTTACCACCATGCAGATGGACGCGGGTCTTGACACAGGCGACATGCTCATGAAGAGCGAGACGGAAATTCTTCCCGATGAAACGGCGGGCGAGCTTCATGACAGACTTTCCGCAATGGGCGCGGAGCTTATAGTCAGAACGCTTGACGCGCTCGCAAAGGGAGTGCTGAAACCCGAAAAGCAGGACGATTCGCAGACCTGCTACGCCAAAATGCTCACCAAAGAGCTTTGCGCGGTAGACTGGCGCAAAAGTGCTATGGAAATTCACAATCAGATACGCGGACTTTCCCCGTGGCCAGTTGCGACGGCTGTTCTTGAAGGCAGAAAGCTAAAGCTCCACCGCAGCGCTGTTTCCGACATGGATTCTGTTGAGGCTGCGTGCGGAGAGATAATTTCCACCGATCCGCTGACGGTAAAGTGCGGAATCGGCGCGATAGAGCTTCTGGAAATTCAGGCGGAGGGCAAGAAGCGCATGCTTTCCGGGGATTATCTCAGAGGACACAGGATACAAAAAGGCACGGTTCTTCAATAAACGCTTCCGCGGGAGTTATACCGCAAATTCAAGCTCCACATTCTGAACTGATAATCTGAAAGGCAGGTAATTCAAAAATGTATGAAGCATTGACACTCGCAGCAGTCGGTATGGAAAATTACGGCGCTTACAGCGAACAGAGCAACGCTATAGGCGGTTTGGGACTGGGAGGATATTATATCGACCAGTGGTATATCCTTCTCGTCATTCCGGCGATGATAATTGCGCTTATCGCTCAGGCAAAGGTCAAGTCGGCGTACAACAAGTATTCCAAGATAGGCAATTCACGCGGTATCAGCGGCGCGCAGGCTGCAAGAATGATACTCGATGACCACGGACTGAACTATGTGCCGATAAATATAACTCAGGGAACACTTTCGGATCATTTCGACCCAAGAAGCAATACCGTCAATCTTTCACCCGACGTCTACAGCGGCACTTCAATCGCTTCCATAGGAATTGCCGCGCACGAAGTCGGACACGCCATTCAGCACGCGGAGCATTATTTCCCGAATAAGGTGCGTTCGGCGGTCATTCCGATCACCAATTTCGGCTCGAATATTTCAATGATTCTGATTCTGATAGGTCTGTTTGTCACGGCGTTCAACTGGCTCGCGTGGGTAGGCGTCGCGCTTTATTCCACAGTGGCGGTATTCCAGCTTGTCACTCTGCCTGTTGAATTCAACGCCAGCCGCCGTGCGATGACACACATCAAAAATCTTGGCATTGCCGACGAGAACGACGCGAAGGGCGTTAAAAAGGTTCTTTCCGCGGCGGCAATGACATATGTCGCGGCGCTCATCACCTCGCTTGCCAGCTTCCTGAGAATATTCCTCATAGTAAGCGGCAGCGGCAGGAGAAGAAGATAATTTATGCGGGATAATTCCAATAGTTCCGGTAATCCAATCAGGAAATCCGCTCCGAATCCCCGCATGACCGCTTTCCGCGTGCTCATGCGGGTAGAGAGGGAGGACGGATATTCCAATATAGCTCTGAACGAGGCTCTGGGCGCGTCAAATCCGGAGCCTCGAGACAGAGCGTTCATTACCCGTCTTGTCTATGGAGTGCTGGAAAAGACCGAATATCTTGACCATGTTATAAGCAGCTATATGAAATCAGGCGGACGCATTGAGACGGAAGTGCGCTGCATAATCCGCATGGCTGTTTATCAGATGGTCTTTATGAACATTCCCGATTCTGCTGCGGTCAACGAAAGCGTGAATTTAGCCAGGAAGCTCAGACTCTTTCGCGCCACAGGATTCATAAACGGACTGCTTCGGAATTTTATCAGGGACGGCAAGATGGTTAAGCTTCCCGATCCGGCAAAGAACCCTGAAAAATTCCTCAGCATAAAATACTCCTGTCCGCTGTGGCTGGTGAAGCTCTGGCGTAAAAGCTATGGCAGCGGCATTTGCGAGGGAATACTCAGCAGACTTGAGGGACGACCGCCGGTTTTTCTTCGGGTGAACAACACAAAGACCACTCCGGAAAATCTGATTAAATTACTGTCAGATTCCGGAATCAAAGCGACCGCTTCACCAATACTAAAGAATTGCGTTGAAATCGAGGAAACGGGGGATGTCGCGGCACTGACGGGATTTGCCGATGGATTTTTCCATGTGCAGGACGCTTCTTCACAGCTTTGCTGCCATATCGCGTCGCCGCGTGAGGGCAGCGTGGTTTACGATGTGTGCGCCGCGCCGGGCGGCAAGAGCTTTACGATGGCGGAGCTGATGGGTGACAGCGGAAGAGTCATTTCATGCGATCTTCACCCGCACAGGGTGAGGCTTATCGCTGACGGCGCAAGGCGGCTTGGACTGCGTTGCGTTGAGCCGGAGGTGCGCGACGCTCTGGGAGAATGTGAAAACGAATGCGCCGATCTGGTTCTGTGCGACGTGCCATGCTCCGGTCTGGGGATAATCCGCCGCAAGCCCGATATCAAACGCAAGCCGGGTAGCGAGCTGGAAGCCCTTCCGGATTTGCAGTACCGCATACTGGAGAATTCCTCAAGGCTCGTAAAGCGCGGGGGACGGCTGATTTATTCCACATGCACTCTCAATCCGGCGGAAAATTTATCAGTGATAGCCAAATTCCTTGAAAATCACGGTGAATTCGAGCCTTGCGCCTTTGAATTGCCTGAGGGTATACGTAGGGCTATCGACGAGCCGGAATACGCGATTACGCTCTTCCCCCATATTTTCAATACTGACGGATTTTTTATCTCGTCCGTCAGAAAGAAGGACTGAATCTTATTGAATCAGGACAAAGCCGATATTAAAAGCATGACCAGAGCCGAGCTGACAGCGGACTTCAAGGAGCATGGACTGCCTAAGTTCCGTGCCGATCAGGTTTACGACTGGCTTCAGGCAAAGGGCGCGGAATCATTTGACGAGATGACAAATATTTCCAAGGATATGCGTTCCTCATTGTTACAAAATTATTACATATACAATGTAACCGTTGAAAAAAAATTGATTTCGGCGTATGATGGAACCATAAAATACCTTTTCAGGCTGGACGACGGGGAATATATAGAAAGCGTTGTAATGAAATATCACCACGGGTACACGATCTGCATTTCAACGCAGGCGGGCTGCCGTATGGGCTGCCGTTTCTGCGCCACTGGAATGGGCGGACTTGCAAGGAACCTTCGTCCGGCGGAAATGCTCTCCCAGATAACCGTCGCCCAGCGGGACAACAATATACGGATATCCAATATCGTTCTCATGGGAATGGGCGAACCGCTCGACAATTTCGACAATGTGACGCGCTTTTTAGAGCTTGTTTCAGATACCGGCGGCGTGGGAATAGGAATGCGCCACATTTCGCTTTCCACGTGCGGTCTTGTGGATAAAATCTATAAGCTTATAGAGTTGAAGCCGCAGTTTACGCTGTCCGTTTCACTCCACGCTCCAAACGACGCGCTCCGTAGCGAGATGATGCCTGTAAACAACAAGTGGAATGTGGAACAGCTTCTAACCGCGTGCCGAAGATATGCGGAGGCGACGCATCGCAGAATATCATTTGAATATTCTCTCATAAAGGACAAAAACGACACGGATCAATGCGCTTTAGAGCTTGCGAACAGGTTAAAGGGAATGCTCTGCCACGTCAATTTAATTCCTGTGAACACCGTCAAGGGAAATTCATATGAGCGTTCATCACCAAAGCAGATACAGAGATTTATCAATATACTTGAATCGAGGGGCATAACTGCCACAGTCCGCAGAACATTGGGAGCGGACATCAACGCGTCGTGCGGACAGCTCAGACGCAAGAAGAAGGAGGAATCTGATGGAGATCTACAGCAGAACTGACAGGGGCGTGGTGCGTCATTCCAATCAGGACGCGGAGAGACACGGCTTCTTTGAGGACGGCAGCGCGTGGGCGGTTGTCTGCGACGGCATGGGAGGCGCCAACGGCGGAAATGTAGCAAGCGGAACGGCCGTTGATGAAATTTCAGCCCGTCTCACGGCAAATTACACAAGTGATATGAGTGCCAGCAAGATACGCGATATGATAGCAAGAGCGGTCAACGCCGCGAATATCAAGGTATATATCGAGGCGCAGGAGGATATATCCCTTCGCGGAATGGGCACGACAGTGGTAGTTGCTATTGTGCGCGGCGATACGGCTTATATAGCCCACGCCGGAGACAGCAGGGCTTATCTTTACGCAAAGGGCGATCTCCGTCAGATGACGGTGGATCATTCTGTCGTGCAGGTTATGGTTGACCGCGGCGAGCTTACGGAACAGGAAGCCCGCGTACATCCGAGAAGGAATCTTATAACCCGCGCTCTCGGAGTCAAGCCGAGACTTGACGTTGACCACTGTGAATGCCCTGTGGAAAAGGGCGACATTCTTCTGCTTTGCAGCGACGGTCTTTCCAATTATGTTGAGGATCGTGAAATATTCAGAATTCTCTACAAATTCAAAGGCGGCGAGGCTGTGGATAATCTGATAGACACGGCGAACGGACACGGCGGCGGCGACAATGTTACAGCCGTTACGGTCTGCTGCTGAAATAAACCCGAAAATCACACATTCAAGCCCGTAACAGAGGGATATCACGGGCAGGTAAGGAGTGTTTAATAGATATGGATAAATACATCGGCAAGGTTCTGGACGGCAGGTATGAAATACTTGAAGAGGTGGGAAACGGCGGCATGGCTGTCGTTTACAAGGCTAAGGATTTTGACACCGGCGCGATTGTTGCCGTTAAGATACTTCGCGAGGAATATCTCGATAACGAGGAATTCTGTCGCAGGTTCCGCAACGAATCACGCGCTATTGCGCTGCTTAATCACCCTAATATTGTAAAGATTTTTGACGTATGCAACAGCCCGTCGCTTCAGTACATTGTAATGGAATACATCGACGGCATATCTCTCAAGGATTATATCGAGCAGCAGAGGGTCGTCCGTGTCAAGGAAGCCGTGCATTTCACCACTCAGATACTACGCGCTCTGATGCACGCTCATTCCAAGGGAATAGTACACCGCGACATCAAGCCTCAGAACATTATGCTTCTGCCGAACGGACGGATCAAGGTTACGGATTTCGGCATTGCGCGTCTTATAACCAGCCAGACGAGTACAATGACGGATAAGGCTATTGGTTCCGTGCATTATATTGCTCCTGAACAGGCAAGGGGCGCGGTGACTGACGCGAGAGCGGATCTGTATTCCGTAGGCGTTATGCTGTATGAAATGCTGACAGGCAAGCTGCCGTTTGAAGCCAACAGCGCAGTGTCGGTTGCTGTGATGCAGCTTCAGGCTGACCCGAAAATGCCGCGTCAGATCAACCCGAATATTCCCGTCGGACTTGAGGAAATAACCATTCAGGCAATGCAGAAGGATCCCAACGCACGCTACCAGAGCGCGGCGGAAATGCTTCAGGATCTGGAGAACTTCAAGCTGAATCCGGGAATTAAATTTAATTACAAATACATTGTCGAGGACAATACACGCTATTCCAAATCCGCTCAGAATCTGAAGAAATCCGAATCGTCAGAGGAAGAATATAAAAGTCCGGTCATTCCTGTGCTTACAGGCATAGCAACCGCTTTTGTTCTTGTGGCAGTTGTATTCGTCGTCATATTCATAGATGCGAGCGGAATACTCAAAAAGAACACCAGCGAACAGGTCAAGCTGCCGAATTTCGTAGGTCAGGTTTACAACGAGATCCTTGAAAGCCAGAAATACGATTTTGAGTTTTACAAGGAAGAAAAATTCAGCAGCGAGATTGCCGAGGGCGTTGTCATGGAGCAGAATCCAAAGCCTGACAAAATGGTTTATTCGGATTCACGCGTAAAGCTGGTTGTCAGCAAGGGTCCGGAGCGCCTTATGGTTCCCGATTTCCAGAATATGACCTATACGCAGTATACCCAGCTTCTCAAGCAGCAGGGACTCGCTTATGTGGAAATGCCTATTTATGACGAAAACACGCCTCTTGATATAGTTTGCAACACCAATCCGCAGCCGCGCCAGGAGGTGCAGATAGGCGATGTTATCGAGGTGTACTACAGCCTCGGTCCTAAGACGGAAGAGCAGGTTATGAGGAACTTCGTCAATATGCCGTATGTTTCGGCAAAGAGCCAGCTTGATTCTCTCGGAATAACGATTGCCGAGGCGACAAAGGTGGATAGCAACAAGCCTGAGGGAACGATTATCTCACAGGAACCGCCACACGGTACAAAGCTGACTAAGGACACCGTAGTTAAATTCACTATAAGCAACGGCAAGGCGCCTGAATCAACTGTCACACTTAAAATTGAACTTCCGGAGAGCAGTCAGGACGTTACGCTTGAGGTATTCCTTGACGACGTTTCCATCAAGGCTGCCAACGTATCGCTTGCTTCCCAGAAAACATATTCAATCAAGCTGACAGGTTCAGGTACTCAGAAAGTGACCGTTACGCTCAACGGCAAGAAGTACCGCGATTATAAGGTGAATTTCAAGAATGAAAAGTCAAGCGTCAGCAAGGAATACGATATAAGCTGGTTGTCCGAGACCTCGTCAGAAGCCGAGTCGAAAGCTGAAACAGAATCCGCGACAGAAGCGGAAGGCTGATGATAGGTATGGCGGGAAAGGATATATCTTCCGCTGGATCAAGACAGCTGGAAGGCATTATCATAAAAGGAATCGGCGGATTTTATTATGTCGAATGTGAAGACGGGATTTACGAGTGCAGGGCGCGGGGCGCGCTTCGCGGCGGCGGGGCGCGCTCGGCGAGGATAACTCCGCTGGCGGGCGACAGATGCGTTATTACGATTCACAACGATGGGATTGCAAGTCTTGACAGAATACTGGAGCGGCGCAATTTTCTGCTGCGCCCTCCGCTTGCAAATCTCGACAATTTATTCATCGTGGTATCTCTCTGCCAGCCGCAGCCGAATGCGCTTATCGTTGACAGATTCATCTCTCTTGCCGAGTACAAGGGCATAGAGCCGGTTATCGTTATAACCAAGCTTGACATATCAGATGATAACGGCTTTGGCGATATTTACCGCCGCGCCGGATTCACTGTGATTAACGCGGATTATTCGTCGGAAAACAGAGAATTTTTAGATGAGATACGCGGCATAATGAAAGATAAAATAAGCGCCTTCGCGGGCAATACCGGAGCGGGCAAGTCTACGCTGCTTAACGCCCTGTGTCCCGGACTTGACCGCGAGACGGGCGAAACCAGCAAAAAGCTCGGGCGCGGAAGGCATACTACCCGCGAGACCGAGCTTTTTTCTCTCGAATCCGGAGGAAAAATAGCCGATACGCCGGGATTTTCCTCTTTTGACGGCGAATTTGCCGAGTTTGTATATAAAGACGAGCTTGCGGACACATTCCGCGAATTTGCGGATTATGCGCCGGATTGCCGTTTTACCGGCTGTTCGCATACCTGCGAGAAGGGCTGCGAGGTGCTTGCGGCTGTGCGGAGGGGAGAAATATCAAAATCCCGCCACGCAAGCTACGTTACGCTTTACAACGAGGTTAAGGACATAAAGGATTGGGAGAAGAACGCGCCCCGTCCGCGCCGTTAAATCAACACAAATAAATTAATGAAAAGGAAACGCCTTGCGCTGAAAAAATGAATATATGAGATGCGTTGTTATTTCGGCGGGGAAGATCAGTGATTTTAAAATAATTAAAAAGCTGATTTCTCCGGAGGATTATATCATTGCCGCCGACGGAGGTCTGCTTTACGCGGAAAGACTTGGAGTAATTCCCGACTGCGTTCTGGGCGATTTTGACTCGCTGGGATATGTGCCTGACTGCGCTGACGAGGTTTACCCTTCAAAAAAGGACGATACCGACACCATGCTCGCAGTAAAGCGCGGACTTGCAAAGGGATTCCGCGATTTTCTGATAATCGGAGGGCTTGGAGGCAGGCTGGATCATACGGTCGCAAATATCTCCGTGATGGAATATATCAGAATACACGGGGGAAAAGGTATTCTTGCCGATGAGAACACGGTAGTGCGCGTTATCGGTACAGATGATGAGATAAAGCCGCTGTTGGAAAACGGCGATTGTTTTTCCGTATTTCCGTTTGGGTGCGAATACGCTGTGATAAGCATGAGCGGCGTCGAATATCCCACAGTCAGACAAAAATTCGAGGGTTCATTTCCTCTCGGGGTAAGCAATCACGTTACCGATGCTGATAAATTCAGTATGACGATACACGAGGGAAAAGCGCTTGTGATCGAATGGAAAGAAAATAATTGAGGTGATCAGCTATGGGAGCCAATTTTGCCGACGTACATTGTCCGTCATGCGGCGCTCCGGCTAATTTTGACATAATATCCCATCAGTACCTTTGCGGCTTCTGCGGCAGCAGGGTGGAAATCAGGGAGGCTATCGCTCAGAAGCAGGGCTTCCGTGAATTCCGTCAGCGGAAGATACTCGAAAGCGCGGGGAACTACCGCCTTTCACGCGGCACATGCATTGGCTGCGGCGCGGAGATAGTTTTTCCGGAGGGCGAGGCTATGTCCAGCTGCGCTTTCTGCGGGCGCGCGCTGGTAAGGAAGGAATATATCGCGTCCCAAGAGCTTCCGGAGCTGATTATCCCGTTCAGGATAACTCATGATGAAGCAAGGAGCCGCCTTGCGGAATGGTGCGATAAGAATTCCGGAAAATCCGAGGCAAAGCATGTGAGAGAGCATATTGACGAATTAATGGGATTCTATCTGCCATACGAGCTTGTGCGGGGACCGGTTTCAAGCAAGGTGAGCCGTATCGACGGCGGAAGCGTATACAAATGCCGCGGATTTGTGGACAATGTGTTCGTAAGCTGTTCAAAGCAGTTGGACAATATGCTTCTCGACGGCATGGAGCCGTTTGAACTGGACGATCTGAAGGCTTTTGATTTCGCCTACGCCGCGGGGCACAGAATCAAGGTCGCCGACCTCGACGAACAGGAGCTTCTCAGCCGTATCAGCACTGAGATATCAGCCGATTACTCTCCCACTGTCCGCAAGACGCTTGAGACAAAGGCTGTGGACGTGGTTACAGATCCGGACTCGGTGCTGAGAATGCCTGTGCTGATGCCGGTTTATTATATCTGCGCGGGAGAGACAATGGCAGCCGTCAACGGACAGACCGGCAAGGTCAGCGTCAGGGCGGAAAAGGCGTCGCACTATTATTTCATTCCGTGGTGGCTCAAGGCGATACTTTCCACATTGTTTATAGGCGGCATATCATTCTCAGCGTTCAGCTTTTTCGGAATGACATGGGGCGAAAGCCTTTACATAACGGGACTTCTTGCGCTGGTGTGGTTCATAATAACTCTGTGCGTCTACAGCGATACCGTTCATAACAGCTTCAGGGTCGAGAGCGAAAGGAAGATATTCAAATCACGCGGAGGACCCTTCCGCAGAACCGGCGGCGGACTTGTGCAGGACAGGAACGAAATTAAGAAGCAGGTTACGCCCCCTGTATTCTTTGAGAATATCGAGGGACGGATATTGCCGGTTGTGCTGCGCTTCACCTCTCCGCTCAGGACGCTGAAGACCGCTTCGCTGGCTTTAGGAGTATTATTCCTGCCGGTCATACTTGCCCTTTTTGTCAACGGATTTGATTTCGCGCGTCTGGAGCTTGGCGGTTCGGCGGTATGGTTCTGTATATTCGTTCCGGTCGTGCCGATATACATTCTCAAATTTTCACGCGTAGAGCTTTATGAGCGTCCGTGGATATATATTCTGAATCCCGACGGCAGCAAAAAACGCTACCGGAAGAAGATGGATTTCAAGATAGATTTTGATACGGTTTTACCGATTTTAGGCGCGGCCTTTATTCCGCCCGGGTGTCTTGGCGTATGGTTCGCGATAATATCATTCATAGTCATGGTATATCTGACGGCGTTCGGATTCTGAGCGATGACTGACAGCAGTATTCTCTGCCGGAGAAATTTGCGAAGGCGGTGGGGTGAATTTTGTTATGAGCGATCTGACGGAATCTGAAAATTCAATAGAAACAAAACGGCTGATACTGTTTCCGTATACATCAGAGAATCTTTCGCTTTTTAATTCCGATATAGTAAAATTTGAGGAGTCATACGGCGTGATTTACCGCGGCGAGGAGCTGGATCATCTTCTGAAGGACTTTCTGAAGCGTCTGGAGGACGAAATCGCCTCCGACCCCGAAAATTATCTTTTTTTCACGGAATTTCTGATAGTGCTGAAGGAAAACCGGCACATCATCGGCTCGATAGACTACAAATATGTTCCGCGTGACGGAGTGACCGAGGTGGGCTACGGTATGAATCCGGAATATTGCGGGCACGGATACATGACCGAAGCTCTTGACGCTTTTCTGGAATTCGGAAAAAAGCTGGGAATAAAAAAGGTGCTTGCGGACACTCTTCCGGATAACATCAAATCTCAGAATGTACTCAAAAGATGCGGCTTCCGGTATCTCCGCGAGGACGGCAATCTCTGGTGGGAAAGGACGCTTCAGAGCAGTTAATGGAAGGCGAGCATGCCGGATAATTATGTCACCAAATTTTCTCCGCGGCGTATTATGATAATGCGGGACGGCACAGAGCAGCCGTAACGCAAAAAAAACAATACATCACAATGCGGAGGTAATACTTATGAAGATCGTAGTAGTAAAAAGTCCCAAAGCGCTTGCGCCTATTCTCAGACTTCTCTTTAAAATCAAGAAGGAATCGTAAACGCGGTAAGTTTTCTTAAAAAAAGCCAAAAGCGTTGCGTCGGGATATCGATGTCGCCGGCGCAACGCTTTTACATTTTATTCTGATGAAATATTTACGGTTCAATAGGAAATGATTTCGTAGCCGTCGTCGGTGACGGCGACCTGAATCTCCCATTGCGCGGAGGGCTTTCCGTCCTTTGTGTAAATTGTCCAGCCGTCCTTTTCGTCCTCGTATATCTCGAATCCGCCCATGTTTATCATCGGCTCTATGGTGAATACCAGTCCGGGAACCATCAGCATTTCAGTACCCGGCTTCGAGACGTAGCTCACCCACGGGTCCTCATGGAATTCAAGCCCTATGCCGTGACCGCCTATGTCCTGAACGACGCTGTAGCCGTTGCTCATCACATATTGATTTATCGCGTCGCCCATGTCGCCGAGATATCCCCACGGTCTGACCTTTTTAAGACCGACGTTCAGGCTTTCCTTCGCCACCTCGACCAGACGCTTCTTTTCCGGCGACACCTCGCCGATACAGAACATTCTTGACGAATCGGAAAAATATCCGTTAAGTACGGTGGAGCAGTCCACATTGATAGCACCCTGTCGGGAGAGGGAATGCCGTGGCAGACCACGTTGTCAATGGAGGTGCATACGCTCTTGGGATAGCCCTCGTAATTCAGGGGCGCGGGAATGCCCCCGCGCAGGACGGTCTGTTCGTATACCCATTTGTCGATATCCTCGGTAGTTATACCGGCGCGTATGTGTTCCGCAACATAATCCAGTACAGCTATATTGATCTTTGCGCTCTCGCGTATGCCGGCGAGCTGCGCCGGAGTCTTGATGAGAAAATGCGACGGAACCTCGTCGCCCGCAAGCTTGCGCTCGTGAATCCTCCTGTCAAAGTCCATGTGGCACTTCTTGTATTTTTTGCCGCTGCCGCACCAGCAGACGTCGTTTCTTTTTGGCATTTGCATTCCTGACACCTAAGGTCACTCCCTGATAATGATTAAATAATATTATACGGATAATTCTATCACATAAATTTTGAA
>ONCX01000028.1 GCA_900316455.1 uncultured Eubacteriales bacterium
GGGCTGAATCTGTTCTGCAGGCAGTTCCGCGAGCCGGAGAGGATTCTGAACGACGCTCTCAGCGAGGGAGTTATGTGCATTATCACCGGCTCGGATATGAAATCCAATGAAGCTACCCACCGGTTTGTGCAGACGCATGAAGCCTTCGGCACGGCGGGCATTCACCCCCACAACGCGGACTCGGCACGCGGGGAGGACTTTGCGCGGATAGAGCAGATGCTTTCCTCGAATCCGAAATCAGTCGCGGTGGGGGAGTGCGGACTGGATTTCGACAGAATGTATTCCACCCGTGAGAACCAGATGCGCTGTCTGGAACGTCATATCCAAATTGCCGAAAAGACAGGGATGCCGATGTTCCTGCATGAAAGAGCGGCAGCGAAGGATTTTGCGGCAATATTCGAGAAACACCCGGAGGTGTGCGGGAGGTCTGTCGTGCATTGCTTTACAGGCGACAGGGCGACGATGGAGAAATATCTCTCGATGGGCTTCTGCATCGGCGTCACCGGCTGGATATGCGACGACCGCCGTGCCGACGACCTGCGGGAAGCAGTGACTGTCCTGCCGCCGGAACGCGTGCTGATAGAAACCGACGCGCCCTACCTCACGCCCCGCAATGTGCCGGGACTTGCGCGCATCAATGTACCGCAGAATGTAAAATACGTTGCGCGGGAGCTTGCGAAATACATGTGCATAGACGAGCAGGAGCTGATCAGACATACAAGGGAAAACACGGAACGGATTTTCGGCGTCAAACCGGTCTGACATTCGCACTCCGGATTTCATATTTTTCTGAAAGGTAGAAAAAATGTCAAAGGTAAGATTGTTAGATAAACATACAGCCGAGCTTATTGCCGCCGGTGAGGTTGTGGAACGTCCATCGTCGGTTGTCAAGGAGCTTGTTGAAAATTGCATAGACGCGGGGGCAAATGTGATAACCGTCGAGATAAAGCACGGCGGTTCGACATATATCCGCGTCACCGACAACGGCGAGGGAATTTCCCCCGACGACGTGCCGACGGCATTCCTGCGCCACGCGACGAGCAAGATACGCGTAGGCGCTGACCTGGACAGCATATCGACGCTCGGCTTCCGCGGCGAGGCACTCGCGTCGATATGCGCCGTTTCAAGGATGGAGCTTGTCACACGGACGGCCGAAAACGACGCTGGTGTGCATTACGTCATAGAGGGCAGCGACGAGGTAGTCAATGAGGAAACCGGCTGCGCGGTCGGCACGACAATTATTGTGCGCGACATGTTCTATAACACTCCCGCCAGAAGAAAATTCCTCAAATCCGACAAGACCGAGGGCAATGCCATTGCAGCCGTCATTGACCGCGTGGCGCTCTCGCATCCGGAGATATCCTTCCGCTTTGTCCGCGAGGGCAGGGAAACGCTGCTCACTCCTGGCGACGGAAAGCTGCGTTCGGCAATACACGCGGTCTATGGCAGGGAATTCACATCGGGGCTTATCCCCGTAAAATACAGCTATCAGAACGTAAGCGTGGAGGGCTTTGTTTCCAAGCCCGTCAATTCCCGACCCAACCGCGCCATGCAGGTGTTTTTCATTAACGGGCGGTATGTCAGGAGCAACACGATGCAGAGGGCGCTGGAGGAGGCGTGCAAGGGCGCGGTCATGATAGGCAAATTCCCCGCCTGCGTGCTGGGAATAAGTTTAGACTGTTCCGCTGTGGACGTGAACGTTCATCCGGCAAAGTTAGAGGTTCGCTTCACTGAGGAAAGACCGATATATGAAGCCGTATATTTCGCCGTAAAATCAGCGCTCACAGAGTTTGATTCTCCGCGTGACGTGGAGCTTCCTCCGGCTCGCAGGGTCAGCACATCTCCTAATATGCACGAATACGGCGGCGTGCAGATCAATCTCGCACAGTCGGTTCGTTCCGAGGCGATAAGGAACCGTGCGGAGAGGAGCTTGGGGAATTCAGAAATAAGCGCGTCCGGACCAAAGCCGGCAACAGTTTTCGAAATACCGAATGTCAGCGATCCTGACGTGGCTGCTTCATCGCTGAGAACAGGATACACGCCCCCGCCGCCGACTTACGAACAGTCTGTCCGCGCCGCCGAGCCGGAGATACACGGCACGCTCCCGCCGGCATTCTCAGATAACGCTGACGGACGCAATCCCGACGTGCGGGAGGAAAATTTACAGACAGCCCCCGCCGATGAGGAAATTCAGACGGCTGACAGCTTCATAATGCCGGAATATAAGATAACGGGCGAGATTTTCAACACATACATTCTCGTCGAATCCGGCGGCGAGCTTATTCTGATTGACAAGCACGCGGCGCACGAGAGGCTTATATACGAAAGACTTATAAAGCAGCGGGAGAATCCTGACAGTCAGATGCTTCTGACTCCGCTGCCGGTAACGCTTGACAAGAATCAGTACGACGCGGTAACGCAGAGCATAGAGCTTCTCGCGGGCGCGGGCTTCGAGGTAGAGGATTTCGGCATGGGAACCGTGCTGCTCAGAAGCGTGCCTACGATACTTTCCGGCGACGACGCGGAGGGCGCGTTTCTGGAAATAGCCGGACAGCTCCGCGCCGGACAGACCACGGTCACAACTGAAAAAATCGACTGGATTTACCACACCATAGCCTGCAAGAGCGCCGTCAAGGGAGGCGACAGGAATCTCCCATCGGAGCTTGCCGAGCTTGTGCTTACGCTGATAAACAATCCGGATGTGAGGTACTGTCCCCACGGACGTCCGATATTCGTGTCGCTCAAGCAGCGCGAGATCGAGAAATATTTCGGGAGAATACAGCAATGAGCGGGGGGATTAAGGTCGCGGCGGTTGTGGGAGCGACAGCCTCCGGCAAGACCGCGCTCGCGGTGGAGCTTGCAAGGCGGCTGAACGGCGAGGTGATCTCCGCCGATTCCATGCAGATTTACAGGGGACTTTCCATAGCCACGGCAAAGCCGACAGCGGAAGAGATGAACGGGATTCCGCATCATCTCATAGACTTCGCGGAGCTTGACGAGGAATTTTCGGTTGCGCGGTTCTGCGAGCTGGGACACAGGGCAATCGAAGGCGTTTCAGCACGCGGAAGGCTTCCGATTGTATGCGGCGGCACGGGGCTTTATGTGGATTCGCTTCTTAACAACATAATTTTTCCGGATATTCCGTCCGACGGAGCGCTGCGTGACAGGCTGAATTCGGAATTTGACGAACACGGAGGCGGGGCACTTCTGGAAAGGCTGAGGAAAGCCGATCCGGAAACCGCGGAAAAATTAAGTCCGGCCGACAGGAAGCGGATTGTCAGGGGGCTGGAGGTATACGAACTGAGCGGCACGACGCTTTCGGAATTCAACCGCCGTTCACGGGAATTTCCAGACCGCTACCGGAGCTGCATAATCGGCATAGGCTACCGTGACAGACAGAAGCTCTACGACAGGATAAACCTGAGGGTGGATATGATGCTGCGCGACGGGCTTATCGACGAGGTGAAGGGCTTCTATTCCGAGAACGCCGGAAAGACGGTTGTGCAGGCAATAGGCTGCAAGGAGCTTCTGCCTTACCTTCGCGGGGAACAGACGCTCGATGAAGCTGTGGAAAAATTAAAGATGGAAACGCGAAGATTTGCAAAACGACAGTTGACATGGTTCAGACGAAATGATAAAATAATATGGATATATGCCGATGAGTGCGATTCGTTCGCGGAGCTTGCGGCATGCGCTGAAAATACAGTCAGATCGGAGCTTGATCTGTGAATATTTTTTGAGAAAGGAGACTTGCTTTTTGGCTGGTGAAGGACGTAAAAACTATATGGTGGGCAAAAAAACGCCTTACGGCAGGAGAACCACACGCGTGAATTTATCTGAGAATGACGAAACGGTTGTTTCCGGCGGTATGCGCTATAAAAAATCAATGGTAGGCGACAGGCTTGAATCGCGGAGCGTGCGAAGTCCCAGATCGGCAAACGTGACTCCGGCTGATTACGCGGATTATTTAAACAGCTTCGGAACGCCGCGTGCGCGTTCAGGCAGATCCGGAAAACGCGGCAGGGGATATTCCCGCGGCATGGCTGGAAAATCCGGTAGACGCGGCAAAAATGAATTAGACACGCCCCCGTTAGGAAATCCGGTGAGGGACGTCGCGGCGAAATATCTGCCGAAATTCCGAGTAAGACTGACGGTTTCCATTGTTTCCGCGATTATAGTCGGACTGCTGGTATATCATGCATTTATGAGCGTATATGTCGAATATGCCACCGAAAAGGTGACGATATCCCCCTATCTTGAAACAATAGACGTCGAGGGGATCGCCATACGTGACGAGCAGCCTATTGAGGGCAGTCTCAGCAAAAATTCCGTGAGGGTGATACAGAACGGCGGAAGGGTTTCGCAGGGAGAAGCTGTCGTAAACATTTTTTCGTCGGAGTCTGAAGCGTCGATTTACGATCGTATTTCCGAAATCGACAAGGAGATAGAGAAGCTCAGGGCGATAACGGCATTTCCCGATGACAGCGCAAACGCGGTCACGCTTATAGGAAAGCAGCTGGACAGCAAAATGGTAAAGCTCAACGCGGCGGCAAAGCGGAAAAACATGTCGGAGCTGACGTCGCTTAAAGAAGAAATAAGCTATTTGTTAAACAAGCGTCTTGTAGCCATGCGCCAGGTAGAGAATTATAACGCGCGTATCGAGCAGCTTGAAAACGAAAAGGAAGGGCTTGAGCAGAAGCTGACAAAGGAACCCAAGACGATCAACGCTCCGGATTCCGGTTATTTTTCCGACAGCTGCGACGGATATGAGAATCTTCTTAATACGTCGATGGTTGAAGAGCTTACTGTCGATCAGCTCGACGAGATTATGAAAAAAGAGGTTACGCCTCCGGAAAAGGTGATAGGCAAGCTTGTGAACAGCTTCAGCTGGTATCTTGCGTGTCCGGTATCGGCAATTGATTCCGATTTTCTTGTGACGGATTATACCTATACCCTGTATCTGCCTTATTCCGACAATGAGAGCATTCAGGCAGTGCTTTACCGTCTGGACAAGCAGGAGGGTCAGGACAGATTTCTGGCTATTTTCAGATGCAGCTCGCTCGCCTCAGAGCTTTGCGGTGTTCGCAGACAGCCGGTAAGGATTGAAAAGTGCCGGTATGAAGGCTTTGCCATTCAGAAAAGCGCTCTTCACGCGGGCGTAAAGGACGTAATTCACAAGAACGAGTATTCCGGCGATATGCCGAGAGGACATCTTGAATACCTGACTCAGACCACGTATCCGAGCGTTTACGCGATAGTCGCGGGTCAGATAAAGGAAAAAGAGGTCAGCATTATCTACGGAACCGACGAAATGGTTATCTGCCAGCCACGCAACGGCGGAGACTTTCTGTCTGTCGGGGATACCGTGGTAATTGCCGAAAGGGGGTTGTATAATGGAAAAATCATCGGTTGACGCGGATATTTCCGGAGCCTTTTCGGGAAGATTTCACGATGTGGAGGAGAATCTGAAGTCCATACGTTTCAGCATAGGTGAAGCCGCGATACAGTCCGGACGTAATCCGGACGACATTATACTCATGGCGGTAACAAAGACGGTTCCCGTTGAGGTGATAAATCACGCGCTCTCACTTGGCGTTGACTATATGGGAGAAAACCGTGTGCAGGAGCTTAATTCAAAGTACGAAAGTCTCAGCCGCGAAGGAAAGCACATTCACCTGATAGGTCATTTGCAGACGAACAAGGTGAAGCAGGTTGTAGGAAAGGTCGAGATGATACAATCTGTGGATTCAACGCGTGTGGCGCGGGCGATCGCGTCAAGGAGCGAGGAACTCGGAATTGTGACAAATGTGCTGGTGGAGGTAAATATCGGCAAAGAAGAGAATAAATCCGGCATTCTACCTGAATCGGCATATGAATTGATATGCGAGATAAGCGAATTTGATGGTATAAATGTACAAGGATTGATGGCAATTCCGCCTGCAGATTGCGAAATTGCACAAACTATCAGGTATTTTGATGAAATATACAAACTGTTTATTGACATTGGCTCAAAAAACACACATAATAATAGTTATACGATGAAACATCTGTCGATGGGAATGTCGGCTGACTATGCCGAGGCGATAAAGCACGGCTCCACAATGGTGAGAGTCGGCACGGCGCTTTTCGGCAGGAGAAATTACAGTAAATAAAAAAATATTTGGAGGAAATTAAAAATGGCATGGATCAACAGAAAAAAGAGAAACCTTGAGGTAGACGACGACGTGGACGCCGAAGAGTTCGACGATTACGAGCAGGAGCAGGAAGAGGAAGAAGAAGAGGAATATGCTCCCGCAGCCGAGGAACCCGCGCCCAGAAGCGCGACAGCGAGAAGACAGACCTACGCTTCCGCGTCAAAATCCGAAGCGGCGAATACCCGCACGCTCTATAATAACGGCGAGCCAAAGTCCGTAATAGACATACGCACCCCCGAAACACGCGAGGAAGCCTACGAGATAGCCGACTGTCTGCTCAAGGGTCATTCGGTGACGATAAATCTTGAGGTCATAAACCGCGAGCTTGCTTCGAGAATACTTGATTTTCTCGGAGGCGTTACATATGCCTGCGGCGGCGAGCTTATCAAGGTAACCAAGACCACATGGATGGTTACGCCGGGCGACGTTGGAGTAAACAGACAGGGCTTCCTTTCTGATACCGAAAACAACGACGCGTACTTCGGCTGATATTTGTGAGCGGTAGTTATTCAGGCGATTCTGCGGGAGAAAGCAAAAAATCCGACGTCCGTTTTTTCGCCGCAATGATCGGGGACGCGGTGGAGCTTTGCCAAAGGCGGAGCAGTCCGGTATTCACTGATTTCCTCACCGAAGCCGAACAGACCGAAGCCGAAGCCATAGTAAAGCGCGCACATGCCAATTATCTGCTGTGGGGAGGCTTTGATGGAGCTGAACGGCGAATGTTAGGAGTTTTCCCTCAATATGAAGAGCCGGACAGGGCGCTTTTTCCGATAGACGGGATAACAGCGTCATTCCGCGCAGCCGACAGCGTGGAGCACAGAAGCGTGCTGGGAACGCTGATGGCGCAGGGAATAGAACGCGCCTGTATCGGAGATATTCTCATAGAAAGCGGAAGGTGCGTCTTTTTCTGCTGCGGGACGGTGACGCGCGCGCTGCTTGCCGATGTGTGCAGGATAGGCGGCGCAGGAGTCAGACTCCGGCAGGGATACGACGAGCCGCTTCCCGCCGCGCACGGCTTCAGGGAAATCAAGGTTACAATCGCCTCGGCGCGTCTGGACTGCGTTACAGCCGCCATAGCGGGCGTGGGACGGAACCGTGCGGAGGAGCTTATCACGGCGGGCGAGGTCATGATCAATTCTACGGTATGCAAAAAGGTCTCGCGGACCGTAAACGGCGGCGATAAGATCACGGTACGCGGAACAGGAAAATTTATCATTGACGATTTAGGAGCTTTTACTCGTAAGGGAAGACTGATTCTGTCTGCCCGAAAATATGTCTAAGATCTAAAGGAGGACGGCACATTGCTTACCCTTAACGAAATAAGAAACGTCAACTTCAGAAAGTCAAATTTCGGCGGTTACCGCGCTGAGGACGTTGAGGCGTTCATCGACGAGGTGCAGCTCTCATACGATTCTCTTCTCAAGGAAAACGCCGAGCTGCTCAAGCGCCTGGAAAGCCTTACGACAAAGCTTGAGGAATACCAGCGCGAGGAGGATTCGATCCGCAACGCCCTTATGAACGCGCAGAAGGTCGGCGACGCGTCATTGCGCGACGCAAAGCACAAGGCGGAGATCATTCTGAAGGACGCGACCATCAAGGCGGAAAAAATCGTATCCAACGCCCAGATAGAGATTCACCGCGAACGCGACGTTATAGAAAAAATGCAGCGTGACATTGCCGATTTCAAGACGCGTCTGCTGAAAGCGTACAAGGAACACCTCACGCTGATAAACAGCATTCCAAACGAGGAAATAATGCGTCAGGACACGCGTGACGCAGTGGCGTCCGTTCCTATGCTTGACCGCGACGCTTCGGCGTTTCAGGCTTCACGTAGGGATTACCCGCAGGACGATTATTCCTACTCCGACCGCGCAGGCGGAGACCAGTACGACCGCCGCAATGATTTCACCCCGCAGGAGGACGATACCCGCTTCGGAACGGATCAGCGCGACGATATGAATTATCAGCCTGACAATTCAGGCGACAGCGGCTTTGGCGACAGACAGGATCCTGTCCTGCCGCGTGAGAGAATGAACCAGTCGAGGGGCGGATTTACAGTCAACATCGACGACACGATGCCGCCAATGCAGACCACCACTCTTCCGCCTCCTATGCGTGAACAAAAGAAATTCTCGGCATTTGACAATAATTCCGGAGATATCTCACGCGACCGTTCGTTCAGCGACAGCCAGCCGGATATGGGCGGCTTTGACCGTTCGCCGATAACGGGGGACGATATGGGCGGCAAATACGCGGACGCGGATTCGCTCATGAACGGCGGCGACTTCCGCGGTCAGCCTTTCGATCAGGGACGCGGCGGAATGCCGGACAGCGACGACAGAAGCTTCCGCAGGCGCTTCAACTGATTTTTGATATATTGCCGTTAATTTGCTATTAATTATAATTTTGCTATTATTTGAAAGAAGGAAAGATTACCCATGAGCCAGGATTACAACAACACGCTCAACCTACCCGAAACCGAATTCCCCATGCGTGGCAATCTTCCCAAGCGCGAGCCGGAAATGCTTGCGGAGTGGGAAAAGAAGGACGTCTATCACAATATGCTCAGGAAGAACGTCGGCAAGCCGAAATTTGTGCTTCACGACGGACCTCCATACGCCAACGGCGACATTCACCTCGGCACTGCTCTCAACAAGGTGCTCAAGGATATCATAGTGAGATACAAGAATATGTCCGGCTTCAACGCGCCGTTTGTCCCAGGCTGGGACACTCACGGACTTCCCACCGAGCTTAAAGCACGCAAGGCGGCAGGCTTCGAGAAGGCCTCCAAGATGAGCGACCTCGAGCTGAGGGGCATGTGCCGCGAATTTGTAAACGGCTACATCGACGACCAGCGCAATCAGTTCAAGCGTCTCGGAAACGTCGGCGAGTGGGCGGATCCCTACATCACCCTGCAGCCGAAATTCGAGGAAAAGCAGATTGAGATATTCGCTGAAATGGCGTGCAACGGTCAGATATACAAGGGACTCAAGCCGGTCTACTGGTGTCCCGACTGCCAGACCGCGCTCGCCGAGGCTGAGATTGAATATTCGGAAGACCCCTGCGTTTCAGTATTCGTAAAATTCAAGGTAGCCGACGACCTTGGCAAGTTTGCCGCTCTCGGCATTGACAAGGAAAACACATATTTTGTAATCTGGACGACTACAACATGGACGCTTCCTGGCAATCTTGCGATCTGTCTGGGTCCGAGATATATGTATAAATTCATCAAGGCAAACGGCGAAGTCTACATCATGGCTGACGGACTTTATGAGGAAGCTCTCAGACTTGCCGGCATCAAGGAATACGAGATAGTCGGCGAAATGATCGGCAGCGAAATGGAATACATGAAGGCGCAGCATCCGTTCCTTGACAGAACGTCGCTCATAATCGTGGGCGATCACGTCACTCTCGAATCCGGCACTGGCTGCGTACACACGGCTCCAGGATTCGGTATCGACGACTTTAACGTATGCAATAATTATCCTGAAATCGGTATTGTGGTTTCCGTTGACGCAAACGGCAGAATGACTGAGGAAGCCGGACAGTTCGCCGGTCTTTCCACCGACGAGGCGAACAAGGCAATAGCCATTCATATGGACAAAACAGGCAGTCTCTTTGCATCCCAGAAGATAAAGCACAAATATCCCCACTGCTGGCGCTGCAAGAATCCTGTACTATTCCGCGCCACGGAACAGTGGTTCTGCTCGGTTGACAGCTTCAAGGACAAGGCGATAGAGGCGATCAATCAGGTGAACTGGGTGACCGCGTGGGGCAAGGAGAGAATTACCCAGATGGTGCGCGACAGAAGCGACTGGTGCATCAGCCGTCAAAGACGCTGGGGCGTTCCGATTCCGATATTCTACTGCAAGAGCTGCGGCAAGCCGCATATCAACAAGGATACCATCTTAGCGGTAGCCAAGCTGTTCGGTGAATTCGGCTCCGACGTGTGGTATGCGCGTGAGGCGAAGGATCTCATTCCCGAAGGCACGGTCTGCGAATTCTGCGGCGGCAGTGAATTCGATAAGGAAAAGGACATCATGGACGTGTGGTTCGACAGCGGCGTTACACATGCCGCCGTCTGCGACGTGCGTCCCGAGCTGCAATGGCCTGCCGATCTCTACCTTGAGGGCGCGGATCAGTACAGAGGCTGGTTCCAATCCTCGCTGCTCACCTCCGTCGCGTGGAGGGGCGTTGCACCTTACAAAGCAATTCTCACCCACGGCTGGGTTGTTGACGGCAAGGGCGAAAAGATGTCAAAATCCCTTGGAAACGGCATTCTCCCGCGTGAGGTTGTTGACAAGTACGGCGCTGACATTCTGCGTCTGTGGGTTGCCTCCTCGGATTATCAGGTTGACGTTAGAATATCCAATGATATATTGAAGCAGCTCAGCGAATCCTACAGAAAGATCCGCAACACCGCAAGATTCATGATAAGCAATCTTTACGATTTCAACCCCGACTGCGATATGACCCAGATGTGGGAGCTTCGTCCTATAGACCGCTGGGCAGTCATGAAGCTCAACGAGCTTGAGCGCACATGCCTTGCCGCGTATGAGAAGTACGAATTCCATCAGGTATATCACGCAATCATCAAATTCTGCGTTGTGGATATGTCCAACTTCTACCTCGACGTTATCAAGGACAGACTCTACTGCGATTTCAAATACGGAATGTCGCGCCGTTCGGCTCAGACAGTAATGTATATGATACTCGACGCCATGACGCGTCTGCTGGCTCCTGTTCTGGCATACACCGCCGAGGAAATCTGGCAGTTCATGCCGCACACAAGCACAGACAACAAGGAATCTGTTCTCTACAACGATATGCCCCGCGAGGTCACCGGAGTTGACTGCGGCGTTGACTTTGAGATGACATGGGACAGAATCCACGCGATCCGCGACGACGTTCAGCGCGCTCTTGAGGTCGCCCGCAAGAATAAGCTCATCGGCAAGTCGCTTGAGGCTGTTGTGACTCTTCACTGTGACGGCGGTCTGAGAGACTTTGTAAAGTCGGTCAAGGACAGCCTTGAGGACGTGTTTATCGTTTCGGAGGTCAGAATTTCAAACAAGCCCTGCGACGACAATCCCTGCGATGTGGAGGGACTCGGCGTATCGGTCGAGGTTGCCCATGGCGTCAAGTGCGACCGCTGCTGGAAGCATTCCGACAATGTAGGCTCCGATAATGAATATCCCACACTCTGCCCGCGCTGCGCAGAGGTAGTCAAATCTCTCGAGTAAGGATTTGATAATTTATGATCACGACATTGATAGCGTTGGCAGCCGTCGCCTTGCTGGTGGCTGCCGACCAGATCACAAAGCTGCTTGTTTCCACGAATTTCGAGGTAGGCGAGTCGATTCATGTAATCGGCGGACTGCTTGACTTCACATATGTGCAGAACAGGGGAGCGGCGTTCGGCATGCTCTCGGATCAGCGCTGGATTTTCCTTGTGCTGACTACCGTTATCATAATAGGCGTATGCTGGCTTTGGGTAAAAGGATTCATAGATCACATAACCGGACAGATTTCCGCCGTGCTGATTGTTGCCGGAGGAATAGGGAATATGATCGACCGTCTTGCTATGGGATATGTGGTGGATTTTATCGACATAAGCCCGCTGTTTAACTTTGCCGTGTTCAATGTTGCCGACTGCTGCGTTACTGTGGGAGCGGTGATAATGGCTGTCTACGTGCTGTTTTTCCTCGACGAAAACAGGCTTGCGCTTTTAATTTACGCGAAAAAAAAAGATCCGGAAGATACAGCCGACGCGGATTCTGAAGAATGACATGGCGGATACTAAAAAATTCATAATTGATGAAAATGACGGCGGGCGTTTGGATAAAACACTCGCCGTGCTTATGCCGGAGGTTTCCCGTTCGTACCTTCAAAAGCTCATGGAGCAGGGACTTGTCACCGTCAACGGCAGCGTCGCGGACAAGAAGACAAAGGCTTCATCGGGAGATATTATCTGCGTTGATTTTCCGGACAGCGTAAAGCCCGAAATAGTGCCGGAGAACATACCGCTTGACATACCTTATGAGGACAGCGATCTTCTGGTCGTCAATAAGCCTAAGGGGATGGTGGTTCATCCCGCGGCGGGGCATTACAGCGGGACTCTCGTGAATGCACTGATGTATCACTGCGGCGATTCTCTTTCGGGAATAAACGGGGTAGAGCGCCCCGGAATAGTTCACCGCATAGATATGATGACCAGCGGGCTTCTGATAGTCGCCAAAAACGATTTTGCCCATAAATCGCTTGCGGAACAGATCAAGGCGCACAGCTTCACCCGCAGGTACGAGGCTGTTGTCGTCGGAAATCTGAGGGAGGACAGCGGTACGGTCAACGCGCCCATAGGACGTCACCCCACAGACCGCAAGAAAATGGCGGTCACGGACAAAAACAGCCGCGAGGCGATAACGCACTATGACGTTCTGGGAAGATACAGCGGTTCAGCCGGAACGTACACGCATGTGCGCCTTACCCTTGAAACGGGCAGAACGCATCAGATTCGGGTACATATGGCTTACATAGGACATCCGGTAGTGTGCGATCCGGTTTACGGAGGCGCGAGGCAGCAGTTTTCGTGTTGCGACGGGCAATGTCTTCACGCGAGGGAGATAGGATTTATTCACCCAAGGGACGGAAGAAATCTCTGTCTGACGAGTGATTTGCCGGATTATTTCAACGCTGTTTTGCATAAATTAGCGCTCAGTGTTCAATAAAATTTGCCGCCATTGTAGATTTTTCTCTCCGACGGTTCAAATCATTACGATAATGCTTGACAAATCGCTTGAAATGAGTGATTATATAAATTGGGTTTTATAATAATCATGTGTGATTGTACATAATAACAGACGTTATTCAAATTGCAGCGTTTTTGTGAAAACAAATCAGGAGGCTTACAAATGGATTTGAGCGAGAAGAAGCAGCTTTCCCTGACGGCGTGCAGGGTCAGACAGCACATTATTGAGGGTACATTCAATGCCAAAAGCGGACACCCTGGCGGATCGCTTTCCGCGGCGGACGTCATTACATATCTGTACTTCAAAGAGATGAAGGTGGATCCGGCAAATCCTCAGTGGGATGAAAGAGATCGCTTTGTGCTGTCAAAGGGACACGCGGCTCCCGCGCTTTACGGCGCGCTGGCAATCAAGGGCTTTTTTCCGGAGGACGAGATAAAGAACCTCCGCAAGCCGACGAGCTTCCTGCAGGGTCACCCTGATATGAAAGGCATTCCGGGCGTGGACATGTCAACAGGCTCTCTCGGACAGGGAATTTCCTGCGCGGTAGGCATGGCGCTTGCCGGCAAGGTCACCGGTTCGGACTACAGGGTATATTCGGTGCTGGGCGACGGTGAAATCCAGGAGGGACAGGTCTGGGAGGCGGCGATGTTCGCGGCGAACAAGAAGCTTGACAACCTCATGATATTCATTGACAACAACAATTTACAGATAGACGGCACGATGGAGGAGGTCAATTCTCCATATCCCATTCCCGAAAAATTTCAGGCATTCGGCTGGAACACAGTCGAGATTGACGGTCACGACTTCGATCAGATAGAAGCGGCTGTCGCGGAGGCAAAGAATGCCAAGGACAAGCCCACGGCAGTAATTATGCATACCGTAAAGGGCAAGGGCGTTTCCTTCATGGAGCATCAGGTAGGCTGGCACGGCGTAGCTCCGAACGCGGAGCAGTACGAGAACGCCATGAACGAGCTGAAGGCTCAGTACGCTGCATTGGAAGCTGAATAATCGGGAGGTCAAATAAATATGGCAGACGTTAAAAAGATAGCGACCCGCGAGGGTTATTCCGACACACTGGTGGAGCTTTGCGGAGAGATACCCAACCTCTATGTATTCGACGCCGACCTTGCGGGAGCAACCAAGACCTCCAAGGTAAAGAAGGCATATCCCGACAGATTCTTCGATTGCGGCATAGCCGAGCAGAACATGATGAGCATTGCCGCCGGAATGGCAGCTTGCGGCAATATAGTATTTGCCAGTTCTTTTGCGATGTTCGCTTCTGGCAGGGCTTTTGAGCAGATCCGCAATTCCATAGCCTATCCCAAGCTGAATGTCAAGATCGGCGCGACTCACGGGGGAATTTCAGTCGGTGAGGACGGCGCGAGCCATCAGTGCTGCGAGGACATTTCCCTCATGCGGACGATTCCGAACATGACGGTTATTGTTCCCGCCGACGATACCGAAGCGAGACTTGCCACCAGAGCGGTTGCGGAGATGTACGGTCCCTGCTATCTTAGATTCGGGAGACTTGCCGTTCCGGTAGTATTCGGCAGTGATTACAAATTCGAGATAGGCAAGGGCGTTGTTCTGAGCGAAGGCAGCGACGTTACTATAATTGCCAACGGTCTTATGGTAGAGAAGGCAATCGAGGCAGGCAAGCAGCTTGCGGCGCAGGGAATCAGCGCACGTATTGTCAATATGGCTACAGTCAAGCCGATAGACCGCGAGCTTGTGCTGGATTGCGCGGCTAAGACAGGCGCTATAGTCACAGCCGAGGAACACAGTGTTATCGGCGGTTTGGGCAGCGCGGTATGCGAAGTTGTCTGCGAGGAGAAGCCTGTTCCGGTGCTGCGCGTCGGTGTCAACGACAAATTCGGCAAGAGCGGTCCAGCGGTAGAGCTTCTTGATATATTCGGTCTGAGTGCGGCGAACATAGTCGAAACGGCGAAAAAGGCAATCGCTATTAAGTAAAATTATTAACTTGAGTATTACAGCCACATTCTGGGAAATTAATATATTCCTGAGAATGCGGCTTTTGCTTTAAATTTTCTGATTTCCGAGTTTCGGAGGATTACAGCAGGATAAATCCGTATTATCCGAAATTTCCTCGCGGAAAATCGTAACATTTGACAGGAGGTTTGATTTATCTATGAAAACCGTTATTGTTTACTACTCGCTTGACGGAAACACAAAACAGGCAGCCGAAGCTCTCGCGGAGCAAACCGGAGCGGATATATGTCCCATCGAGCCGGTGAAGCCGCTTGTATCAAAGGGGAAGCCGTCCTTCGGCAACATCATTAAGGGCGGCGGTCAGGTGACGTTCGGAATCTGCCCGAACCTGCGGGAATTTCCACTCGACCTTGCGGCATATGACAGAATAATACTCGGCACGCCGGTGTGGGCTGGAAAGTGCGCCGCGCCGGTCTACAGCTTTGTGAGAAAATACTGTCCGAAGCACGGACTTGCCGAAAGAGTCACAGCCGCGTTCACACTCAGCGGGAGCGGGGACAATTCAGGCTGCGTCGTTCAGCTGCAAAAGCTGCTGCCGAATATCAGGGAAACCGTTTCGCTCGCCGACGGGAAAAGTCCGTTGGCTCAGGAGAATTCCACAAAACTTGCGAGATTTGCGAAACAGATAAGCGAATGACACGGATAATCAAATAAAACCGCCATACGCAGGAGCTTTTTGCTTAATACTGCGTATGGCGGAAATTTTTATTATTATCTCACCGCTGATTTGACTACGGAAACCACGAGCGGTAGAGTAATGATAGAAAAAAGCGTGGACATTGCGACAAGCCGTCCCGCAAGCTCCGAGTCGCGCCTGAATTTGGACGAGAACAGAGCGCATGACGCTGCCACAGGCGCGCCGAACATCACGGCAAGGGTGATTTTCTGATAATTGTCCGGCAGCGGCAGGGCGATAACAGCCGGCATTATTACAGCCGGCAGGACTATCAGCCTCAGAAGCGACGCCGGATAGCAGCGCACGTCCTTTAACGTGCTGATAAGATCCGCTTTCGCCAGATGCACGCCTATGACGATCATCGCAAGCGGCGAATTGAGCGCCGCGAGCATGGAAACGGCGTTTGTCACGGGCGCGGGAATACTGATTGAAAGCAGGAAAACAGGCAGTCCCGCCAAAAGCCCCAGAACGCACGGATTAATAATCACCTTTTTAACTGACAGTTTTTCGCCCGACATAAGCGCATATCCGTATGTCCATTGAATGACATTGAAGATAACTACAAATACCGAAGCGTAAAGCGTGCCCTTTTCGCCGCATACGGCTCCGGCAAGCGGGATTCCCATGAATCCGCAATTTGAAAATACCGTGGAGAATCTCAGGACAACGCGGGAATTATCGTCTCCGCCGCGGAAAAAAAGCATTCCGGCGAAAATGCACATCACGATAAACACCGCGCTCACGGCGGCGAATATGGCTATAGAACGCGCCGTGTCCGGATTAAAGGGACGGTTGAATGCGCTCATCACAACGCAGGGAGTGACCGCGTAAAGCAGCAGATCCGTCATCTGCGCGGTTCCTGCGTCATTTATCATTTTCGCCTTGTAAAGCCCGAAGCCCACAGCTATCATGATAAAGAGCGACAATGCCTGCCCGAATACTATTGTAAAACTCTGAAACAAATTAACGCCTCCGTGTGCGGGATAAAAATTCTATCTTTGCAGCACGCCAATACCTATAAGTCCGGGACCGGTATGCACGCCTAGAGCCGCGCCGATTTGTCCGGTAACCGTTACCTCTCCGTTGACGATGAACGCTTCCGCACGTCTTCGGGTGGCGATTCCCTCTTCCTCGGCATATCCGTTCATAACGGCAAGCTCACTGCGGGACGACTGCGACGCGAATTCCTTTGCCAGATCCAGCACCTTCTGAATTGAACGCGCCCTGCCGATTGCCTTTGCCGCGGTGTAGTAGATACCCTCGGCGTTGCAGGATATTATCGGCTTTAAACTGAGCGACATTCCGAGCATTGCCGAAACAAGACCTATTCTTCCGCCTTTTTGCAGGTATTTGAGCGTATCCAGACAGAAGAACACCTTTGACTTTGGAACCTCGTGCTTTATTCTGATAAGCAGCTCATGCCAATCCATTTCCTCGTCGTTGACCATCTGGGCGGCACGTATTGCAATAAGTCCGGAGCCTATAGAAATGTTCCTTGTGTCAAGCACGGAAATCTCCAGACCGCTGTAATCCTCGGCAGCCAGACGCACCATGTTGTATGTTCCGCTGAGTCCGGAGGAAATTGTGACGACAAGCAGCTTTTCGTATCCGTCGGCTTTTATGCGGTCGAACAAATCCGTTACCATTCCCCTGTCCGGCAAAGAGGTCTTTGGAATCTCAACGGGCAGTCTGTCGTACATTTCATGTGGCTGTATGTCTATTCCGTCAAGATAGGTTCTGTCGGAATAGTTGATGAGAAGCGGCAGCCAGTAAATACCGTATTTTTCCCTGTAATTCGGCGGCACATCCGTGCCGGAGTCCGCCATGACCGCAATTTTATTCTTGTTCATAATTTCATAAAGCCTCCCTTTAATTTAAAAGTATTGTTGTGGAAACAGCGCGCAGACCGTAATCTCAGACTGTTTGCCCGCCGTCGGACGTGGCTGTTTCCCGCAGTATCGAAACCATCTTAGCGGTGACGATTTTGGTGGCAAAGGAACATACTGCCATTGTGATAAGCGCGTGACGCGAATTGAAGCTGAATTCAAGCTGTACCGTTTCGTCGTTGCTTATCGCGGTATGGATTACTATTCTCACCGAACGCTCCACATAATCGCAGAAGCTGTCGTAGCTGCTCTGCGGGTCGCTGTTTTTCAGGGCGGTGTCAATTCCGAGCCGGATATTGCCTATTGAGGCTGACTGCTTGAGAATCGTGATGACGATAAGACTTGCAATGTGTTCACGGCTGTACTTCTTTTTTTCAGGCTTGCGGACCATGCCGAGCTTGACGTAATTATTGATCATCGAGGGAGTGATGATCGGTTCCTCATTGAAGCCTATCATGGGCGAGAGCGCCTGATCTATGACGGTTATCACCTGATCCATATATAGTCCCAGCGCGGGTATCTGTTCCCAGCGCGGAAGTTTGAAATCAGCCATAGCCGCGGCGTATTCCGTCATGCGTTGGTCGCTCCCGAAGGATATGTTTTCCACAGGGATCATCTCCTTGAATAAAAAGAAACGATATAATCTGGTTTTTACAATTAGATTATATCGTTTTTTTATGCTTTTGTCAACAGTATAGTTGTCTGTTCAATGTGATTATTGAGTGAATTTTAAGAGCCTGCAGGGTAGAGAACTTCATAAATTCTTTTTGTGCGCTCCACTTTTTTAACATAATATTCCGTGTCGGAGAATGGGATAGTGTGAAGCGAAACGCCGTCGCTTGAAAAGGAGGAATCGTCCAGCCATGAGCTGACGCGCCCCATTCCCGCGTGATACGCCGCAATGACAAGACGTTCGCTGTCAAAGCGCTGTTCTATTATCGACAGGAATAAAAGCCCGTACCTTATGTTTGTTTCAGGGTCAAAGATATCGCTGTAACGCTCAGAGCATTCGCTGTCCTTTGAACGCAGCCAGTCAAACGTTTCCGGCATTATCTGCATAAGTCCGCATGCGCCCAGGCTTGAAACTGCGTCGCTGTCAAATCCGCTCTCGGTGTGAATCACGGCATAAGCGAGATTAAGGTCAACGCCGTATTTTTCGCAGTATTTTTCAACGTATTCGGAATACCTGCGCGGATAGATTCTTCTTTTAAGCGTATCTATTCCCAAAAACGCGCAGCCAGCGATAATAGCGGCGGCAAGCAGCAGCGCTATGGGTTTTTTGCTCTTTTGCATAGATATTAACATTCCGCAGCCCCCAGTCATTTGATCGTCAGCTTACGATTTTATCGGCTATCAATTCAGCCTGTTCTTTCAGCTTTGACAGATCCCCGTCGTTGATTACAGTATATTCGCATTTAGAAGTGTAATATTCATCCTCATGCTGTCGGCTTAGTCTTGTGAGGATTTCCTGTTCGGTCAAGCCGTCTCTCAGCTTGAGCCGCGCAATCCGTACCTCACGCGGAGCCGTCACAGCGACGCATGTATCGCACATATTGATGAGTCCGGATTCTATAAGGCGAGGCGCGTCGAATACGCAGTTAATTCCGTTTTTGGCGCATTCGTCTGCGAGAAGCTTCATGCGGCTGCAAATTACGCCGGTCATGATTTCATTTAGCGTGTCGGTATTCTCTGCGGTGGAGAATGCTTTCTGGGCGAGAAGTCTTCTGTCGAGAGAGCCGTCTGATTTGATTATATCGCTGCCGAATGCCTCCGCAAGAGCCTCAAGAGCTGGCTGACCGGGCATAACCACCTCACGCGCCGTCAGATCGGCGTCAATTATCCTGAACCCGCGTTCCGCGAATATTCTGGTAACGCAGCCCTTGCCGGCTCCGCTCGGTCCGGTTATTCCCACAAGCATTTTGATATCCTCCTTAGAGCCTGTTTAGAATCTCTCCACACGCGTCCTGCTTGCATCTTTTCCGCCATATTTTGCCAAAATCAATGGAAACAAAAGTTTCCATAGTTAATCAATTAAGAACCAAGAGATTTAAGTATTCCCATAGAAGCCAAGCATCGCGGTAAGTGTTGATCTGACCTGCTCGGCAAGCTCCGGAGGGTAAATGACCTGCACTCCGCCGCGCTGCGCCATTATCCAGCTCACAAGACCCTCGTTGATGAATGCCTTTATTCTCACGGTGAAGGAATCCTCGTCGTATGCCTCACAGAATACTTCTTGACCGAAGCGGTCTATCAGGTGTTCGAGACAGTCCGTATCGCATCTGAGATATACGTAATCCTCAACGTTCCCCGCGTACATGCCGAAAACCTCGCTGATATAATCATTCTCGTCGAAATCGTCGTCATTGTAGCGGCTGAATTGGTTAAGCGGGCGGGACGGCTCCATCAGGACGTTCATCTGCCTTATCCTGTCAATGCGGTAGTGCGAGAAGTTGTCGTACTTATGATAATTTGCGATTAAATAATACTTCCCATCGTTCCATACGAGTGCGTATGGACTCACAGTAAATTCGTGCGACTTCTGAGACATTATCTTTCCGTTACGGATAATGTGACGGTAATAAGAAAAATGAACCTTGCGCTTATTCTGAATAGCGTAATGCAGACTGTCGATTGTATAAAAAATGCCCTCGTTGTTATTCTTAGGACGTACCGAAGTATCATTCGTAAGTTCAAGCTCGCTGCCCTTGTATTTGCTGGTCAGGCGTCTGAGCTTTTCTATCATTTCGCGGGTCTTTTTCTCCGTGATAAAACCTGAGGATTTTATGGAATCAGCCAGCATTCTCAGCTCCGGCAATTCAAACAGCCTTCTTCCCCAAAAATATCCTGGAGGGGAGACGGACTGCAATATGTCGAATCCGAAACTCACCAGCGCTTCGACGTCGCGGTAAACTGCCTTCCGTTCGCACGGAATTCCCATTTCAGAAAGGAGAGCGACCAGTTGTGGTGCGCTCAAAGGGTGTTCCTCGTCAGTCTGTTCGTAAAGAATCTGAAGGAGAGCGAGAAATTTCTGCTTCTGACTGCCTGCCATACTTGTTCACCTGCTTAAAAATTTACAACAAAACACCCACCGTACCGCCATCAGAAATGAACTGTACAGTGGGTATAATGCCAATGGGATAGGAAGTAAGTAAATCAGACAGCTCTTGTTACCTTGCCGGAACGAAGGCAGCGGGTACATGCGTGTACTCTCATGGGAGTTCCGTTAACGATAGCCTTAACGCGTCTGACGTTGGGCTTCCATGTTCTGTTGCTTCTTCTGTGTGAATGGGAGACCTTAATGCCGAAAGAAACTTCCTTACCGCAAAAATCACACTTTGCCATGTCAATGCACCTCCTGTTAATGCCGCCCCAAAGGGGGTGAATACATAATGACCGACGCAGAATTACTGCACCGTACTTTGCTTTTTTTATAATAAGCACTAAATAATAATATAATTTATTTTGAGTCAAATGTCAAGATATTTTTTAAAAAAATTAAATTATCCGGTCAATTGCTAACAATATTTAAATATAAGATGAATAATCCCCAAAAGATGTAGACAAAATTAATTTTGAGGTGTATAATTACTCCTGTTACGGCGGAATTAAACATTTGCGCCGCAGATATATGCGTGTGATTGCATAATAAAAAAAGCTATTATTAAGCGAAGGGTATGGTATTTACATGAAATTGATTAAAAAGGCGGCTGCCGCTGTAGTCGCCGCTTCTCTTGCACTTTCTCTTTCAGCGTGCGGCACGGATGTGAGCTGGGCAGCTAAAATAGGGAATGACGTTTCAGTTCCGATAGGAATGTACATTTACACACAGGCGGAAAATTTCAGGACATATGCGCAGAACGGTTTGCTTACAACCTCATCAAAGTTGGAGGAGCAGACTCTCAAGGTTTCCGATTCGGACAAAAAAGCCACAGAATATCTTGACTCCGAGGCTGTAAAGACAGTCAAAGCCTATACCGGCGCACAAATGCTCGCAAAGGAAATGAAAATAGAGCTTACAGAAGATGAGATTGCTTCTGTGGAATCGAGCGCAAAGGAAAAGTACGATACGGATAAAGAGGTCTTTGAAAAGAACGGCATTGCAAAAAGCTCTGTAGTTGAATATTATAAGAACCTCGCTCTCCAGAACGATATCTTTGAAGCCATCTATGGTGAAGAGGGTACAAATCCGATCTCGGATAAGGAACTCAAGAAGTACATCAAGGATAATTACGCGACGATAAGCTATATCCAGCAGTACTACTATAAAGACGACGGAACAATGATGAGCGCCGATGAGAAAGCAAAGGTTAAAAAGCAGTACGAGAAGATCAAGAGTCAGGCTGAAAGCGGCAAGATCAAGTTTGCCGACAAGTGCAAGGATTTTGAAAAGAACGCCACAAACTATAAGAGCGGTTCCACCAAGTATACGACCACATGGGATAAGACCTCAGAAGACGGCAAGAAGATAATGGAGCTTAAAGAGGGCGAGCTGACATTTTTGGAAACGGATTCCGCCATCGTGCTTCTTCAGAGACAGAAGATCGACTATGAGGACGCCGGAATTAAGACATACCGTAAGACCATTCTTATCAGCTATAAATTCGACGAATTCACCAAGGATCTTGTCAAGAAGGCAGAGAGCGACAAGAGCGTGAGCTTCAATCAGACCGCGTTTGACAAATTCGGTTCTGCCACACGTGATTTCAGCAATCTTTCCATTCCGACAAACTACAACTACTATTAATAAATCCAAGCGCTCCGCCGCCGTGCAGGACTTTCCCACGAGCCGCGGAGCGCTTTTGGAAAAGAGAAGATCGCGTATAATAAGTTAAGCGGCCGCATACCATACTTATATATTTATATGTGAAAGGAAGATAAGATTATGTTCAATGTTGTTGATCCAAAGAAGCTTGACTTCAATCCGTTCAGCGAAATAGGGGAGAGGTGGATGCTTATCACCGCCGGCGACGCCGACAAAGCCAATACAATGACCGCAAGCTGGGGGGGCGCGGGCGTACTCTGGAATAAGAACGTCGTCACATGCTATGTCCGTCCGCAGCGTTACACACGGGGATTCATGGACGCAAAGGAATATTTTTCCGTAAGCTTTTTCCCGGAGGAATTCAGGAAACAGCTTGTCTACTGCGGAAGAGTGAGCGGAAAGGACGAGGATAAAATATCCGGCTCCGGTCTGACTGTCCTCAATGACAGACCCGCGCCTTATTTTGAAGAAGCCGGAACCGTGCTGATCTGCAAAAAAATCTATGTAGGAGAGATCAAGCCGGAGGGAATAGTTTATCCTGAATACGACTCGTCGAATTATCCGGAGAAGGATTATCACATAGTCTATATCGGAGAGATAGTTGAAGCTCTGACAAAATAATATAATGCCTATAATACAAAAAAACGTCTTGTGAATCATAAAATTCTCAAGGCGTTTTTTATGTTTAGAATTATTTCTTGGATAATTTTACTCCCTGTTCTCTTGCTATATCGTCAATAAGCGCGCTGAGTGGTCGGACATAATCCTTCATTCCAATGTGTTCCTTTGCGCTGAGATATCTCGGGCTGTCGTCCATCAAATAAAATACCTGTCTTTGTTGTCCCAGCATTGTGATCTTGTCGTCACTGAGATCTCTGTCATATGTTAGCAGATGCCATATTTCCTTAATTTTGTATCTGGACAGAGCATTACCGTCAGCAGAAGAAACCTGTTTCCAACGTTC
>ONCX01000026.1 GCA_900316455.1 uncultured Eubacteriales bacterium
GCATTGCAGGCAGCAGACCTTCAGGTCACCATGATCAAGGACGTGACGCCCATTCCGCACAACGGATGCCGTCCGCCCAAACGCAGGAGAGTCTAATTAGAGGAGGTTATTATTCACATGGCAGTTAACAGAGACCCTATTCTTAAAAAGTGCAGAGCGCTCGAACTCGATCCATCTTATCTGGGCATATTCAAGTCATCTCACAGAGAACCCAAGCGCATGAGCCGCAAGAAGAGCGAATACGGCGTGCAGCTCCGTGAGAAGCAGAAGGCAAAGTTCATCTACGGCGTACTTGAAAAGCAGTTCCGCGCATACTATGAGAAGGCAGACAGAAAGCCCGGTATGACGGGTACAAACCTCATGGTTCTGTTGGAGAGCAGACTTGACAATGTAGTGTTCCGTCTTGGTTTTGCCAGAACAAGAAGAGAATCAAGACAGGTTGTCACACACGGTCACGTGCTTGTCAACGGAAGAAGAGTCAACATTCCTTCTTATCAGGTTAAAGTAGGCGACGTTATCGAAGTAAACGAGAAAACAAAGGAGTCCAAGATGTTTGCCGACGTCCTCGAAGCTACCGCGGGCAGAGTTGTTCCCAAGTGGCTCGACATGAACAAGGAGACAGGCAAAGCAAAGGTTGTTGCAGTACCCGAGAGAGAAGATATCGACGTACCGGTCAACGAGATCCTCATCGTTGAGTTCTACTCCAAGTAATCTGTTTTTTCGACAATGGCATTTTGCTTACATTTTTATACAGCGGTGCATTATTGTATGCTTGATAAGGAGGGGTTTTGAATGATGGAGATTGAGAAGCCCAGAATCGAGACAGAGGAATTATACGAAGACGGTACCTATGGAAGATTTGTGGTCGTACCTCTTGAAAAGGGATACGGAACCACATTGGGTAATTCGCTCAGACGTGTTCTGCTGTCATCGCTTCCCGGTGTTGCCGTGAATTCAGTCAAGATTGACGGCGTCCAGCATGAGTTTTCGACCATCCCCGGAGTCAAGGAGGATGTGGCTGAAATCATACTCAATCTGAAGGGATTGACCGCAAGACTGAAAGGCGAAGGTCCCAAGACCGTTCAGATAGACGCCGTCTGCTCCGAGGGCGAAGGTGAACTGAAGGTCACCGCCGGTTCGATAAGATGCGACAGCGAGGTTGAAATTCTCAACACTGATATGCATATAGCCACGCTTGCCGAGGGCGCTTCGCTGCACATGGAGATTGTGCTTGACAGCGGACGCGGTTATGTATCGGCTCAGAAGAACAAGGCTAATATGCAGCAGAACATCATAGGAGTTCTTGCTGTCGATTCAATATATACGCCTGTAGTAAAGGTGAATTACAGCGTGGAGGATTTCCGCGTGGGCGATGTTACAAACAACGACAAGCTCACGCTGGAGGTCTGGACAAACGGAGTTATCAACGCGCAGGAGGCAGTATCACTCGGCGCAAAGGTTCTGACCGAATATCTCAGTCTGTTTGTAAATCTTTCCGAAAGCGTTTCCTCACAGGAAATAATGGTTGAGACAAGCAACACGGGCAGCGAGAAGGTTCTGCAGATGACCATCGAAGAGTTGGATCTCAGCGTCCGTTCCTTCAACTGTCTCAAGCGTGCGGGAATAAATACAGTCGAGGATCTTATCAGCAAGACCGAAGAGGACATGATGAGAGTACGTAACCTCGGCAGAAAGAGCCTTGAGGAAGTAGTTGAAAAGCTCGAATCCCTCGGCTACAAGCTGCGTAAGGAGGACGAATAAGGGACGCGGCGCGTTCCGGATTCGTCCATACCGGCAGATAGAATATAGATAAGTAGTAAAGGAGTGAAATCCATGCCCGGTACAAGAAAGCTCGGAAGAACTTCCGATCACAGGCTGGCTATGCTCAGAGCAATGGTTACTTTCCTTTTTGAAAACGGCAAGATAGAGACTACCGTTACACGCGCAAAGGAAGTGCAGCCTCTGGCTGAAAAAATGATCACTATTGCCAAGACCAACAATCTTGCCAACAAGAGAAACGTCATGGCATTTATAACCAAAGAGACTGTCGCAAAGAAGCTCTTTGACGAGATCGCCCCCATGTATGAGGGCGTAAACGGCGGTTACACACGCATCATCAAGAAGGGTCCCCGCAGAGGCGACGCCGCCGAGATGTGCATTATTGAGCTGGTAACCAAAGAAGAAAAGAAGGAAGAAAAGGATAAGAAGTAAATCCATATTCCTTCAACTGATTTTCAGCAGCGGAATGTGCCGGAGTAAGCATCTTCGGCAGCCGGTTCCGCTGCGATAATGAGAAAACATTGCCGGGGTATTGTGCAAAGAACGCATAATGCTCCGGATTTTTCATTAACTTTTCGGGAAAAATGGTGTATAATGACATTGCAGAAGTGCAATTATTTCATTATCAGGAGGAATAATCATGCAGAATAATTCCGGATACACCATTACCCACAACAGCAGCCGCACCTTTGTTCAGATGCCGCTGTACACTGATCCTAACACTGTCAACAATGCGCTTTCCGCCATGCTGTCAGGCGAGGGCTTTTCCCTCACTCATTACAAGGCGTCCGGCATAGATGAGCTTGTCTGGAAAAAGGGAACCGGCTTGGCGACTGCAATGAGGTTCATCAAGCTCGAATATCAGCCGAATATGCTTATTATTTCCGGCTGGGTCTGCCCAGGTATGTTTGGATTGACGATTGCTGAGATTTCACTGAAAAGCGGAATTGTCGCTGCCGTTCCGAGGAAATCCTGCATGAAGGTGGTTCAGAAGGTCATTCAGGTGGTGCAGGGCTTTACCCCGCAGCAGCAGAATGATTCACCGGAGCAAAAGTAATTTCCCTATTTTTCCTTAACAGCGAGAAAGAAACCTCTGAAAGCGCTTTGTCAACCGACAGTGCAAGTTCAGAGGTTTTTTGTTTAATAATGCAATTATTCGTTATAGGGATGGAGTATCGCGTCCGTGACCCTTGCCGCCTGTACCGCTTGGGGAACGTCGTGGACTCGTATCATATTCGCGCCGCCAAGAATGCACGCCGTATGATAGGCTATCGTTCCGGGCATTCGCTCGTTTGCGGGGGGATTGCCGCAGGACATGCCTATTACCCGCTTGCGGGAGGCAGCCGCGAGCATGGGATAATCTTCAAGGCAGATATTTCTGAAATTTCCGGCTATCGCGAGATTCTGCGGGTAGCTCTTGCCGAAGCCCACCCCGGGGTCAAGACAAATGCTTTCCCGTCCGATTCCGTCGGCAATGCATTCAGCAGTTCTTTTGCGGAAGAATGCGGTCAGCTCGCCGCATATGTCGGCATTTTCGTCAAGCTGAATGTCGTGCATGACTATGCAGCCGGCTTGGTGAAGTGCAGCGTATTTTCTCATAAGCGGCTCGCGGAAACCGGTCACATCGTTTATGATATGCGCTCCAAGCTCCATTGAAAGACGTGCGACTTCTGGATAATATGTGTCAACGGAAATAATCAGATCGCTGTCACGGCATAGGCGATTTAACACAGGCTGGATCCTAAGCCATTCCTCTTCGGGCGGAATGGCTATATGCCCGGGACGTGTGGACTGACCGCCAACGTCGATGATATCGGCTCCCTGCTCCGCCATTTCATAAGCGCGGGCGATTGCTTTTTCCGGATCGGAATAGCTTCCGCCGTCCGAGAATGAATCGGGAGTCACATTGAGAATCCCCATAATATATGTGCGGTCAAGACGGATAATTTTACCGCAGCCAATGTGCCAATCCTTAACGGCGTTGGAATGAGTCATAATGTTTTACCTCCTGCAAGCAGGGTCATGACCTCGTTGCGGGTTCTCGCGTCGCTGCGGACAATTCCCCTAAGTGCGCTGGTCTGGGTGCAGCTTCCGGCGGCTCTCGCCCCGCGCATTGTCATGCATAGATGCTCCGCTTCTATGACGACCGCGACGCCCATCGGGTCAAGATTTTTATAGAGAAAATCGGCTATCTGTGAAGTCAGGCGCTCCTGCACCTGCGGTCTGCGGGCGAAACAGTCCACAATGCGGGCAAATTTGGAAAGTCCGATGATTTTTCCGTTTTTTGGAATGTAGGCGATGTGGCACTTCCCGATGAATGGCAGCAGATGATGCTCGCACATGGAATAAAGCGGGATATCGCGCACAATGACGACTTCTCCGTTCTTGTCGTCCTCATTGAATATTTTCAGGTGACGCATAGGGTCGTCGTGAAGTCCGCTGAATACCTCCTCATACATTCTTGCCACGCGCTCAGGCGTTTCGAGAAGTCCCTCGCGGGAGGTATCTTCGCCGACTGCCTCTAAAATGTCTGTTACAGCCCTGACTATTTTATCATGATCGACCATTTGTTTTTCTCCTTTGTAAGAATATGAAGCACTCAATGTGCAATTATTATTATTCTATCACACAAGGCAATTCATTTCAATCACTTAATGCGGAGTTTTACTCAAAAATTCCCTTACATTTCTGTAAGACGGTGTTTTTTTTATGAATTGGATGTGAGATTTACAACTAATTAATAAAATCCACAAATCGGTATATTATAATACATGAGTATAGGTTTATTTATTGTGAGATAATTAAACCGGTTCGGACGTATTATTCAATGTTGCTTTTTCAGATTATGGGAGTACGCTTATGAGCAAAAAAAATGTAAAGCAAAGCAAAGGAAATAATAAATTCCAATTGATGAATTCGGCGGGCATAACGCAGATAGTCTGTTTTGCCATAGTTGCGACGGCTGCCGTATTCGGGTTTGTTCAGGCGCGGAGGGCTGTTTATGAATTCGGAAAAAGCTCGCGTTCAGTCATTTCGGAAGAAAAGTATTCCCACGGAGACGGCGGCGGATTCGATGAGATAAAAGATGACGGCGGCGATGGCGCGTCATATTTTACCACAACGACCACGCGTGACAGCGTTAAAAAGACTTCCGCGAATGAAATTACGTCAGGAAACGAGAAAGCACAAACTACAACCACCGAAAGGACCACCGAAAAGACCGCCACAGGAACGACAATGGTTTATTCCGACTACGTGGTGAAGATAACCGCGTCGCCTGTAAATATACGTTCCGGCGCTGGAACCGGCAAAAAGGTCATAGAAAGAACTACCCGCGGCAGGATTTACGAGCTTCTTGCATCGGATCGACTGTCCGACGGCAAGGAGTGGTATCAGATAGCTCTTGACGGCGGCAAAAAGGGCTGGATATTAAGCACATGCTGCCGTATTCTCAATAAATCCGAGCTTGAAACCACGACTACCGGAAACACAAGCTCCGTCACAAGGACGGACGGCACGACCACCGTCACTACAACAAAGAGTACAACCACCGCTTCCACAACAACGACTACAACCAAATCGGCGGACGGCGAACGGGTTGAGATAAAGGCAACTCCCGTCAATATACGTTCCGGAGCGGGCGCAAATTACAAGACAATCGCCCGCGCCAGAAAGGGCGATTTGTTCAGAGTAGTTTCAAAGGAAAAGGATTCAGCCGGAAACGAATGGTATCAGGTTTCCCTTGATGACGGTAAAACGGGGTGGGTAAAAGGCTCCCTATGTAATCCTGTCAACGGTGATACAAACGCTGAAACGACAGTCAAAAGCACGACAACCAAGAGTACTACAGCCAAAAGTACGACGACCAAAAGTACTACAGCCAAAAGTACTACAGCCAAAAGTACGACAACCAAGAGTACGACAACCAAGAGTACGACAGCCAAGAGTACGACAACCAAGAGTACGACAGCCAAAAGCACGACAACCAAGAGTACGACAACCAAGAGTACGACAGCCAAAAGCACGACTAAACCGACAACCGGCAAAAGTGTGGAGATAAGTGTTTCACCTGTAAATATCCGTTCGGGTCCGGGTATGGGATACAGTATAATAGAACGAACCGCACGCGGCGAGACATTCGGATTGATTTCGATTAAAAAGAACCGTGACGGCAAGGAATGGTGCAAAATATCCCTCGGCGGTGACAAGACCGGATGGATCCTGCGTTCGTGCTGCCGTGTGAATGGAGAAGATTCCGACACGACCACTGCCAAAAGCAAAGACACGACAACTACGAAGGCAAAAAGCACAACCACCTCCAAAAGCACAACAGCATCAAAAACCACGACTACAAAGGCGGAGGAAAAGCTGATAATGTCGCTTCAACCGGAGGAGCATAACGCAAAGTACTTTGTAGTGGTTTACAAGGGGAGTCAGTCAGTTGTGGTTTACGGAAAGGACGACAACGGTGACTATACCAAATCAGTGAAGACATTCACCTGCTCGACCGGGAAGAAATCGTCTCCCACCCGCACAGGAAAATACCGCATACGCGCCAAATACCGCTGGCGCTGGCTTGTGGGCGACGTTTACGGTCAGTACAACAGCTCGATAAGCAGCGATTACCTCTTCCATTCCGTTCCGTATTATGAGAGAGACGCGTCCACGCTGGAAAACGGCGAATATGACAAGCTCGGCACACCCGCTTCAAAGGGCTGCATAAGAATGTGCGTGCGCGACTGCAAGTGGATATACGACAACTGCGCCATAGGCACGGACGTAAGGATAATTAACGACAGCGGTCCGGACGGTCCGGGAGTACCTAAGCGCAGATCAGGGCAAAGCTACAGCGGCTGGGATCCTTCCGACAAATGGACGGAGGGCAATCCGTATTTTTCGTAACAAAAATTAAATTTTTAGGTAAGACAGCCGTTCCAACGGAGGCTTTTAGCGGGAACGGCTGTTTTATTTAATTATGGCGGAGATACTTGATTTATTAATATTTGGCGTGTAAAATTTTAATGTATTGTCATTTTAAGGTGGAGAGAAAATGCGCAATCTCATGGTGAGGATAAAATATGACGGCAGCGGCTTCTGCGGCTGGCAGGTTCAGAACGACATGCGGACCGTGCAATTGGTATTTCAGAACGCGCTTAGAGGTATCCTTAAAGAGAATGTCGCGGTGAAAGGCTGCAGCCGCACTGACAGCGGCGTTCACGCGAATGAATTCTGCGTGAGCTTCCGGACGGAATGTATGATCCCGTGCGAAAGGCTGCCGTTGGCACTCAATGCCGTTCTGCCTCATGATATAGCGGCTTTCGGATGTGAGGAAGTGCCGGAGGGCTTTCACGCGAGATACAGCTGCATGGGAAAGCAGTACCGCTATCTCATTCTGAATACCGCCGTTCGTGATCCTTTCTGGCATGATAGGGCGCTGTGGTACAAATACCCGCTTGACGAGGAATTCATGAACGCACAGGCGGGGGATTATCTCGGCACGCACGATTTTTCCGCTTTTTGCGCGTCAAACAGCGACGTGGAGGACAAGGTGCGGACAGTATCGCAGTGCGGAGTAAGGAGACTTCCGGAGAATGACAATATGCTCGAATTCACCGTGACCGCCGACGGATTCCTTTACAATATGGTGAGAATTATGGTGGGAACGCTGCTTCAGATTTCTGCGGGAAGGCTGGCAGAGAATTCGATACCGTCAATTATTTCCTCGCGTAACAGGGATAACGCCGGATTTACTGCCGCGGCGTGCGGATTATATCTGAATAAGGTCTTGTATTAGCCGGAATAATATGTTATAATAATATGAAACTGTAGCAGTCAGTTGAATCTAAGTTAACAGCCAATTTATATATAAGTGGTATATTACGCAGGAGGATATAAATAATGGAGGGAGACCATAAAGCAAAAAAAAGCTCTGATAAGCGCGCCGTGAGCAAAAAAAAGAGGGTGGCTTCTCAGACTTCAGGGATTTTACGCGGAGTTTTGCGTAACGACGATATAAAAATAATAGTCAAGGGAATCACTGCCGCTGCCGCTTTGATATCTGTTGTAATGCTGATTGTGGCAGGCGCTGATTTAAGACCTTCGGCTGTCGTTCAGGGATTCAGGGATAAATATGCCTTTACTCATGCCTCAGGAGAAGGCTTTCCTGTAAGTTTTACAGGGAACAGAATTGTAGGGATTTCAAATGTCAAAAGAGGCACGGCAGTGCTTACCAACACAAAATGTCTTGTAGTTGACGGCAACGGCAGGCAGGTGTCGTCTGTCAATCATCTTCTTTCGTCACCTGAGATGGAGAGCGACGGGGGCTATATACTTCTTTATGACAGCATGGGAAAGGATTATACAGTAAGAACCCTTTCGGGAGAAAAGTGCAGCGGTGTAACTGAAAATTCTATTATCTGCGCGGACATGTCGGCTTCGGGAGTATTTGCGCTTGTAACCAACAGTGAAACCAATAACGCAAGACTTGCTGTATATTCACCAGACGGCGGCGTTCTGCACAAATGGAAATCAGTGAACTATAAGATATCCGACGTTGCGGTAAGCCCATCGGGACAATATATTGCGGTCTGCGGATATTCCACGGGAGACGGCGTTCTTGTGACGACTGTTATCCTGCAGAAGGTCGGAATAAAGCGTAATCTGAAGGAATTCAAATTTGAAAATACGCTTATCGCCGATATAGAATTCGATGGAAATTCCAAACTTGTGGCAGTTGGTGACGAATTTGCCACATTTCTTTCAGTGAAGGACGACAATAATACAATATATGATTATAACGGCAGGACTCTTAACAGCTATGATCTAAGCGAAGACGGAGATCTGGCGCTTGTGTTTTCGGAGCATTCAGACGGAAGAAATTCGTCGGTTGTGGTAATAGGTGCGGACACAAAAGAAAAAGCGGTCATTGAAACGGAGATGACAGCTCCGTATGTTGATTTGGAGAACGGGAGAGTCAATCTGCTGTACCAGTCGGACGTCAGCAGTTATAATTACAAGGGCAAGCTGCTGCGTCAGTCAGAGGTACAAGCGGACTGTCAGTCAGTTTTGACCTCAGGAGGCAGACTTCTTGCGAAAGGCGTAATGTATCTGGGAGAAGTGGAATAATTCATACGGATTAAATTGTTAATTTTGTTTGAATGAGGTTGTTATTGCGTCGTTTTTATGCTATTATAACAAGAAGGTCAGTTAACAACGTCTGTACTTATTATATATTGAAAAGTGAAAGGAGACAGTTGCTTTGTTGGGAATATTACTTGACGCTGCCACAATTGTTTTTTTCATGTACATGTTTAAGAAATGCGCGGTTAAGTCGCAGCTAAAAAACGCGGTGGAATCGCTGGCGTTTATTGCTTCATCGGTGGTATCGGTTCCTATAGGGGTATTTCTTGGAGATTTCTGCTATTCAAGCTTTTTCCGTCCGGTGATAATCGAACGTGTTGAGTCGCTTGTAACCACCTCCGGAGACGTTGACACCAGCATGAACGCGGTGGAGAGAATAATGCAGGGTATGCCGACCATGGTCAATAACGGCGCGAGAATATATAAAACCACGACTGGCGAAAGTCTCAATCAGATAAACAAGCTGCTTGCGGGAGATCTCACCACAGCTACGGGAGATATAGTGGATATTATTTCAAGACCTGTGATAGACGGAGTTGTGAGAGCGTTGTTTTTCGCAATTGCGTTTGTCGGCTGCTACCGTTTGTTCAGGGCGTTTTATCCCACAATCGAGGCTTATTTCTACAATCCTGACCGTGCTGCGGTTTCCCCGACAAACGGAATGGTGCTTGGATCGGGAAGAGTGGTTGTTATATTCCTTATTATATTGTCATTGGTGCAGCTTGTAGGACCGGTGCTTCCGGACTTTATCCTGTTCCGGCCGGAGCTGTATTCGCAGTCGTTCATTTTCAAGCTTTTCAGCGAAAACAACCTTATCATGCTGTTTCTCGGAGAAGGACTTACAGCGTGATACGTATTTTGTATAATTAAGAATGGGGTGTAAGGTGATTATGAATATTCCAAATACGCTTACCGCCTTTCGTCTTGTAATGATACCATTTTTCTGTGTTTTCTTTGTGATGGGACCGCAGTATTACCCATACGCGGGAATAGTTCTGGTGCTGTCAGGGCTTTCCGATATGTTTGACGGATTTCTCGCACGCAAGCTGAATCAGGAAACGGAGCTGGGCAAGATACTTGACCCTGTTGCCGACAAGCTGACTCTCGGCGCGGTGGTAATAAGCATGTGGTTCGTATACCGCAGGAGCTATCCATGGATAACCCTTGCCCTTGGCATTATGTTTGTGAAAGAGCTTCTGATGGCAATAGGCGGACTTGTGATAGTAAAAAAGGGAAGAAAGCTCGTCAAGGCGAAATGGTGGGGAAAGGTTGCCACAGTTGTATTTTACGCATGTATGATAGCGATTGTCGCATTGAATATTTTCGCGCCGGACGCACCGCTTAATATACTTGTCCCGTCGATAGCGCTATTTGCGGCTGTAATAATGCTGATAGCATTTGGAATGTATTTCCGCATGGGAATGAAGATACTCCGCGGAGAATACGTTTCGGGAATCATAGATTTTGAGCAGGAAAAGCTTATGAAGAAAAAAGAGAAAAAAGATACTAAGAAGATCAGTTGAAAAAATAAGTATATTCAATATCGTAAAGCAAGTCTCTGCTCCGACGGAGCAGAGCGTTTTTTACCGCCGCGCAGGGCGGCGTGTGGATGAGAAAGGAAGTGCGAGGATAATGCCTCTTTGTTCAGTATGCAAAAAACGACAGGCGGTGGTTTTTGCCACCGATTCAGCACACCCGGGCAGAACGGCGGGCTATTGCTTCACCTGTGCCAGAAAGATAGGTCTGCCTAATCTTGAGAACATGATAAAGCAATTCGGACTGAACGCGGAAATGATCGAAAGCATGGAGGATCAGATGGCTGAAGCGGCTGAAAATGGGGAGCTTCCGTTTTCGGCTATGTTTGACGAGGTAATGCCGGGTCTTGACGACGGCGACGACGATGAATACGGCGAGTATGATGAAGAAGAATACGAAGACGGAGAGTACGAGCCGGAGGACGGAGACAGCGACGCTCCCGAACCGATTGCATTGACAGACGCGACGAACGCGCTGGCGGAAAGCGACAACTCATCGGAAAAATCCGAGGGAGATACTCCCGATAATGTCGGGAACGAAGACGGAGAGGATAGCCAGAGCGGAGGACTTTTCAACCCGTTCAGGGATCTTTTCGGCAGAAGCTTTGAGATGGGGGGCGCTCAGTTCGCGGACGGTCAGCCCAAAAAACGCAAAAGAAAAAAGCGCGAAAACAAGCGGCGGTTCCTCGGAGAATATTGCGAGGATCTCACAAAAAAGGCGCGTGAGGGAAGGATCGACGCTATAATCGGCAGGGACAAGGAGATAAACCGCGTCATTCAGATACTCTGCCGCAAGAGCAAGAACAATCCCTGTCTGATAGGCGAACCCGGAGTCGGAAAGACAGCCATAGCCGAGGGTCTTGCGCTGAGGATAGCCGCCGGAGAGGTTCCGCTCAGGCTGGCGAATAAGGAGATACACCGTCTCGACCTGACCGCGCTTGTGGCGGGGACGCAGTTCAGGGGACAGTTCGAGAGCCGCATGAAAGGTCTTATTGACGATATCAAGAGCGCGGGAAACGTGATTCTTTTTATAGACGAGGTACACAGCATAGTAGGCGCGGGGGACGCGGAAGGCTCCATGAACGCGGCGAATATTCTGAAGCCGGCGCTTTCAAGGGGCGAGCTTCAGGTGATAGGCGCCACGACCTTCAACGAATACCGCAAGCATATCGAAAAGGATTCGGCGCTCGAGCGCAGATTCCAGCCTGTGAGCGTGAATGAGCCTAATGTCGAGGACACCGTTGAGATACTTTTGGGAATAAAGGGATATTATGAGCTGCATCACCGCGTAAAAATAAGCGACTGGCTGGTAAGGCGCGCCGTAATTCTGTCTGAGCGGTACATCAACGACCGTTTCCTGCCGGATAAGGCGATAGACCTGCTGGACGAAGCGTGCGCGTGTGCTTCTCTCGGCAACAAAGCGATGGCGGAATTTGACGAGCTTAACATAAAGCTGCGAAAGGTACTCGATGAAAGCGACAAATTGCAGGCTGACACCGAGGATACATCAGAAAAGCACTATGAACGCATAGCGGAGCTTCGCACGGAGGAGCTTAAAATAAAGAACCGCCTTTCGGAAATAGAGCCGGAGGCGATGGGCGGACAGGTGACGGAATCCGATCTGGCAAAGGTCATCGAGCTGTGGACAGGGATTCAGGCTTCCCGTGTAGAGGAGAATGAATTCAAGAAGCTCACGACGCTCGAGGAAAAGCTGAACGAAAGGGTAATAGGACAGGAGGAAGCGACAAGGCTTGTAGCTTCAGCCATTCGGCGCAGCCGGGCGCAGATATCACCCCGCCGCCGTCCCGCCTCGTTTATTTTCGTGGGACCGACAGGCGTTGGAAAGACCGAGCTTGTCAAGGTTCTGGCGAACGAGCTTTTTGATTCGCCCGAGACGCTTATCAGGCTTGACATGAGCGAATTCATGGAGAAGCATTCGGTCAGCAAGATAATCGGTTCGCCTCCAGGGTACGTCGGCTATGACGAAGCGGGGCAGCTCACGGAAAAAGTGCGCCGCAAGCCGTATTCCGTGCTGCTCTTTGACGAGATAGAGAAAGCGCACCCCGACGTGATGAATATTCTGCTGCAGATACTTGACGAGGGCAGGATCAACGATTCGCAGGGACGTTCTGTGAGCTTTGAGAACACTGTCATCATAATGACGTCGAATGCGGGCAGCAACCGTCAGGGCGGCTCTCTTGGATTCAACAAGACCTCCGACGACATTTCACGTGAAAAGGCAATGTCGGGTCTGAAAGAATTCCTGCGTCCGGAATTTCTGGCGCGTGTGGACGAGATAGTGGTATTCCGTCAGCTTGACGAGAACGATTACCGCAGCATATGCCGTCTTCTGATGAGCGAATATGTCAATTCGATGGCGGAGCGGAACGTAAAGCTGACAATAGACGACAGCGCCGTAGAGTTTCTTGCGTCAAGCGCGATGGGCGGCGAAGCTTCTGCGCGTGACCTGAGAAATATTATCCGCAGGGAAGTGGAGGATAAGCTTGCGAATCTTGTGATCGACGCGGCAGGAGAGCTTCCGGAAGGGATAATTATTACTACAGAGGAAAAGGACGGCGCAAAGAGCGTAGTTGTCAGACCGGATATTCCGGCGCTGAATGAATAAAAATCTGAACATCTGAAAAGGGGCTGAATCTTAGAAAGTGCCGCGATTTTTTATAGAAAATATTGAAAAACAGGTTGGGGACATTATCACTGTCACAGGACAGGACGCCGCGCACATTTCCAGATCCCTTAGAATGAAAGCGGGGGAGAGCCTTACCGTCTGCGGAGGACTTGGAAGCGATTTGATATGCCGGATAACCGGCGTTTACGGCGACAGCGTGGAGATGAGAGTCACAGAGGTAAAAAATACAGAGAGCGAGCCTTCGGTCAGGATAACGCTGTATCAGGGACTTCCAAAGGGAGACAAACTGGAGCTTATCATAGAAAAGACTGTAGAGCTTGGGGTATACGAGATAATTCCTGTGCTAATGCGGCGTTCCGTGTCCCGTCCCGATACGAAGTCGGCGGCAAAAAAGCGCGAACGTTATCAGAAACAGGCTGTTTCCGCGGCAAAGCAGTGCGGCAGGGGAATTATTCCGGCTGTGGGAGATATGATAAATTTCACGCAGCTCTCCGAGAATATCAAAAGACATCAGGCAGTTATTTTCTTTTACGAATGCGGAGGAATGCCACTTTCGTCTGTGATTGAGAACGTAAAAGCCAACGGCTGTGAGGATATTGCAATAGTTATCGGTCCGGAGGGAGGATTTGACCCGACGGAAGCTGAGACGCTTGAAAAATCCGGCGCGTTCACCGCTACCTTGGGAAAGAGGATTCTCCGCACGGAAACAGCACCGATTGCTGCGATATCCGCGATAATGTACGCTACAGGAAATATGGACTGATAATGCCGTAAAGAAGCCGCACGCCGTCAGGCATTTTCTCCGGCGGAATTCCCGCGAAACTCAGCCTTAGCTTTACGAAGCCGCCGTCTGTTTGCATGGGAATTATCCTGATACCGCCGTCGAGCGCGATTGAAGCAAGCTCGGCGGAGCTGACTCTGCACCCGAACGAAAGCTCGGCGCAGAGTGCAGTTTCGGCAAGTCTGATTTTTGCCGTTTTACCGAAGTATTCATTCAGCAGAGAGAGAAGAAGCTCACTTTTTACAGAATAAATTTTACGCAGCCTGCGCAGCCGTTTTTCAATGTGACCGTCACGTATGTATTCGGCGAGCGCAAGCTGCTCTATTTTTGATGAGGTCTGGTTGTAGGACTCGCCTCGGCTGCGGTATAGAGCGGCAAGCTCCGGAGGGAGCGCCATATAGCTTATTCGCACCGACGGCATGAGCAGCTTAGAGAAGGAACCGAGATATATCACCCTTTCGCCGCCGCCCATTCCCTGCATCGCTGGAACGGGACGGGATCTGAATCTCAGAGCGCCGTTGTAGTCGTCCTCGATTATCAGCCCGTTTGTGCATTCAGCCCACCTCAGAAGCTCGGCGCGTCGGCTTACCGGCATTGGTCTGCCCATGCTTTCGGTGTTGGACGGATTAATGTAGAGAACGTCCGCTCCGGAATCATACAATTCCTGAGGTATTACGCCGTATTTATCCTGACCGAGCTCAGTGATATTCAGCCGGAAGTCGCGGAATACCCTTTCGGCGTGAGGAAAACACGGCGACTCTATACCCACCGTTCCGGCGCGGTCGCCGAGCAATCCGCATATCAGTGAAAGCAGCGGCTGCACGCCCGCGCCTATTACAATACGGTCGGCTGTGGAATTCACTCCGCGCAGAAGACTGCCGTAATGTGCGAGCTGACCGCGAAGCTCCGGCTCTCCCTGATAATGTCCATAGGAAGAAACGGTATCCTCACGACTCAGCACGGCGCGAACGTATTTGCGCCATAGATCGAGATCAGAGCCCCGGCTGTCCACATACCGGCTGCCGAAGTCGTATTTCACATAAGGCTCAGGTCTGCCGCCGGAATTATCCTCGGAGGACGGGACGTTTTTTTCGGTTACAGCCGCCTCCACGAAATATCCGCTCTGCGGACGGCTGACGAGATATCCCTCCACACAAAGCTGCTGGTAAGCCTGTTCCACAGTAGTCCGGCTGACTCCAAGTTCGTCTGATATCTTACGTATAGACGGCAACTTTTCACCGACCGTCAGTTCGCCGCCGCATATTTTACCCTTTATACTGTCGTAGAGCTGACGGTACATGGGAATTCCCGAATGCTCGTCAAGAAAAACAGGTTCATAGATCATATGTAAATTCATCTCCGATTTTATTGCATTGAGTTTGAATTGAAGAAACTGTCACATTAAAAATAGTTGTAATTGTGTATTTTCAAATGCACAGTTATGATGTAATATTATAGCAGACGTCTGAGAAAGTCAATAGGTTTTGTAAAATCAATTTCTATCGACTTGCTATAATTTAATGCGCTGATATTTATTTAAATTTATTCACAAAAAAGGAGAATGAAAATTATGAGCAATCCCGCTGACAGAAAAAAACCTGCGCTTATGATAGCGAAGGTAGGTATAATGGCAGCTCTGAGCTACCTTGCCTTTACGTTTTTACAGTTCAAGATACCCGCCGGACCTGATTATACGTCCTTTCATCTGGGCAATACGTTCTGCGTGCTGGCGGCGCTGCTTTTCGGAGGAATTCCGGGGGGCATTGCGGGCGCTATCGGCATGACGATAGGCGACCTGCTTGATCCGGTATATATTACCTCAGCGCCCAAGACCTTTGTGCTGAAATTTTTTATCGGACTTATTACAGGAATTGTCGCACACAGAATCGGGAAAATTTCCCTGCGTGACGCCGATGGAAAACTCCAGAGCAATAAGCATGTCTTTGTCTGGACGCTGCTCGGTTCATCTGCGGGAATGCTTTTCAACGTGATAGCCGAGCCGGTCGTGTCATATTTCTACAAGAGGTATATATTAGGGGTTGACGCGGAGGCTTCGGCTGTGATTGCCAAGCTTCAGAGTCTGACGACTTTTGTCAACGCCATACTTACGGTAATAATCGCCGTCGCGCTGTACGCGGCTCTCAGACCGGCTATGACAAGGACGGGACTATTCGATTATAACGTGGGAATAAAAAGCCAGAAGAAAAATAGTAAGGATTGATTTAATGAAAAGAATCGCCGCAGTTCAGGATATTTCATGTGTCGGCAGGTGTTCGCTCACCGTCGCCCTGCCGATAATTTCCGCTATGGGAGTGGAGGCGTGCCCTCTTCCGACGGCGCTGCTCTCCTCCCACACGCTGTTCCCCGACCCCACGAAATATGACCTTACGGACGTATTGCCGGAAATAACCGGACACTGGAAGAAAATCGGCGTAACGTTCGACGGGATCTACACGGGATATTCAGGCTCGGTCAGACAGCTTGACGTTATTTCGGAATTTATCCGTGAATTTCGCGGCGACGGCTTTGTGTTCATCGACCCTGTGATGGGAGACCACGGAAGACTCTATTCCGGATTTACGGCTGAATACGTTGCGAAAATGGCGCAGTTCTGCGGCATGGCAGACATTATCGTTCCCAATCTGACGGAAGCCTGTCTTATGCTTGGCATTGATTACATAGGAGAAGACTATTCGGAGGGCGATTTAAAGGAAATACTGCGCGGACTTACAACGTTGGGCGCGGCGAAAGCGGTTGTTACTGGAGTGAGTCTTGAACGCGGCAGACTTGGCGCAGCGGCATACGACAGCGGCAGCGGCGAATATTTCCTCTGCATGGGTGATAGGGTAGAGGGCAGCTTTCACGGAACGGGCGATATATTTGCCTCTGTATGCGTCGGAGCGCTTGCCAAAGGAGAAGCTCTCAGAAACGCGGTGGAGCAGGCGGTGAGATTTACCTGCGAATGTATAAAGATAACAGCCGGAGACAGTCGTGATAGCAGATATGGAGTAAATTTTGAGAGGGTTCTTCATATTCTCACAGAATAATTGTTACAATTTAAAACCGGTCGGACGTCGATTTTCGATGTCCGACCGGTTTTTTGACGTTATTTTATACAAAATTTTTCCAGTACCACAGAGCTTTATTACAAGTACGTAACCTTTTGTTAAAGCTTTGTAAATAAATAGCCTAAAACGGTTACAAATATTGACAAACAGGTTTCAATAATGTTATAATCTCTTTGTCGTTTGATAAATGAGTCAGACAGAATACAAAACGGAGGAATGATTCAAATGGAAAGAATAAAACGTTTTACAGCGGCGCTGCTTGTTATGGTATTAGTGGCAGCACTTGTTCCGCAGACTCAGACATACGCGGCAAGCGCAAGCAGAAAGACAATAGAGATACAGGTATATAATTTCCTTGTCGGCAAGATGGGATTCAACACAGCCGCGGCATGCGGACTGATGGCAAACGTCGAGCTTGAATCTGATTTCAACGTCAAGGAGATCGGCGACGGAAATACGAGCTTCGGACTTTTCCAGTGGCATTTGGAACGCAAGAAGAACCTCATCAAGTATTGCGAGGAAAAGGAACTTGATTATCAGACCGTTGAGGGACAGTTAAGCTATCTGGAATATGAGCTTAAAAAATCCTACAAGAAGATCTACAATTACATCAAGTCGGTTGACAATACAGCCGATGGCGCGTATGATGCCGCGTACTACTGGTGCTATAATTACGAAGTGCCGTCAAACAGAGCCTACAAGGCGGACAAAAGAGGAACGCTTGCCCGTAACACCTACTGGAAGAAGTACAAGGGCTACAAGGGAAAGCAGATAGAGGTTACCGAAGCAAATTCAGCGGGAAGCAAAACCGAGTCAAGCATCTCTGAAACAAAGTCAGGCACGGATACAAAGACAGCCAGCGCTGAAACCAAGACAGTCAGCAGCGAGGATTTCACACGCACGCTTAAAGTAAAGTCGCCATATATGAAGGGCGCGGACGTTAAATTCATTCAGAACTGCCTTAAAAAATTAGGCTATAGCGTGACAGCCGACGGAACATACGGCAATGGAACATCAGCGGCAGTCAAGAAATTCCAGACAGCCAATAAAATCAAAGCCGACGGCTCCTGCAACAAGACCACATGGAACGCAATCAAGAATGCAGCCGCAAAAAAAGCCGTTTCCACAGTAAAAAAAGAGGAGCAGTTGAAGATCACTCAGCAGCCCAAAGCCGTTACAGTAAGGGAAGGCGATAAAACCAAATTCACCGTCAAAGCAACCGGCAAGAGTCTGAGCTATCAGTGGTATTACAAGAAAGCTGGTCAGTCCTCATGGAGCAAGTGGACAGGACATACAACAGCTTCTACTGTTGCCTACGCTAACGACAGCTGGAACTATATGCAGGTAAGATGCATTGTCAAGGACGGCAACGGAAAGACGGTTACATCCAGCGCGGCAAAGATCACGCTTGTCGGCGGCGATGTTGCGGTCGGATAAAGATACAGGCATAAAAGAAAACATCATTAGGAGAACCTGAGGGCAAATTTGAGTTTTGCTTTCAGGTTCTTTTTGCATTTTCCAATATTTTCTATTAATCATTATTTAACAAAAAGTTTTAGTATAGCGTTGATAATTTGAGATAAATATGATATAATGCACCTATAGCTAATTGGAATGATAATATGCGGAGGTATTTTAATGAAAGGAATAACCCGACGGACGATTGCCTTTGTTACCGCATTTCTTATATTATTTTCGCTTGTCCAGGAAAGAATAGTGCTGGCGGACAGATCGCGTTCCAACGAGGCGCAGGTGTATAATTATCTTGTCGGCAAGATGGGACTGAATACCGCCGCAGTATGCGGTGTGCTTGCCAATGTCAAGGCGGAATCCGATTTCAATCCGGTGTGTGAAGGAGATAACGGGACAAGCTTCGGGCTGTTTCAATGGCATGCCGGACGGAAAGCCAATCTTGTCAGCTATTGCGAGAGCAACGGTCTCGATTACAAAACGGTCGAGGGGCAGATGAGATTTCTCGATTACGAACTGAAAAGAAGCTATTTCAATGTGTACAATTACATAAGGTCCGTGGATAATACCAACGACGGCGCTTATAAAGCCGGATATTATTTTTGTTATTACTATGAGATTCCCGCAAACAGAGACATTAAGGCGGACAAACGCGGAGAATCCGCAAAAAATGTCTACTGGAAAAAATATGAGATTTATAAGGGGAAGATAATAAAGCCGGAAAGCGAAATGAATCCGGCTGATTACAAGGTTGACTACAGCAGGCTCCTTAGAGTAGTATCGCCGAACATAGTGGGCGCGGATGTTTTGTATATGCAGCTTTGCCTTTACTGTTTAGGGTATGATATTGACGCCGACGGTTATTACGGTCCGGCTACGTCGTCAGTTGTCAAACAGTTCCAGAGCGATAACGGGCTTGATGACGACGGAATGTGCGGATCGTTGACGTGGAAAGCCATTGAAGCAAAGCTGAACGGAACAAAGGTGAAAATAATCAATCAGCCGCAGTCGTTGGAAGCAAAAACAGGCGAGATGATTCAATTCAGCATAAGAGCCGTAGGCTCAGGTCTGAGCTATCAATGGTACTGCAGGAAGATTGGGGATTCATCGTGGAGCAAGTGGAACGGAATGACTTCCGCAACAGTCGAGGCGACAGCCGACGCTGACATGTACGGAATGCAGGTGAAGTGCATTGTAACCGATGGCAGCGGAAACGCTGCGGAATCGCAGATTGTGACAGTGACAGTTGAATTCCCGATTACAATAACGACCCAGCCGCAGTCCGTTACAGCGAATGTTGGCGACCAGATGAATTTCAGTGTGAAAGCAACCGGAAAATCTCTGAGTTATCAGTGGTACTGCAGGAGAATTGAGGATTCATCGTGGAGCAAGTGGAACGGAATGACTTCCGCAACAATCCAGGCGACAGCCGATGCTGACATGTACGGAATGCAGGTCAAGTGCGTCGTAACGGACGGCGGCGGGAATTCCGCCGAATCGGAAGCCGCGACGGTGACAATGAACATTTCGCTTGAAATAATAACCCAGCCGCAGTCCGTGACGGCGAATGTAGGCGACGATGTAAAATTCAGCGTGAAGGCAAGGGGAATATCCCTTAGCTACCAGTGGTATTACAAAAAAGCAGGAGCGACAGACTGGAATCTCTGGAAGAACCACACATATTCCTCAGTCACAGCGGGAGCGAATGAAGGCTGGAACGGAATGCAGGTCAAGTGCGTCGTAACAGACGGCGGCGGGAATTCCG
>ONCX01000043.1 GCA_900316455.1 uncultured Eubacteriales bacterium
CAACTTGGTGGACGTTAACGGAATCGAACCGCTGACAACCTGCACGTCAAGCAGGTGCTCTACCAGCTGAGCTAAACGTCCGAATATTAAATTAATTATCTCCCTCAAAAGGCTAACTTATTATACATCGAAAGAATCTGTTTGTCAAGTGTTTTTTTTATTTTTTTTGATTTTCTTTATATTTTATGATTTTTAAATCATTTAAAAACGTTACGGCGTACCAAGTCAATAAGAATCCCGGTACGCCGTTTATTAAGTATAAAATTATTGTATGTCAGTCGTCAATTCCCAAAAGGACAACCCTTTCAATATCGGGGCGTATGGAGAGAAACACGTTTACTATTTCCGGATCAAAATGTCCGCCGCTTCCTTTTTTGATTATCTCGAACGTCTGATCAAACGACATCTGCTGCTTATAGCTGCGCTTGCTTACAAGCGCGTCGAATACGTCCGCTACGGCTAAAACCCTCGCGCAGAACGGTATCTTGATTCCCTTTAGTCCGTATGGATATCCCTTGCCATTCCACCATTCATGATGGAACGCTGCCATATCCTTGCCAAGAAGCAGGTAGTAATTATCGTCGATCTGCTTTGCACATTCTTCAAGGATCTTCGCGCCCTCGATGGTGTGCGTCTTCATCAGCTCGAATTCTTCTTCGGTGAGATCGCCCTGCTTTTTCAACACCGAATCGGGTATCTTGATTTTGCCGATATCGTGAAGCGGAGCCGCAAGCGTGATGCTGGTAACATAACGGTCGTCCAAAAATTCCGGATACATTCCTTCATTTCGCATTTTTCTCACAAGCGTCTCCACAATTGCGCTCACGCGGTGAACATGCAATCCCGTGACCTCGTCGCGTGTATCAATCATATTCGCAAGCACCATTATTATCTGGGACTTCATTTTTTCCAGCTGTGTGCGCTTTTTCTCATTGTCGAGCTGAAGTCTCATGCGGTAATCCTGAAGCTCTATGGCTCGCGCAATACGCGACTTCATTACCTGCGGCACAAACGGCTTTGCGAGAAAATCCACCGCTCCCATTTCCAAGCATTCAACCTCGGTCTGAGGGTTATTCTCAACGGTAAGCACTATGATCGGTATTTCATTCCACTTTTCGTTGGCTTTGATTTTCTTCATGGTCTGTTTGCCGTCCATTTCTGGCATGTTCAAATCAAGCAGAATGAGGTCGGGAATGTCGCGTTCCAGATATTTCAGCGCCTGATACCCCGAAATAACGGATATGACAGAATATTCATCGCCAATAGCCTGCTTCGCCATGGCGAGAGTTGTCTTATTATCGTCAATGACGAGGATTTTTTTCATAGTTGCTTTCTCCTCCGTAATTATCTTGTAAAAAATCCTAAAACAATTATACACATATAATGTTAACATATTGTTAAGGCGCTTATACAATTTGGAAAAAAACTATTGTATAGTTTTTATAGTCATAGCGAGCTGATCGCCTGAACAGCGCCGTCAAAATCATAGTTTTCCAAAAGCTCCTCCGCTTTGCGAAGAGCCTTTCTGTCTTCAGGATCAAGTCTGTAGCCCATTAAATCACTGATTTTTTCCAGAGCGGCGTCGCTGTCAAAGCGTTCGATAAGCTGACGGATCTCAGCCGCGTCCGCGTGCTTCTTTTGGGAGGATACAGGCTGGGTTTCTCCGGTATCGGCGTTTTCATTTTCCGTCATGTGGAAATCGCAGGATTTAAGGTAATCCTCAACGTTTTTCAGAAGCTCGTCGTACTTGTCGGCAAGCTCGGCGTAATGCTCAGTGACAAAGCTCTCGTCGCCCTGTTTTGCCGCGTCCTCATGATCCCTTGCCTGCATGGAAAGCTCTGTGGCTCCTATGCTCGCCGCGACGCTTTTGAGCGAATGGGCTTCTATGCGATAGGAATTAACGCTGCCCGCCTCGGCGTATTTGCGAAGCGCCTCCGACTGTTTCCTGCCTTCGCTCAGGAAAACGGCGAGTATCCTGTTGTAAGCCTCAACGCTTCCGCCCATGTTGAATATTCCCTGCGGCACGTCTAATCCAGTAATTTTGATGCTTCGGGCGTCCTTCTGCACTGCTGAGGAAATGTATTCCCTACGGGAACGGCTTATCTTCATCATCGGGTCGATCTGCTCCGCATACTCGGAGAGCTGTTTTTCAGCGGGAATGTATTTCTTGATAACGCCCGCCAGGGTTTCGCTGCTCATGGGCTTCTCTACAAAATCGTTCATTCCGTTATTGAGGAAAAGCTCCCTCGCCGCCTCGCCGACATTCGCGGAGAGCGCGATAATGGGGACATTCTTGAAATAATCCCCCTCAGCCGCTCTTATGTGGCGCACAGTTTCTATACCGTCCCAGTCCGGCATCATCTGATCCATGAAAATCATGTCGTATTCCGGTTGGCGAAGCAGCGCTTCATATGCCTCACGCCCGCTGCTCACCATGTCCACATGAGCCTTGTATACGTTCAGAAGACCTGCCGTAACGCGGAGATTCACGTAATTGTCATCAACAACGAGAATTTTTGCGTCGGGTATGAATAGATGATTTTCGGGCTTCTTGGTGCGGCGGAAGCTTTCGGAATCATCGCCGCGGACAAGAGCCGCAAGCTGACCGGTCAGCACCGGCTTGCGCATTATGAGAATATTCTCCTTAACGCCATCGTCAACGAATGTATTGTGATCCACCATTGCGACAAGGCGCATACGCTTTATCTTTGATGCGAAGGAATTGACCTCGGCAATCGAAGCGGCGTAATCAAAGAAGAGCATCGCGCCGAATCTGTCGGCGTTGTAATAATCCCATACTCCAACGTCGCTCACGGATATAACAGCAATACCAATGCTTTCAAGTATGCTTCTTATGTTTTCGGCGTAATATCTGTCCGGCTCACAGACATACGCGAGATATCCGTCGGGATCCGGAACGAATCCAAGCTCGCGGCGCTTTTTGACCTTCTGCTCGACAACCACGGAAAATACCGAGCCCTTGCCCGGTTCGCTCTCCACGTTTATCGAACCGTTCATCTTGTTGGCAAGACGCTGCGATATAACAAGTCCGAGTCCGGTTCCCTCCATGCGCCGCGTGTGATCTGAGTCCACCTGCGTGAACTGCGTAAATAGCTTCTTCTGATCCTCGCGTGAAATGCCTATGCCGGTATCGGAAACGTCTATTTTAAGCCAGAATCTTGCCGCGTCGTCAACGCTGCACGTCATGCGAAGCTTTATCATGCCGCTGTCTGTGAATTTCACGGCGTTATTGAGAAGATTTATAAGTATCTGACGCAGCCTCGCTTCGTCGCCTATGAGTTCGGCTGGAATATCGGGGGCAATGTCGGCGACAAACGCGACGTTTTTTTCACCGATTCTGACATTTATAATGTTGGCAACGTCCGAGACAAGATCCTCCACGCAGTATGGCGCTTCGTCGAGACTCATCATATTCGCTTCGATCTTGGAAAAATCAAGTATGTCGTTTACCATACTCAGCAGATTGTGCTCGGAATTCTGTATGGTTGATACATATTCCTGTTCGAGCGGAGAGAGATCGTTTTGCAGCAGAAGCTCACTCATTCCGCAGACGGCAATCATCGGAGTACGCATTTCGTGGCTCATATTTGCAAGGAAGTCGGCTTTTTCGCGGCTTCCCGCCTCGGCGTTAATCTTTTCCTGCTCTACCATACGGTAAAGCTCGGTAATGCTCTGTGCGCGGGATTCAATTATCTTTACGGCGTTGCAGAACCATGTTATCATAGCTATGACGGCGGTGCTTCCCAGATAAAACAGCACGAGACGCGCAACGGAGCTTAGGGGCATTTCAAGGTGCGCGAAGAATCTTTCTGGGTGCATAAGATACAGCCACGCGTAAAGTCCCGTCACATAGATTATCTGCAAAACGGTCAGACCTATCCTGCGGTAAAGCGCCGCAAAGCACATTATCGCAAGAAAAAGCCCGTGGCTTGTGGATATTGTGTTGTTTTCCCATATATAAGCGGTGGCGGCTGCTATCATACATGCGGTGGCAGCGTAAGCCTGCGGCGCGCCGTGCAGAAAAGGAACCAGCGTAAAAATTCCAAGCACAGCCGGAATAGCAAGCATCATCTGCCAGAGATACGCGGGCATTCCGCAGGTAAAGCAGAAAAGAGCCGCAACCGGAAAGACTATCAGAAATATCCAGAAAATAAATTTTTCCACTGAACGGTGAGTTATTTCCTTATGCTTCATACCAAGACCCCCAATTATACTTATTTTATCCCATATTGCCCTGTTTGTCAAGCGTCGCTTCTCTTTAGGAAATAGCGGTCGGAAATCAGTTATCAAATCAAAAATTTTTTTCCATTGACTTCCATTGTAATTAGTGATATGATAATTAACGAAAAAGGAAAATTTTTATCGCTTTTACAATATAATGACAGGAGGAAAAATCATGTTATTCAAGAAAAAGATCATTCCGGCAGAAACGGTAAGCCTTGATTTTCCTTATCCCGGAAACGGAAACAAAACTGTGAGAGTGTTTGTTCCGGAACACAAAAAAGGGGAAAAACTGCCGGTGATTTACATGACTGACGGACAGTCGGTCTTTGACGAGGAAAGCAATCCCATGGGCTGCTGGCACACCCGCGAAGAAATGGAATCGGAAAAGGCTTCTACCGGAAAATCGGCAATTATCGTCGGAATTCACAGCGCCCCCAATCCAATGCTGCGTACTGCCGAACTGACGCCCGCTTCCATAGGCAGGTTTGTTCCGCCGCCTATGCCGGATAATATGCCTCCCCAGATGCCTCCCCAAATGCCTCCTGAAATGCTTGCCCAGATGCCACCCGAAATGCTTTCCCAAATGCCGCCGCAAATGCCCCCGGAAATGTCTCCCGAAATGATGCATAAAATGATGGACGACATGATGAAGGACTTTGCTCCTGCCGGTGAAAAATTTGATGATTTTGTCATCAAGACAGTCATGCCGGCGGTAGAGAAGCAATTCCCCGTTAAAAAGGGCGGCAGGAATACCGCTATCATAGGCAGTTCCTCCGGCGGTCTGGAAGTATTCTACATTGCCATGAGCCATAATGATCTCTTTTCCGCTGTGGGCGTTCTCTCGCCGACATTCTTATTTTACGCGGAGGACGACATTAAAAACTGGGTTGCCAAAATGCTTACGAAAAACTGTCCGTTCATCTATCTCTATTGCGGAGAGGGCGAGCCTAAGGAAAAACAAATGTGCGACGCGGCAAGACCAGTATTCGAGCTGATTAAAGAGAAGGCTCCTAAGGGCAAGGTCAAGGAGGTTATTTCTCCCGACGGCATTCACAATGAATCGGCTTGGCAATCTGTATTTAAAGACTTTATTCACGTTTTCCTTGCTGAATGATTATTGCATGATTTTTTATGCTACAATTAAAAATCGGCTTCCTGTCAATCCCATATGAGATTGGCGGAAACCGATTTTTTTGATTTATTATGCCGTGAATGTTATTGAACCGGAGATGCGAAAATTACTTGCCTTTGCCGCAGCACTGCTTGTACTTTTTGCCGCTGCCGCAGGGACAGGGGGAATTTCTGCCTATCTTGCGTCCTGCGCGTGTCGGCATTACCTCCGCGTCGGCGTCAGGCTCCATTGGCTTCTGTATCTGTTCGCGCTTTGGCTCCTCTGCGCGTCTTATCTGGACGGTGAGAATCTGGCGGGCGGTGTCCTCCTTGATCTGTGCGATCATCTCATCGAACATGTCAAAGCCTTCCTTGGTGTATGCGACAGCCGGATCCGTCTGACCGTAGGAGCGAAGTCCGATGCCCTGCTTTAATTCTTCCATTGCGTCGATGTGATCCATCCAGAGCGTATCCACTACGCGGAGCATAACAACGCGGTCAAGCTCACGGGCTATCTTTTCGCCGAATTCCGCTTCGCGCTTTTCATAAAGGGTGTGCGCTCTCTTGATCAGCTCGTCGGTGATATCCTGCTTATCCAGCGAATCAAGCTCCTGAAGCGAATAATTGAAGTCGTCCTCTGTAGTAAGCAGATTGAGATATGTGGAACGGAGTCCGTCGAAATTCCAGTTGTCCTTCTCGTCGGCATTAAGATAGAGATTCACGTTGTCGGTGATGGAATCGTCTATCATCTTGATGATGTTTTCGCGCATATTCTCGCCGTCGAGCACCTTATCCCTCTCGGTGTAGATGACCTCGCGCTGACGGTTCATAACGTCGTCAAAACGGAGAACGTTCTTTCTGATAGAGAAGTTCCTGCCCTCAACCTTCGCCTGAGCGCTCTCTATACTCTTGGATACCATTCTCGCCTCGATAGGCATATCCTCGTCAATCTTGAGCGTCGTCATCATTGATTGCAGACGGTCGCCGCCGAATATTCTCATGAGGTCGTCCTCAAGCGACAGATAGAACTGGCTCTCGCCGGGGTCGCCCTGACGTCCGGAACGTCCGCGCAGCTGATTGTCAATACGTCTTGATTCGTGACGCTCCGTGCCTATAATAACCAGACCGCCTGCCTTGCGGACCTTGTCGCCTTCCTCGTCGGTGACCTTCTTGTATTTTGCGTTAAGCTCGGCAAATTTGGCGCGGGCTTCGATTATAGCCTCGTCGTCGGTATCGCTGTAGGCGGTGGATTCCTCTATAAGCTCCTCGTCGTAGCCCATTTTCCGCATTTCGCTCTTTGCCATGAATTCCGGATTGCCTCCGAGAAGAATATCGGTTCCGCGTCCCGCCATGTTGGTGGCGATGGTGACGGCGCCGTACTTGCCTGCCTGAGCGACTATTTCAGCCTCGCGCTGATGATACTTCGCGTTGAGGACGGAATGCTTTATGCCGCGGCGTTTGAGAGCGTCGCCGAGCATTTCGGATTTGTCGATTGAAATTGTACCCACAAGGACGGGCTGTCCCTTTTCGTGCGCTTCAAGAATACGTTCGATTACGGCATGGTACTTTCCGCGCTCTGTAGAATAAATTCTGTCGGGCAGGTCGTTGCGTATACAAGGCTTGTTGGTGGGAATTTCCACGCAGTCGAGCTTGTATATCTCATTGAATTCCGTTTCTTCCGTAAGCGCCGTACCGGTCATGCCGGAGAGCTTTCTGTAAAGACGGAAGTAATTCTGGAAGGTGATGGAGGCAAGGGTCTTGGATTCACGCTCGACCTTTACGCCCTCCTTGGCTTCTATTGCCTGATGCAGACCCTCGTTGTAACGTCTGCCGTACATAATGCGTCCGGTGAATTCATCGACAATGAGAACCTTGTCGTCCTGAACGACATAATCGACGTCGCGGGTCATAATGCCGTGCGCCTTGATAGCCTGATTTATATGATGAAGCAGAGTGATGGATTCGGGAGTATTGTCCATAAGGTTCTCCACGCCGAAAGCCTTTTCAGCGCGTGCAACGCCCTTAGGCGTGAGCGTTGCTGTCTTCGCCTTTTCGTCCACGATATAATCCGCGTCGCCGTACTTGTCGTCATGTTCTTCCTTCTCGTCAACCTCGGTGATCTTGACGAATTGCAGCTTCTTGGCAAATTCGTTGACCGTATTGTAAAGAACCGTTGACTTATCGCCCTGACCCGATATGATAAGAGGCGTTCTCGCTTCGTCGATAAGTATGGAGTCAACCTCGTCCACAACGGCAAAGTTGTGACCGCGCTGAACCTTCTGTTCCTTATAAATTACCATATTGTCGCGCAGATAGTCGAATCCCAACTCGTTGTTAGTACCGTATGTGATATCGCACGCGTAGGAAGCGCGGCGCTCGTCGTTCTTCATATCGTGAAGTATCAGACCGACGCTCAGTCCGAGGAAACGATGAATCTTGCCCATCCATTCGCTGTCACGTTTGGCGAGGTAGTCGTTTACGGTGACAACGTGAACGCCCTTGCCTGTTAAAGCGTTGAGATAGGAAGGCAGGGTTGCGACAAGCGTCTTGCCTTCACCAGTCTTCATTTCGGCAATACGTCCCTGATGCAGGATAATGCCGCCTATGACCTGCACGGGGAAATGCTTCATACCCAGCACACGCCAGCCCGCTTCACGGCACACCGCGTAAGCGTCGGGCAGAATATCGTCAAGAGTTTCTCCGGCAGCCAGCCTGTCCTTGAGGATCTGCGTCTGTCCGCGAAGCTCGCTGTCGGACATCGGAGCGTATTTTTCCTCAAGAGCAAGCACCTGATCGCAGACAGGCTGCACACGCTTGATCTCGCGGTCCGAATAGCTGCCGAATATTTTTTTTATAATACCCATATTAAGCTCCTCCAATATAGCATACATAAAATAGCATACTTAATATGATTTTACAATAATCCCATGATGAAAATGTTACGCAATTGAAAATTCTAATTATTTTTAAAATACGATGTTTTTTGCATATATTTCAAAATTGTAAATACATAATTTTACATAATATTTTACCAAAAAATGAATTTATTGTTTTTCAACAAATTTTACTTGACAAACGTACATAGTCGTGATATCATATGTTTATCGAAACGAAACTTGTGATGTTTTAAGCGCGTATTATTCAATTCAGTGAACAAACGGAGGTAATATTCAATGTCAGTAATATTTTCAGCTGCCATCACGGGTTTGGGACATCTGGCACACGCTGTGGCAACCGCAAGGGAACGGCTTCCACTGACTCACTCTGAATTTGAATTGAGTCAGGACGGCGAAACCGTTTGGGAATCCGGCGCTGAATACACTTTTGTCGGATTCAGCGAGGACGGCGATTTTTCCTTGTCGGTAGGCAGAAGCGGCGCGTCGGTCGGCAGACGTCTCGGCAGGCTTAAAAACGAACCTGATTACCGTGTGTGGCAGCTTCGCACAGATCGCGGCGAATACATCATGCTCAAGGGCTGCTTTGACACAGCCGAGGTTTTTAAGCGTGTAAGCTGAAGAACTTTTACATTTTTTTTCAAAATTGTTTTCCGGATAAAAAATATGCCCCTCGGTCAGCAAAACGCCGAAGGGCATATTTTTTGTGCGCCAATGTTATCTGCCGCCGGAAAGCTCATTGAGCGCGCTTGCCTGAAACATTGTTGAAAGAGAACCTGACGGGGCTTTATAAGCGGCGTTTGAGATTATTTCGTATTTTTCCAAACCGGCGGCTTCGGCTCTCAGTGTGGATTCCGCGCCGAAAAGCAGATTGCCTGAAGCTATGTGGTAATCGCTGGAAATGACGGCGAGCCTGGTTACCTGAGGATATTTTTCATCGAGGATATTCAACGAATACATGGCATTCTGCGCTGTGGTAAGAGATTTATTCTCAGCTATTACCCGCTTTTCTGAAATTCCGTTTTCAATAAGCCATCGAGCCATCACGTCGGCTTCGGTGGCGTCTTTATTGTCATAGGCTGTCGGACCGCCTGTGCAAAGCACGAAAGCGTTCGGGTATTTCTCTGCGCTTGCTTTGGCTACATTCAGTCTTCCGGCAAGCTCGTCGCGCATGGATCCGTCGGGATTAAGCTGGAAGCCGAGTACCACCATACAAAGCTCGTCGGTATCCGGCAGACCGTCCGGCAGCACGTCATAATTTAGCTTTAAGCCGCCGTTTGACTGCTTCCAAAGCGCGATTATGCTTCTCCACTTTGCCCCCTCGACGGGATCCATTTCATCAAGTTCTCTGAGTCTGCATTCAAGGGTACTGTTTTTATCATCTTCGCATGTACCGTAGCAGGACGTTATTTCGTTTATTAATTTTTTCTTATCGCGTTCCGGAGAAGAATCGACGTTTTCTCCGCAGGCGGTACAAATCAACGCCATTGTAAGCACAAGCGCGGAAGATATGATTGATAAAAGCGATTTGGTTATTTTTCTCATAATGCAAACTCCTCGTATAATACGCCGAATGAAAAAATCTCATACGACGCAGCGCATTTTTTTATATTATCAATCCACTATCCACAACTTAAGCACTCCCTCAGTCAGCTTCGCTGACAGCTCCCTCAGAGAGGGAGCCAGATATTGCCTCCCTCTCTGAGGGAGGTGGCACGCCGCAGGCGTGACGGAGGGAGTTAATTTCACTAAGTTGTGGACAGTGATTTGTGATTTACTTCACTAAGTTGTGGATAGTGATTTTCATATAAGAAAGTCCGGTACATTCAGCAAATGCCCAGTCGTGGATATAAATGACAGAATCCGGCAAAGTAACGCCGGAGAGACCTGTGCAGCCGGAAAAGGCAGACAAGCCGATTTCCTCGACGGAATCCGGTATGGCGACGCTTCTTAACTCCGTATGACCGGAGAAAACGCCCGTGCCTATCTTCCGGACATAATCCGGAATAACCACCGAGCTTGCATTGCCGTCGTAACCGATGATTTCGTCGCCCGACATGCTGAATGTGCAATCTCCGTCAGCGTAAACCACTCTGACAGGACGGTTTGCCGCCGGTAAACACGCGGGAGTCGGAAGCAGTCCGGCTCCGGACATGAGGAATATCAGCGAGACAGCTATTAATGAGGCGGTTTTCTTGAAATTCATATCATCACTTCCTTTTTTATTTATATCGTACAATATTGCGCCCTTATTGTCAAGTGACTTTCATTCATAACTCACATATGATATATTTCCGGCATAATATTTTTAACTTTTATTCGTACATTATTAATAATTTTTTGACTGCAAATATATGCATGATGCATATTGACATTATTTGACTGATTGTATAAAATATATTTCGTAGTGAACGGACACAATGGGTTTATGAACGATTTTAGGGTAATTGGTTTTTGCAAGCAAACCGAAAGGTTATTTGCAACCGATTATCTTTTTTTATTACACTTGGTTTATTACTTTAGGAGGACTTGATTTAATGAATAAAAAATTATCTAAAATTCGTCTTGCCGCCTTGCTGGTCGCCGCGCTGATGATTTATTCAGCAAGCGGAATATCTGCCTTTGCGGCTGGTTCCAGGAGCAATTCTTCACCGGCATTTTATTCCGAGGGTGAGGGAGACGGAGATGGAGGCGGCGGAGAAGGAGGCACTACGCCCGAAGAACCGTCAGGTCAGGACGGAGAAAGCACTACACAAAGTTCATCTTCAACTCAAAGCAATTCCACAACCACATCAACGACAGCCGCGCAGGGCGGTCAGGACGAAACCGCGGAGCTTGTAAAGAAGTATTCCGAGCGTGTAAACAAGGCGCTGGACGAGATGGAATCGCACGCGAGGGCGTTGCTCACAGCGGCAAACGCCGGAGACAGCAAAAAATTCAACAGCGAGCTTCAGGCATATAATGAAGCGGAAAATAAGGTCACGCAGGAGCTTGGTTCAAATAGCGGCGTTCCGTCAAAGGACGCTCTTGAAGTGGCTAACAAAGCAAAACAGAGAATAGATCAGATAAAGAAGATTCGCAGTCAGGCGGATACGGCTCTTGCAAACAGCTTAGGCGGAGCGCAGGACGAAAATGGCAATCATTACAGACTCGCAAAGGTAACGGCTTCCGTATCAAAGGCAGGCACAACAAGTGATGAATACAAAAGCGCGATTGCCGCTTTGGGAGCGAATTACCGCGAAGGAGATATATGCGCGGTTTACAAGGTATCGCTAAAAGTAGGCTCCACACCGGTGCGGCTGATAGGCGGAACCACAAAATCAGTTACAATAAGCTATTCCAACGATATTTCAGGCACGTCGCCCGTTTCCTATTATATTGACTATAAGAACGGGGCTCCCGCCGCGGTGAAGAGAGGTTCGCTGAACAAGTGGAATGTTGTGGTAAAAGCGAGCGAGCCTGTAAGCTATTATGTGGTATGCGTTATCCCGTTCAAGGGCGGAAATAACGCCAATAAAAACAACGGCACATATACGTATATACCCCCGACAAATGACGGAACAGACGTCAGCACAGAGCTTTCGGAAAAAATTCTGACTGCATTCAGAGTTGCCGACAGCAGCGACGATGCCCAAAAAGCGCTCAGGAAGGTTGACGTTCGAGATAAAAAAGCGGCAGTATACAGAGCGGAGCTTCCTGAAGGCGAAGAGCTTGCTCCCGAAACGGAAGCAATTGTCAACGTATCATGTCCCGAAGCCGCAAACGGCGCAGTCGAAATATCCAGGGTAACTGACGAGGACTACGTA
>ONCX01000029.1 GCA_900316455.1 uncultured Eubacteriales bacterium
CTCTTGATAATGGACTTGCTTTTATCCTCGACGGTCAAACTTGTTTCCGTAGATTCAGGAGATTCTGGCTCCGTATCAGTATCTTTCCATGTCGCCTGATATGTGACGTCGGAAACAACGTTAATTGTCTCGCCTGCCGGAGGATTCGGGGGATATTCCCGATCTGCGGGCGTGCTGAGAACCCACGTATCGAATTCCTTACCCTCGGGTGCGGTAAAACCTACAGCGGCAATATCGAGCAAAGTATATTCACCGCTCTTTTCGGCATCAGCATAGTCACCACCTGTGCCGTCGCCGGATCTGTAGGTAACGGTAAAAGTACCGCTCTTTGTATCGCCGCCCTTTGTCTTGGGTCTGGTTTCGTCGATCTTTTCTTTTTTGGCGTCAAACTCAAATGTAACATTGCTTAATTCGCTGTTGACAACCTTTACCGTAAATTTGTCATTTTCTCCCAAAGCGGTCTCTGCGTCATCATACGGAATGAAGAACTTACCGCCTTTTTTGGTTATTTCGGCATTGTCGGGCATTGTGGCAGTCAGACTTTTAAATTGGTCGTCACAATAAGCGCCTGGAACGTCAAATGCCACACCCTCGCCGTCAGACCCGGTAAACTCAGGAGCGGCTAATTTAAAGGTGATACCTGAGGACGGAGCTGAAATTTCATATGCCGCGTCCGATAAATCCTTGTTGCCGCTGAGATCCAGACTGCTGATGCCGGTCTTTGAAATATTCAGCGTCGTTGTGCCGGAATTCCCGACATTGATTGAATTAACGACAGACGAACCTTCGCCGAATTCAACCGTTGTCATAGGCTCGGTCGATGTTATTGTGAAACTCGTGCTTTCAGTCAGCGTAATCGCCAGAACGACGTCGTCTCCTGACGGTGACAGCTTAGCGATTGTGTCAGAATCGACGGTAACACTTTCGGTATCACCTGTAACCTTCACAGTGTATTCGCCCGCTCCCGAATCGACAGTCATGGAGTATGATTCCGCGGCAAACGCATCAAACAGAGAGCGTGGCATTACCGCGGAAGCCGCAAAGAACACCGCGGCTATCATAGTAACTATCGGGAACCAATACGCCTTGCCCGACCTGCGCTTCTTTGCGCGGACAACAGTACCCTTGCGGGACGCTGAAACAGACCTACTGCCATTGGGAACAAATCTGCTGTATGACCTGTTCATAATAAATCCTTCCTCTCAAGTTTAAGCTTTGATAATAATTCTAAACGTAAAATCACAAATCTTTTAACATAAATCACATAATATATTCAATTGAATTATACATCAGCGTTATTTCAATGTCAACCAAAAAATATATAATATAAGAATATGTTTACAAAAATTTACAAAAATCAAAGTCTGTCCCTGATGGAATTCATAAGTCCGCCTGAGGTTATGATATTCTGAATGAACGGTGGGAACGGCTGCGCCTGATAGCTTTTGCCGGTGGTAATATTGGTTATCACGCCGGTGTCAAAATCAACCTTTACCTCGTCGCCGTTCTTTATGTCCTCTGCCGCCTCGTCACATTCGAGGATAGCAAGACCAATATTCAGGGCGTTGCGATAGAAAATTCTCGCAAATGTTGAGGCAATAACGCAGGAAATTCCCGAAGCCTTTATAGCGATAGGCGCATGCTCACGCGACGAACCGCAGCCGAAATTCTTTCCCGCAACCATGATTTCACCGGGCTGAACCTTCCTTACAAAATCCGCGTCTATGTCCTCCATGCAGTGAGCCGCAAGCTCCGCATGAGACGATGTATTCAGATAACGCGCGGGTATGATAACGTCGGTGTCAACATTATCCCCGTACTTATGAACTCTTCCTTGTGCCTGCATTATATTTTAATCTCCTTCCAGATAATTTGAAGTATGAAGCGTGAAATTCATTTATCACTCAATCGGCGCTCAGAGCGTATCGGGATCGGTGATGTAGCCTGTGACAGCGCTTGCCGCAGCTACTGCCGGACTTGCGAGGTAAATCTCGCTGGTTATATGACCCATTCTGCCTATGAAGTTGCGGTTTGTCGTGCTGACTGCCTTTTCGTTCTCGGCAAGTATTCCCATGTGTCCGCCGAGACATGGACCGCAGGTCGGCGTTGATACTATAGCGCCGGCTTCGATGAATGTTTCAAGCAGACCTTCTCTCATCGCCTGAAGGTAGATGGTCTGGGTTCCCGGGATAACTATGCAGCGCACGTCGTTTGCAACCTTGCGCCCTTTGAGAATGGCTGCCGCCGCCCTAAGGTCTTCCAGCCTTCCGTTTGTGCAGCTTCCTATAACGCTCTGGTCGATTTTCACTTCATTCCTTCCGATTTCGTCCACCGTGCGTGTATTTTCGGGAAGGTGCGGGAATGCGACTGTCGGGCGAAGCTTGGAAAGGTCGATAGTATAGGTTTCGTCATATTCCGCGTCGCTGTCGGCGGTGTAAACAACGGGAGCGCGTCTGCATCTGTCCTTGCAGTATTCCTCTGTCACCTCGTCAACGGGGAAAATCCCGTTCTTCGCACCGGCTTCTATTGCCATATTTGCTATGCAGAGACGGGAGTCCATCGAGAGATTCTTCACGCCGTCGCCGGTGAATTCCATCGACTTGTACCTTGCGCCGTCAACGCCGATCATTCCGATTATGTGAAGAATAACGTCCTTGCCGGTCACCCAGCCCTGCGGCTTGCCGGTCAGCACGAATTTTATCGCGGATGGAACCTTGAACCATGTCCTGCCGGTAGCCATGCCAGCCGCCATATCGGTAGAACCAACGCCTGTGCTGAACGCGCCGAGAGCGCCGTAAGTGCATGTATGGCTGTCCGCGCCGATAACGCAGTCGCCTGGGGAGACGAGTCCCTGTTCGGGGAGAAGAGCGTGCTCGATGCCCATTTGTCCGACGTCGAAATAATTAAGCACGTCGTATTTTTTGGCGAATGTGCGAACCTTCTTTACCTGCTGCGCCGCCTTTATGTCCTTATTGGGAGTGAAGTGATCCATTACCAGAGCTATTTTTTCCCTGTCAAAGATTTTATCCACGCCCGCTTTTTCAAGCTCGTTAATTGCGACGGGAGAAGTGATGTCGTTTCCTAATACAAGATCCAGCTTTGCCTCAATGAGCTGTCCGGCTGTTACGCTGTCCAGACCGGCGTGGGCTGCCAGTATCTTCTGAGTCATAGTCATACCCATTTGTGAGTATTCCTCCTTGTCAAAAATGATTGTTAAAATTTATTATAGCACATATCTTTCGTTTTGTAAATCGGGAAAATTGTTAATTTATCTGCAATCGGACAAAAAAAGCGCTGACCTGATTTTTGCAAATTAAGGTCAGCGCTTGAAATAATTAATTATCCGATAACGGGAAGAGTGGCAAGGCTTGCGGCAAGTTCTTCATCAGTAGGAATGTAATCGGTCATTTCGCCGTTGTGGAATTTCTCATAAGCCACCATATCAAAATAACCCGTGCCTGTAAGACCGAAGAGAATTGTCTTTTCCTCGCCGGTTTCCTTGCATTTGAGGGCTTCGTCGATAGCCACCTTGATAGCGTGGGAGCTTTCGGGAGCCGGAAGAATGCCTTCAACTCTGGCGAACCGTTCGGCAGCCTTAAATACGTCGGTCTGGTAGACGGAAGTTGCCTCCATATAGCCGTCATGATAGAGCTGAGAGAGAATGCTGCTCATACCGTGGTAGCGAAGACCGCCGGCGTGATTGGGAGCGGGAATGAAGCCGCTGCCGAGAGTATACATTTTAGCAAGCGGACACACCTTGCCTGTATCGCAGAAATCATAAGCGAATTTGCCTCTTGTGAGACTCGGGCAGGACGCGGGTTCCACAGCGATGAAACGGTAATCAGCCTCTCCGCGGAGCTTCTCGCCCATAAACGGCGCAATCAGACCGCCGAGATTTGAGCCGCCGCCCGCGCAGCCGATAATTATATCGGGTTTTACGCCCAATTTGTCAAATGCCGCTTTTGCTTCAAGACCGATGATAGACTGATGAAGAAGCACCTGATTGAGAACGCTGCCCAGAACGTAGCGGTATCCTTCGCTCTTGGTTGCGGCTTCGACCGCCTCGGATATTGCACAGCCTAAACTTCCTGTGGTTCCGGGGAATTCAGCGAGGATTTTTTTGCCGATTTCGGTTTCGGTTGATGGGGAAGGAGTGACGGAAGCGCCATAGGTACGCATAACCTCGCGGCGGAACGGCTTTTGCTCATACGAAACTTTAACCATGAAAACCTTACAGTCAAGACCGAAGAAAGAGCAAGCCATCGAGAGAGCCGTACCCCACTGACCCGCGCCGGTTTCGGTTGTAACGCCCTTGAGACCCTGTTTTTTCGCGTAATATGCCTGAGCCATAGCGGAATTGAGCTTGTGGCTGCCGCTTGTATTGTTGCCCTCGAATTTGTAATATATTTTTGCGGGAGTTCCGAGAGCTTCCTCAAGGAAATAAGCCCTGACAAGCGGTGACGGACGGAACATCTTATAGCAGTCTCTTATTTCCTGCGGAATTTCAATAAAAGCCGTATTATTGTCAAGCTCCTGAGCCACCAGTTCCTCGCAGAAAATGGGATACAGTTCCTCGGCTTTGAGAGGCATACCGGTTCCCGGATTGAGAAGCGGCGCGGGCTTGTTTTTCATATCGGCGCGGACATTGTACCATGCCTTGGGCAGTTCCTCCTCTGAAAGATATACCTTGTAGGGAATGTTGTTGTCCTGTTTCATTGCGATCGTCCTTTCAATAAATATAAATAGATAGGTATGTTGTTGGAAGAGAAACCAAAAAGCGCTCCTGTCCCAACTGCTGACTGCTGGGACAGGAGCGTAGAATATACTGATCCGATAATCTCCTGCGGTACCACCCGGCTTGCCGGTTTCACAAAAAACCGACCACCTTGACACGTACATTTAATAATACGCTTCGCCATGATAACGGGTGCGAAATTCCCGTCGATTGCTACTTGCGCCGAACATAGCTGCACAGCGCTTTCGTTCGCCCTCATAAGTCCATTCGCCAAGGAGTACATTACGGCATTTCACCAACCGCCGCTCTCTGAAAATGCAATAAACCTCAGTTACTACTCTTACTCTCAGGTTTTTTTATTGTGGTGATTATAACACTATAAATTAAGATTGTCAAGTGTTTTTTTAATTTTTTTATTATTTTCAATTGGAATTATATTTTAAAGCATTTCTGAATATCCTTCAATTCTCCTATTACAAACGCGATATCATCTGTTATTATTTCTGTATCCGGCGATGGAATAAAGACCTTTTTATTCCGCTTGATCGTCAGGACGTTTATCCTGTATTTCTTGCGTATGTCGATTTGCGAAAGAGTCTTGCCGTACCATTCCTTGGGAACCTTCATCTCATAAATTGAATAGCTGTTATCGAGATGTATAAAGTCAAGAATGCTGTCGGAAGCGTATCTTGTGGCAATGCGGAGCGCCATCTGCTTTTCGGGATAAACCACCTCGTCCGCGCCGTTTCTCAAAAGGAACTTCATCTGCACGTCGTTTGTGGCGCGTGAAATGACCTTTTTGGCGCCAAGCTCCTTGAGCAGCGACGTTGTTTCAAGCGACGACTGAAACAGACTGCCAAGCGCGACGATACAAACGTCGTAATCCCTCACTCCGAGCGAACGAAGAAATTCCTCGTTCGTGCTGTCGCCTATACGTGCGTTTGTCACATGAGGAAGTATTTCATTAATACGCTCCTCGCTGATATCCACCGCCATCACTTCGCAGCGCAGCTCCTCCATGCGTTTGGCTATATGGCTGCCGAACTGTCCTACTCCGATAATTAAAACCGATGTCATAAATAGTTTCTCCTTATCCTACTGAGATTTTTTCGAGAGGCATACGTGAATTCCTGCTGTCCGCCGATGGCAGTGCGGCATAGATCAACGTAAGTCCGCCCACTCTGCCGAAAAACATCAGCGCCATCAGAATCACCTTTGATATTGTCGAGAGACTGCCCGTTATACCGAGCGTAAGTCCGACCGTGCCGATTGCGGAACCCGTTTCAAAAAGACATGTCAGCAAAGGCAGCTTCTCGATTTTGCTGATAATGATTCCGCTCGTGAAAAATAGCACAAGGTACATGAAAAGTATCGCTCCGGCATTTCTCACCGTTTCATCTGATATTCTTCTTTTAAAGCACTGCACGTCGTTCCTTCTGCTGAATACCGTGATTGCCGAAAGGAATAGCACCGCAAACGTCGCCGTCTTCATTCCTCCCGCCGTGGAACCCGGCGAACCGCCTATCAGCATAAGGAAAATCATTATTGCTGTACCTGATTCGTCCATCTGAGAAAGATCCTGCGTATTAAATCCGGCGGTACGGGTTGTAACCGATTGAAATACGGAATTGAGCATTCTGTCTCCGAAAGCCATACCGCGGTATTCCCATAAAAAGAAGTATATAGCCGGAAGCACAATCAGAATCAATGATGTGAGAAGCACGACCTTGCTCTGCAAGGAATATCTTTTCAGATTATTCCTGTAGGTTCCTATATCGCTCCATACGAGAAAGCCTATGCCGCCCGTTACTATAAGAAGCATGATAACAATATTCAGGTAGACGTTCCGGCTGTATGTTGTGAGCGAAGAAAACGGCTCGCGCAAGCCCATCAGATCAAATCCGGCGTTGCAGAAAGCGGAGATTGAATGGAATATGGAATACCACAATCCCCTTGCGAAGCCGAAATCCTTAATAAAAACAGGAGCCAGAAGCGCCGCGCCTGTCAGCTCGATTATGGCGGAGGTTCTGAGAATAAATCCCGTCATGCGAAGTATACCGCCGACCTGAGGCGCCGATATGGATTCCTGCATTGTACTCCTGTACCACAGACCGATTTTTTTGCCGGAAGCCATCATTATCGCAAGAGCAATGGTGATTACTCCCATACCGCCTATCTGGATAAGCGTTATTATAATCATCTGCCCGAATAACGACCAATATGTAGCGGTGTCCTTTACAATAAGACCGGTAACGCAGGTGGACGAAACGGCTGTGAACAGCGCGTCTGAAAAAGGTGTAACGCACCTTTCACGGGATGAAACAGGGAGCATAAGCAAAAACGTTCCCAGCAGTATCATTCCCAAAAAGCTCACAATAATAACCTGAAACGACGTCATGCTTTTACGTTTAAGGCTGAAAAAATTAAGTTTCTGAAACATTTCGCACCTCTGTTGTTGCTCTGAATTTTCTTCATTTCGCTTATTCACAATCAATATCGGCAAAACGGCAGTTCGGTTTCTGAAATCAGCCGGATTAACTATCATTAATATTAATACAAATACTTTGTTTTGTCAATATATTATCACTATGAAGCGTAACCGGTCTAAAAAAGACATATCCCCGTCATGGCGGAGCGTCCGGAACAACACGGAACGCCTCGCCGCGACGGGGGTTTATCTTTTTACGTGGATTTTTCTTAATACTGATGAATGAGCAGAATTACTCAGCCTTGCCTATGCAGCCGAATATCTCCATCTTGGTCTTGACCATATCCCTGATAGCCTGTGCGCCGGGAGCGAGCAGCTTGCGGGGGTCAAAGCCCTTACCCTGCTGATCCTTGCCGGCCTCGATATAGGCTCTGGTGGCTTCCTGGAACGCCAGCTGGCATTCGGTGTTGACGTTGATCTTGGCAACGCCCAGAGAAATGGCTCTCTTGATCTGATCCTCGGGAATGCCTGTGCCGCCGTGCAGAACCAGCGGAACGTCTCCGACTGTCTTCTTGACGGCTTCAAGGGTTTCAAAGCTGAGTCCCGGCCAGTTCTCGGGGTACTTGCCGTGAATGTTGCCTATGCCGGCGGCAAGCATGGTTACGCCGAGATCGGCTATCTGCTTGCACTCCGCGGGATCGGCGCATTCGCCCATACCCACAACGCCGTCCTCTTCGCCGCCGATGGAACCGACTTCGGCTTCAAGCGAAAGACCCAGCACCTCGCAGGTGTTGACGAGAATCTTTGTCTTTTCGATGTTTTCCTCGATGGGATAGTGCGAGCCGTCGAACATGATGGACGAGAAGCCCGCCTTGATGCATGCCTTCGCGCCCTCGAAGGAACCGTGGTCAAGATGAAGCGCTACGGGAACGGTGATGTTCAGCTCTTCGATCATGCCCTTTACCATACCGACTACTGTCTTATAGCCGCACATGTACTTGCCCGCACCCTCGGATACGCCGAGAATTACCGGAGCTTTAAGCTCTTCCGCGGTGAGGAGTATGGACTTTGTCCATTCGAGATTGTTGATGTTGAACTGACCGACGGCATACTTGCCTTCCATAGCTTTGATAAGCATGTCCTTTGCGTTTACCAGAGGCATATTATGTCACTCTCCAAATAAATAAATTTTGCTCTGCGGACGGAGTCTGCCGACAGTCCGCCTGAGTACGATTACATTATACTACATAATTTATGTAATTTCAAATAGTTTTGTTATTTTTTTGTCACATTTACATTTTGTTTATATTTAGATAAATAATTATTTAACATTTAGTTAGCAATATAATCCAAATCGGCGTTTATAATTACGTTATCAACAATGAAATGAGGGATAATGAGCTTTATGGACGACAAAACAAAGGTTTATTTTAAGTATGGCATTCTTTTTGTGTTTATTTCGATCACCATGTTTGCCGCGTTCAACAATTTAGGGAGCGTGCTTAAATTTCTTGACAGGATAATTCAGCTATCCATGCCCGTTTTTATCGGAGGTCTCATCGCTCTGGTACTCAACGCGCCTCTAAGGGGATTCCGAAAGCTGCTCGGTTTTCTCGCGTCAAAGCTCCGAAAGAAAAGCGGCAAAAGAATTCCCTCGTCTTTTCTCGACACATCAAGCCTTGTGCTTACTCTGGTCTGTACGGCTCTTATCATATACCGCGTGTTTGACGTCGTTGTTCCGCAGGTGATAAACTCGGTGTCCGGCATAAGCGACGCCTTCATGACATATTACCCTGAACTTCTCAATACGCTCAGGAGCTACGGTATAGATACCGCGAATATCGAACAGCTTATCAATGCCCTCAATGTTTCCACACTTATCAGCCAGACTACGGAAAATATGACGACTCTCGTCGATACGGCTTACAGCGCGGCTTCATCGGTCGTGAATACGGCGATTAATATTTTTACCGGAACTATAATTGCAATTTACATTCTTGCGGGAAAAAAACGGCTCAAATGTCAGTGCAAAAAGCTCGCCTACGCCTATCTCAACGAAAAAAAAGCCGACAAAATCGTAAACATCGCCCATCTCTGCGCCGATACCTTTTTTTACTTCATATCCGGACAGTGTCTTGACGCTTTTATTCTCGGCATGATGTTCTTCTTTGTCATGAGTATTTTTGATATGCCCTACACCGTCATAATCAGCCTGTTTATAGGATTCATGGCGCTTATTCCCTATATCGGTCCCGTTGTGGGAATGCTCGCGGGATTTCTGCTTATCGTCATGATAAATCCGATGAAGGCGCTGGGCTTCATTGTGATATTCGTCGTGCTGCGTCAGATCGACATTCATCTTATTTATCCCAAAATCGTGGGAAATTCCATGGGACTGCCCGCTATCTGGACCCTGCTTGCCGCCCTGCTTGGAAACGCGTTCCTCGGACTTCCCGGAATGCTCATCTTCATTCCACTTACGTCTGTGCTGTACACCCTGCTGAAAGAAAACGCCAATTTCAGACTACGGCAAAAGGGACTCGGTTTTTAACACCGTATCTTCTTAACCGAGAAAATACGGAAATGATTGTTGACAATAAACCTCAGGCATGTTATAATTTACTTGATAAATGATTTTTTTGCAAAGGAGTATCAAATAATTATGAAATTCTGTGAGAAATGCGGCGCACAGATGCCTGACGAGGCTATATGCTGCACCAACTGCGGTTCTCCGCTTTCAGCAAGCCAGATTCCCAACCAGTCCGCCGAACCGCAGCAGCAGTATCAGTATCAGTACCAGCAGCCGCCTTTTCAGCAGCAACAGTACCAGCAGCAGAATGTCTTTGCCGGTCAGGTTGATCAGAAAACAAAAAATATGGCTATCGCGGCGCTTGTTCTTGGAATACTCAGCATTGTTTCGGGCAAAATGTTCATAGGTCTTATCTTAGGCATTGCCGGCATAATTATATCCGTCAAGGTAAGGAACGTTCTCCCGAAAGGAATTACCGAAAGGACAATGGCTACCATCGGCATGGTATGCTCGATAATCGGCGTTGTAATCGGCGGTCTTGCCCTTATCTGCGCCGTCACCTGCGGAACCATCGGAGCCTGCGCGGCGTGCGCCGAAGCCGGAACGTATCTTTCCGAATACACCGATGTTTTTACAGCGGTTCTCCGCTGAGAATTCAGCCTTTCATTTTAAATAATCAAATAGGGGGACAGTCATTATGAAAACCTGTACCAACTGCGGGGCTTCAATGCCCGACGACGTGACTTCCTGCACCGCCTGCGGCTCGGTCTTTGCGGTAAGCAAGGCTTCACGCGGAACCGGTAAGAAAAACGGTCCGCCAAAGGATCAGCCCGTCGGTCAGTCCGGAAACGACAGCACTACCGTGGTTTATCAGCCGGTCTATATTCAGCAGCCGGCTCAGATAGACCCCGATCTGAAGAGTAAAGCGATAACGGCGCTTATTCTCGGACTTGTAGGTCTTCTGCTCAGTATCGGCGCATGGTATACATACGGTATTTCCGCGATTCTCGGTCTTATTCTCAGCATTATCGGCATTGTGTTCGGCGTCAAGGCGAGAAACAGAATGCCGCTCGGAGCGTCCGGCAGAGGTATGGCTACCGCCGGAATGGTCTGCGCCATAATCGGCACTGTTATCAGCGGCATTGTCGCTCTTCTTGCGACCTGTCTTGTGGCGGGTCTGTGCGCCATGTGCTCCACATCTCCATACTCCAATATTGATTACACCGTTATTTTTTCCTTTCTTTCTTAATTTTTTAAGAGACCCGCTGTAAACATTCTGATTTACAGCGGGTTTCTTATTGAACGAGATATTATATTTATTTAATTCATTGAAGGAGAGATTTTGAGAGTTGCTTCCATACATCGAATTATTCGGGGTGAGAATATCTTCATACGCATTGATGGCAGGAACGGGCTTCTTTGCATTGTGGCTTGCCGCGTGGCTCGCAACGAGAAAGCGAAAGGACGTCGATCAGACGCAAATTCCCCATATAGCGCTCGCTGCAATGGCTGGTCTTTTTATCGGCGCGCACCTGCTTTACGGAGCTGTCAATTTCCGTATTTTCATCAGAGCGGCGCGGGATCATTTTTCACTGATTCACTCAGTTACGGATTTTATGTATTTACTCGCCGCTATTTTCGGGGGAATGGTTTTCTACGGAGGGCTTTTCGGCGCTCTTGTCGGCGCGGCGTGGTATATGAAGTCCCTTAATCTGCCGCATAATCCCTACATGGACGTCATCGCCTTCTGCATTCCGCTTTTTCACGGATTTGCCAGAACCGGCTGCTTCCTTGGCGGCTGCTGCTACGGCGTGGAATGGCAATACGGCGTTGTATTCCGCAATTCGCTTGAAGCCTCGGCAAACGGCGTGCCGAGATTTCCAGTGCAGCTGCTTGAAGCGGGGCTGGAATTTTTGCTTTTCGCTTTGATACTCCTGCTTTTTATCAAAAATAAACTCAGCGGCAGACTGATATATCTGTATCTTCTGTCCTATTCGGTGATAAGGTTCTTTGACGAATTCCTTCGCGGCGACAAAATACGCGGATTTGTCGGTCCGCTTTCCACGTCGCAGTTCATCAGCGTGATTTTATTTGTCGCGGTTATTTCAGTCGCCGCCGTCAGGAAATCCAGAAAGAGCAATGCCGCTTCGCAGCCTTCAGCCTATGTGTGAACAGCGGGCAATTAATTTGTATTGACAAATAACAAATTCAGTGGTAATATAGGAGTAAATTTTATTAATTTTCTCCGTATTCATATTATGAATTTAAGAGATTTCAGGTGGTTTTTTAAATGAAGCATACAGATATTTCAAAGCTCTTTGCCAACGTTTCCGACTATGTAAACAAAACCGTTACCGTATGCGGATGGGTCAAGACTTCAGCTGAGGTCAAGCCTATGACATTCATTCAGTTAAACGACGGAACTACGACAATAAAGAATCTCCAGCTCACAATTCATCAGGACAGAATGTCCGACGAGGATTATAAGAACATTGTCAAGCCGCTTCTTAATTTCGGAGTTTCACTCAGGGCGACAGGAACGCTGATTCCGTCAGAACGGAATGTGATCGAGCTGGAGGTGGATTCCGTTGAAATGTTGGGCGACTGTCCCGCGTCATATCCTCTCCAGAAGAAAAAAACGAGCGTCGATTTCCTGCGGACTATCCCCCACCTCAGAACCAGAACCAATCTCATCAAAACAGCCATGACAATCCGCTCGCGTCTCGCCTATGCCGTCCACACCTACTTCACAGGCAACGGCTACACCTACGTCCACACTCCGATCATCACCGACAGCGATTGCGAGGGCGCAGGCGAGATGTTCAGACTCACAACTCAGCCGTGGAACGCTTCCTATAAGACCGAGGAGGAATATTACAGCGACGATTATTTCGGACAGAAAGCCGGTCTTTCCGTGTCGTGCCAGCTTGAAGGCGAAATGGCGGCTCTCGGCGGTCTTGGAAGGATTTACACCTTCGGTCCGTCATTCCGCGCAGAAAAAAGCGACACGCCAAGGCATGTCGCGGAATTCTGGCATGTGGAGCCTGAGGTCTGCTTTGCCGACATTCATGAGATAATGGATATCGGAGAGGAATTCATAAAGTTCGTCATTAGCCAAGCCCTTGAAAACTGCTCTGAGGAAATGGAATTCTGCAATAAGTTTATTGAGAAGGGCTTGCTCGACAAATTGAAGCATGTGGTAAACAGCGAATTTGCACGCGTTGATTACACAGAGGCGGTAGAGATTCTCGAGGGCTGCGGACGTAAATTTGAATACCCCGTATTCTGGGGCTGCGACCTCCAGACCGAGCATGAACGCTATCTTACCGACGAGCATTTCAAACGTCCGGTATTCGTCGTCAATTATCCCAAGGAGCTTAAAGCATTCTACATGAAGCAGAATCCCGATGGAAAAACCGTCGCGGCTACAGACCTGCTGGTTCCCGGCGTGGGTGAAATCATAGGGTGCAGCGAAAGGGAAACCGATTATGATAAGCTCGTTGAAGCAATGAAAATCAGAAATATGCCGCTTGAAGCGTATGAGAGATATCTTGACACAAGAAAATACGGCAGCGTTCAGCACAGCGGATTCGGTCTGGGCTTTGACAGGCTCGTTATGTACGTATCAGGAATAAGCAATATTAGAGACGTTCTGCAATTCCCCCGCACCTACAGGAAAATCTATTGATTTAGCGGCTCGTCAGCCTCCGAAGAAGAGATGCTCGACAAGTATCTTTCCGCCTAAGCATATCAGAATAATTCCCCCGACAAGCTCCGCCTTGGATTTGTAACGGAGACCAAAGACGTTGCCAACCTCCAGACCTCCGGCGGAAAGCGCAAAGGTTGTCGCGCCGATAAGCAGCACGGCGGGAATTATGCTGACATTCAGAAAGGCGAACGTCACGCCGACGGCAAGCGCGTCTATGCTCGTCGCAACCGCGAGCGGGAGCATTGTCTTAAAGCCGAAGGAGCCGTCAGGTTCCTCATCGTCGTCGCCGCCGGAAAGTGCCTCACGCGCCATATTTCCGCCGATGATGGCGAGAAGCGCAAAGGCTATCCAGTGATCTATGCTCGTTATCATTGATTCAAACTGTTTTCCGAGCAGATATCCTATCAGCGGCATGAGCGCCTGAAACCCGCCGAAATACATTCCGACTGCCATTACATGACGTTTTCCAACCTTTGGCACGGCGAGTCCCTTGCAGACCGATACTGCAAAGGCGTCCATCGAAAGTCCCACAGCGATTACAAAAAGGTCGAAAAGATTCATTCATAATTCCCCCGTATTACTTTATTTTGGGAGAGCGGAAAAACAAAAACGGCGAAACCTACCTGCCTCAAAAAAGCAGATAAGTCTCGCCGTTTAATTTAAAGCCGGAAACTTTCGTTTCAGTATGTCGACTTTATCACACAGAACCCTCACGGGCTTGTGCCGACTACTCCCTTACTGTGGACAAGTATACCATATTTTCATGTGTTAGTCAATCCTAATCGGATAGCGGCGTGCTTTTTCGTTGACTTCACCATATATAAGTGGTATAATGAGATAAGAAATATTGAAAAATAAGGTGAGAAAGATGGAAAATAAATTAGCCGTAACAAGCGGCGGAGTAAAAAGGCTTAATACTCATATCAGCGCCGATATTCTGAAGGCTCTGGCAATGTTGGTAATGCTTATCGATCACATCGGCGCGTTCATCATCGATGAAAACGCTCCAATCTACATGAATCTGCGTACTATCGGACGGCTTGCCTTTCCTATATTCTGCTTTCTGATTGCCGAGGGAGCGTATTACACCAAGTCAATGCCTAAATATCTGGCGCGGCTCGCCGCATTCGCTTTTATCAGCTCGCCGCCTTACAACCTTGTCCACGGCAGCAAATGGTATTCTACCGAAAATGTGAATGTGTTCTTTACGCTGTTTTTCGGTCTGCTGGCTGTATATTCAATCAGCGGGCTGCCGCGGGATATCCTGTACCGGCTCGGCATGGAAAAGCTTTCCAAAAAAAAATGGCTCTGCGGCTTTCTCGGTCTTCCACTTTGCGCGCTCTGCTATTTTGCCGCCTACTGGATGGACACCGATTACGGAGAGTACGGGGTTGCGGCTATTCTCATCTTCTGGCTCCTGCGTAAACGCCCTGTTGCGGCGTGGTTATGCTTTGCCGGTCTTACATTTGTCTTCTTCGGCTTATTCATCGTTCACTTGGACGGTGAGTATATTACAAGCTACTGCGTGATTAATTTTCACAACATTGTCAGTGAGTTTTTCAATAATACCGGCGCGGAGCTTTACGTTTACCCCCAAGTACAGTTGTACGCACCTCTCGCCTTTATTCCGTGCATTCTTTACAACGGCAAAAAGGGCTTCTCAGGCGGCAAGTATTCCGGCACTGTGTTGAAGTATATGTTCTACGCGTTTTATCCTGTACATTTATGGTGTCTATGGTTCGTACAGCTCGCGTTAAAGTGATAGGATGTGATTTCATATGAATATGCTCAAGAGATTCATCTCCTATTACCGTCCTCACCTGCTTCTATTTTCAGCGGATATGGCGGCTTCGCTCTTTATTTCGCTTATCGGAATGGTCTATCCCGTCATGACTAACCGTCTGCTCAATGATTTCATTCCAAACAGAGCCTACCGCTCAATTATCATTGCAGGCGCCGCCGTGCTGCTGCTTTATTTTATCCGTATGCTGCTGCGATATTTCGTGCAGTATCAGGGGCATATGATAGGAACCTACATGCAGGCGCAGATGAGACGAGAGCTTTTCGCTCATCTCCAAAGGCTCCCCTTTTCGTTCTTCGACGACAATGAAACCGGCGCAATTATGTCCCGAATGACAAACGATCTCTTTGAGGTGAGCGAGCTTGCGCATCACGGACCTGAAAATCTGCTCACCTGTTCGGTCATGGTCGCTTTGAGCTTCGGTTATCTCTGCACTATAAATATATGGCTCACATTGATTATATTTGCCTGCGTGCCGTTTCTTATAGCCGTTTCCGTGCATCTCAGGAAGAAAATGCGCGAGGCGTTCAACGAACGCCGCAAAAGCAACGCTGTTATCAACGCTTCCCTCGAAAGCTCCATAACCGGCGTGCGCGTCACAAGAGCTTACACCAACGCAGACCGCGAACAGGAAAAATTCGAGAAGGGCAATCAGATGTATATTACCGCCTGCGCTGAATCCTACAGCGCAATGGGCAGATTCCATTCCTCCACCTCCTTTATAACCGACGTTTTTAACGTAATAATCCTTATCGCGGGCGGGATTTTCCTTTACAACGGAAGCATTAACTTCGGCGATTATTCCACATTCATCGTCTCCGTGAATCTCTTCATATCGCCGGTGCAGACGCTCATTCAGTTCATGGAGCAGTGGCAGAACGGCGCGACGGGGTTCCGCAGATTTGTTGAGATAATGGATATTCCCGAAGAACAGGATTCCCCCGACGCTAAGGATATAGGTCAGGTTCGTGGGGAAGTGGAGCTGAGGGACGTCAGCTTTTCATATGTGAAAGACGGCGAGCGTGACGTCTTGGACCACGTTTCGCTTAGAATTCCAAGCGGAAGCAAGTTGGCGCTGGTCGGACCCTCCGGCGGCGGCAAGACTACAATCTGCCACCTGATTCCCGATTTCTACAGGCTGGACGAGGGCTGCGGCAGCATTCTCATTGACGGGGTGGATATCAGAAATATCACAATGGATTCCCTCCGCAGGAATATAGGTATAGTTCAGCAGGACGTTTTTCTCTTTGCCGGAACCATAAGGGAAAATATCGCGTACGGCAATCCCGACGCAACGGACGAACAGGTGATCGAAGCGGCTGAAAGGGCAAATCTCCATGAATTTGTGACGGCTCTTCCCGACGGCTACGACACCCAGATCGGCGAACGCGGAATAAAGCTCTCCGGCGGGCAAAAACAGCGCGTTTCAATTGCCCGCGTCTTTTTAAAGAATCCCGCAATACTCATTCTCGACGAAGCGACGAGCGCTCTTGACAATACGACTGAGGCGCTCATTCAGAAGTCGCTCGACGAGCTTTGCAGGGGACGTACAACGCTTGTCGTCGCCCACAGACTTTCAACCATTCGCAATTCCGACAGCATCGCTGTCGTCACCGGCGGCAGAATAACCGAATCCGGCACGCACGACCAGCTTATGGAAAAAGCCGGCGTTTACAGGGAGCTTTATGACCTGCAATTCAGAATGAACTGACAGAGTAAAAAAATAGCCCCGCGTATCTCTCTCAGAATGGGAAATAACGCGGAGCTGTTTTTATTTTTTCTGTTTATCTGCCTATCTTGTGATTTGACATGTAGTCCTCAAAATCCTTTGCGGATATTGGCTTGGAATAGAAATATCCCTGTATAAGATCACATTCAGTGGTTTTGAGGAAATCAACCTGCTCCTGCTTTTCTATGCCTTCAGCAACAACTGTCATATTCAGCGACTTTGCGAGGTCGATGATATTCTTTACGACAATATTGGCGCGATGCTCGTCAGTGACGTTGCGGAAGAATTCACCGTCAATTTTAAGCGTGTCGAACGGAAGCTCCTTGAGAAGATTGAGCGACGAGTACCCCGAACCGAAATCGTCCATTGAAACAGGGAATCCCATTGAACGCAGCTTGGTTATGGTCGTTATCAGAATATCCATATCGTCGAAACAGGCGCTCTCGGTAAGCTCTATGTCAATGTAGTTGTGGGGAACGTTGTACTTGTCAACGATAGTGCATATCTGGTGGGCGAGATTCGGGTCACTGAGCTGCACGCGGGATACATTGACCGAAATCGGGACCGTCTTGAATCCCCTGCGGAGCCGGTTGTGCTGGAACTTGCAGAGCTGCTCCAAAATGTAATTGTCCACGGGACCCACAAACCCGTTCTTTTCAAACAAAGGAATGAATTTACCCGGCGAAATAAAGCCCTTTTCCGAGCTTATCCATCTCACAAGCGCCTCCGCGCCGCCCAGCGTACCGTCGCTTACGCGGTGCTTTGGCTGTAAGAACAGCTTGAATTCGTCCTTTTCAAGAGCCACATGCATCATTTTTTCAAGCTCGTGTTCCTCGGTCATGTTGTCGCGGATCTTTTCATCGAAATATGTGACTGTATTTGTCTTGGCGTCCTCCACGGTCTGTTCGGCTATGCTCGCCATGTCAACAGCGTGAACAATATCTCTGTCGTTCTCGGTCATGAGATAAATGCCGATGGAAAGAGAAACGTTCTCACCGTTCGGACCGTCCTTAACCAATGAGAAAAGATCCTCTATGCGTTTGTTCAGCTCGTCAACCGAAGAGTAGTTCCACATCACAACAAAAATATCTCCGCTGCGGCGCGCCGACATCTCGCGTGACGAACACATCAGTTCGAGGGTTTCCGCGAGATATTGCAGCAGACGGTCGCCAGCCTTATGACCGTAGTAGTCGTTGTACATCGTGAATCGGTTGACGTCAATGCAGAGCGCGGCGTGACTGCTGTTCCACCAGCTTTTGCCGGAAAGCCTTGAATTGCACACGGCGACAAATTTCTGCCAGTTGGCACGTCCCGTAACCTCGTCCTTATAGGCGAGAGCTGTGATCTTCCTGCCACTGAGCCATTGCAGAATCAGCATTACTATCATTGCGATGAGGAAAATGGCAACTATTCCGAAAAGAAGCACGCGGCTGAGTATTATGAATGACACAGTGCTTTCCGAAAGATCGACAGAGCGCACATAGAAAAGCGTCCAGCCGTTTAATGTGAGCTTCTTTTTAAAGTAAATGCTGCTGACGTTATTCTTATCTCCGAGCAGACTTAAAAATCCGCGTGAATTGGTTATGTCGCCCGCGTAGTAGTCGGTGGTTATCTTTATGACCTTTTGAGAATCTCCGCCTTCTTCGGATTCCTCCTCAGTGCGTACCTCCACCTCGCGGTAACCAGGGTCGCTGCCGTCGGCATATCTGCTGCTGAGAGCGTAATTGTAAAAGCTTCCGCCCGTTGAAGTAAGCGACGCCGCGACAGGCTTGCCGGAACGGTCGAGAATATACATTCCTGAATACGGATTGAGCGCGTAGTCAGTATAATCCGATACATTCAGCACAGCCGGAACAAATCCGAGCAGCACAGCGATTGTACCGTCCTCTCCGGTTATCGGCGCGTAATAGACAATCGCGCTCCTGCCGTCTGAAAGAATGCCGCTCTGGGTTCTTTCAGAAATTCCTGTCTGTCCGGCGACAGCCTTATTAAAATAACCCATACCGCTTACGGCGAACGTATTGTTGTCGGAATCATAGGCGTTTCCATCAACGTCGCTTATGAGCAGCTTCTCAAAACCGCCGGACTCGGCTAATTTTTCAAGCTTGCCGATTTTCTTTTCAAGCAGCTTGTCAAAGCTTTTCTCCATGCCGGAAAGGGATGCTGCCGACGCGGATATAAAATCCGCCTTGGTATCAAAGTCCTTCTGCACCTTTGCTGCAGCCTGCTGCATGGAAAGCTTGTTCTCGTCGATCTTGTCCTGCATCATGCTGGCGTCGGCTGAATTTATAACGATAATACTCAGTATCGCGACAATCACACACAGCACGACGCTCGCAGCGATCATCAGTGGAAGTCTGTTTTTTTGAGGCTTCAAATCTGTCACTCCCGAATTCAGATATTTTTTATATTATATCATAATCTCTCCATGATTTCAATAAAATTTATACGAATAATA
>ONCX01000033.1:0-18264 GCA_900316455.1 uncultured Eubacteriales bacterium
CCGGCTTGAGCCACGCGGGAACCGACTTACTCGACAATATATACGCGGAAAACCCTGTAGTAATTGTCTTCCTCCTCGGACGTGCGTAGTGACTGAACAACAGGCTTGTTGGTGATCCACGCATCTTTGGAAAGGTATACGCGCCTCAGATTCTGCGCCTTTGACAGCGGAGTGAGGGTGGTGAAGGTTCCGGATTTGATATACAGCTTGCGAAGATACTGATATCTGCTCACAAGACTGATAACCTCGTCGTTTATCTCGTCAAAGGTAAGCTCGTGAATATCCGTATTGTATTCTATGTCAGTATAGGTTATCTTCGCGTTCTCGTCAAGACCGAGCGCATTGCAGAGCATTCTCTTTGAATCGCTGTTCTTGAATTCTATCTCTTTCCACGGTATCTCAACGCCCTGTAAGCGGAGAACCGCCTCCGTTTCGGGAGTTTCGTCATAGCGCGTTATGGGAACGTCGATAATACTGCCCATATCCTCGTCCTCGTCATACCTCACGTCCTCCCAGCTTACCAAGTGAAGCGGTTCTGTCTCCGGATTGATATAGTCGTCGAACCAGCCGGTAAGCAGACCGTAGACCCCGACCCCGAACGCCGCCGCGAGCGCAATAAAAATCGGAATGAGCGCGTTCCAGATATTGCCGTTGCGCACGAGAAGACCGGAGCGCTTGTAATCGTCGTCCGTGCCGATGTATTTATCGGGAAGCAGGGCTACAAGCTCCTCCACGGTGCGAACGACCGGATAACCCTCAAGGTCTTTATGTTCAGCTTCATCGAGCGCGAAAACAAATATATCCTTTGAATCGCCTTCCTTTTCATTGCTGAAGCGGTTCTTTACCTCGTTGTCGCAATTGACGCTCTTCAAAAAGTCCTTGGAAATAAAATATACCACCGCGCCGCTGTGTTTCAGATGCTCTGAGATGTTCAGCGGCCATTCGCTTCCTGGCGGAATGCCTTCGTCGTACCACATAAGATATGGATTCTTACGCATACGAAGCGATTCTATTACAGCCATTACCCTTGGCGAATCGAGATGACGGTAGCTAATGAATATATAAGGCTTGCTGCCCTCGTAAGCAGGTATTTTTGCGCTTACAGCTTCTTGTGTCTGCTGATTGTTCACGTTACATTCCTCCAATAATCATTGAAGCTCTATAATAATGTCTTTGCCGTCAAATATACCGGTAAGCTCCGTCATGTCCCTGCTGACGATTACCTTTTGGAGATGAGGACATTCGAGCAGCGGCTCAAGGCTCGCAAGCTCCGGATTCTGCGCCACATTCACAACGCTCACGTCTATGCCGCTTACGGGCGAGATATCCGTAAAGCCGCACTTTGAAAGGTCGAGAGTGCCTATGGTCAGCCCGTCGAGATATTTGAGAGAATCCCTGTCGTACTTCGAGAATTTGACGTATTTAGCCAAGTCAACGGAATTATTCAGCCGGGGAAGTATGTATTCGTCCGACTGACGGTATTCGTCCGTTTCCGCCTGATTTTTTTCAAGCATTTTCTGTCTGTACTGTACCGCGCCGTAAGCGCCGCCAGCAAGTCCCAGCACCAGCAGGAAAAGCGCGGCGGCGGTGACTGCTTTCATGCCGTTTCTTCTGCGTGTTGCCGCCGTCAGCGTTATCTCGCCCTGCGCAGCCTTCATGTCCTGCGTAACTATGCCGTCGGCAATGAGCTTTTCCACTGTGGATTCCGCGTCTTTGTAACCCACGACCCGCTTGTTGGCAAGCTGAATATCCAGACCGTCCTTCAGAACGTAGCCGTTCAGTCTGACAAAAAGATCCGGTGAGGGCGTTTCAACAATGAAGTTGATGCCGTTGCGAAATACCATCAGCGAACATGCGCTCTCCGAAAGAAAGACGAGCGTGCCTGCCGCGCGTTCAATGTCGTTTGCGACAGCTTCCGGATCGCTGCCGTTTGAGCCGCCGAATATCTCATAAGCCGTCCGGAAGCCTTTTTCCGCCAAAGCGTTGGCGACAGCGGCGGCATTGTCGGTATCGGCAGCGTGGCACAGAATGCAGATATAGCTGCCATCGCCTTTGTAGCTGCTGTAAGTAAATTTTGTCATTTTTGTACCACTCCTTTTTTTAATAGTTTATCAGTCCAGGATTTCGTATTCGTCTTCCCAGCTGCCTCTGGCGTCATCGTAGTTTGCTCCCTGAATAGTGTAATCCGCGTAGTCGATGATGACATATTTTTTTCCGGTTTCACTGCTGAGTTTCCTGACTTTCTGTGCCAGATCCATATCTACTCCTACTACCTCCAGACTCTCCGCTTTTTCCAGACCGTCGAGATTTTTCAGATTATTGCAGCCAAAAAGACCGAGTTTTTTAAGTCCTTTTATTTTTTCCGCTCCGTGAAGATCCTTAATATCACTGGTTCCAAATTCAAGCACTCCATTTTCACGTAATTTGATTTCTTCAAGCTCGCTCAATGAAGTGACGTCGCTGTTTTGCCAGTAAAACTCACTGATATATTTGCCCTTTATGGCGGGAATAAGCGTGTCCTTGACCGGACCATCGGCGATTATGCATCCGTATGAATAGGCCTTTTTGAGAAAAGAACAATCAGTAACATTTGATCTGACAATGCTACAACTGACCCAATCCATGTTAACTCCCATCGGAGGAATATGGGAAACATAGGTGTCCGCCACGCCTATCCATTGGAATCTCGCTACATTGTCGGTTCCTAATTCACTTATTCCTGTGGCTTCCAAACCGACTTGGCAAAGCTTTTTACATTCAAACAGGTCAGCCGTGTCTTTAATAGTGTTATATGAGAAATAAGCCTCACGAAGATTTTTCAAAACGCTTATGCCTTTTACAGAAGTGATGCGGTTGCAGTTGAGATGCAGGATTTTCAGCTTTTCAAGCTTGAATACGGGGGATATGTCCGTGACGTTCTGACCTGCTATTATGAGGACTTCAAGGTTTGGAAAGTATTCAAGAAAGCTGAGATCCGATATCTTGCCGCGTGAAGCGTTGTATAATTGATTGTTGTAATAAAAGTTAACTCTGCTGTAATTGTAAGCAGACCAGTTGATTTTTTTAAACTCCGAGGTTTCGACCCCATCCAAAACAGGGTCACACCAGAAGGCGTCGTATTTGCCGGTAAATGAATAATTACCGACGATAGCGAGCTGTTTTATTTTGGCAAGCTCCGCCGCAGTGCCGGATATTTCTGTGTCCGGAATATGTATCACTTCCTCGGCGTCTCCTGAGGAGAACCACCAGCCGTCCTTGGGAGGGAGCACACCGGTTGCGAAGAGCGCGCCTATGATAAACGCCGCAAGCGCTATCGGCGTTGAAACAAGCGTCATCATCTGTCTGCGCTTGGCACGCTTCTGTTCCTTTGTTACGCGGAGATTCTCAAATATTTCAGCCCTCCCGAAGAGTCCGACAAGCGAATCCTCGTCATCGTACCTGTCGCGGCTGATCGCCTGCTGCGCACCAAGCTGCATTTTCGCCCATGGAGTGTCGTACGCAAGCGGCTCCAGATGCACGCAGAGGACTCCTTTCTGTGAATCGACAGCGGCGTCCACCGTTCGTCTGAATCGTTCGTCGCCGAGTGAACCGCCGTCCGCGAAGATCAGCAGCGAAGAGGCTGTAGCAATGCGTTTCCTTTCCCGTTTTGTGAGAGTATTTCCCTCATTGTACCAGAAGCAGAGTTTTTTGCCGTCCTCTGTCGCGGAAAGCTTTTCGAGAATAGAAAGCGCCTGCTCTTTTTTTCCCTGAGGGAAGGAAACATAGGTGTACGGCTTGTTGTTCCCGCAGTATTTGTTCATTTACGAAGCGACCTCCTGTAGTTGAATTTACACAAGATATTATACACAAAAAAAGCAATTTGTAAATAAGTTTTGTAATTATATTTATGATGTTTTTTTGATATAATCAGTCCTTATAATTTTTTTAACGTGTCGCGGAGAAATGTGACGCATACCTCATTCGGAACAATTTTTGGATTATGCCCATAGCGTGCTTAAACCATGCGGTGAGAAAAATAACCTCATAAGTTCAACCGCAAAACATGTTCGTTTTTTTGATGAATATATATAAAAATAATGAATTTATTTACCACATTGTGAACAAAACACAAAAAATTAACAAACGGTTAATGCCGTGATGAAAACATGAGCATTTGTTGAATAAATTACAAATTCGTTGCTTTTGCAATGTATTTAATGCAGCACTTACAACAAAAAAAGTTAGTGAAAACCATGACAAATTTGGTATAAAATTACTATTGAATATAGGCAAAATAGTAGGTATAATTAAAGGGGAAAAGTAACATTTGCATAAATTAGTTTATATTTACTATTGAAATAATAAAAAATAGTAATTATAATCAAGTAACTGAGTCGGACTGTCTTTTTCAGACGTTGTATGCCGGTCATTGCTCCCCGGTATGATACGTATTACGGCGTTGATTCAGGAGGCGGACTCAGCTATTCCATGCGTGTATGAGGCATATTATGCAGGCATCTTTCTAAAGGTGGGAGGTTCGATATAATAATGAAAAAGCAATGGAGCTTCAGGGCACTGGCTGTTCTGCTGGTTCTGTCGCTGCTTGTCACCCTTGGCAATCAGGGTCTATTGACGCTGGGGAACAGCATCGTTTCCGTAATGGCGTCAGGCGACACAGCCAACGGCGGCGCTGACGGCTATATCGCCTATAACGGCGACGCGGATCTCAGCGCGTTGAACGGCGACGACGAGGGTACGGATGAGGACGTTCAGGATGAACAGACCTCTCCGGAGGACTCGCAGACAGATGAAGAGACAGCCGCAAAGCTGTATAGCGACGGAATAATTCATATTTTCAATTTCCGCCAGCTTCAGCTTGTAGGAACGGACGCTTTGCTGACCACAGGAGATTTAAATGAAGAAACGGTCGGCAGCGGTACACAGGTCACCGATGAAAACGGGGAACAGGTGATCTATTCAGACAGCGCGAATTATTTTCTCGAAGACGACATATCGCTTCCGGATAACGGAATGTGGAGCCTGCCTGATGACTTCACGGGCAAATTCACATCGGCTGGAAGAGAGACAGAGGATAATTCGGAAAACGGGGACAGCGAGGACGTGGAAAACCAAGGCGCGTCCGAAGCAAATGAAAAGAGCCGCCGTCTTTATGACGCGGAAAGCGATACGGTATTCATTCAGAATATCTATCAGCTTAAAACCATCGGAAAAAGCGACAGGTCGGACATTCCTGTTATGTCCGGCGACTGGGACGCGGAAAATTTCGGGACGGGACAGTTTGTCTGTCAGGACAGTGAATCCGGAGGATATCTGACATACAGCGTAAATCACAACTATGTCATCTCATCGGAATTTACGTCAGAGCAGCCGGAGCATGAATCCGTGGCGGTTGGAGGACAGCTTCGCGGGGTACTTCGCGGCGCGTCTCCGATCAGGGCTTTTGCGAACCCGAATATAGATCACTTAGACGGCAGAGACTATTTCGGTCAGGTTACTGTGAAAATCGCCGGTACGGACTATATTCTCATAGGCAGCCGCAGGCAGCTTGAGGCAATCAACTACGGCAATGACAGCACCGAGGTATACGGTCCTGTCTACAAGGTGGAGCAGAGCCGTGAATACGTGACAAATATCGGAGGTCATGACAACTCATGGGACACCGATTCGGTTGAACTGGTATATCCGGGTGACGCGGATCTGATTTCCGGTCTGCTGATCGACGGAGAATACGCTGATTACAGCCGCAATGAGATGTTTGACGGCAACAGCTCAAACATTAAGCTGGGTTCTTATGAAAGCTTGGATGAGAAGCACCGGACGGTTTACTGCACTTTCGATCCGAAAAACGGCGTACCGGAAAACGGCGTATTTGATTATGATATTGAACAGACCAGCAATCCGTTTTCAAATACAAAATACACCAAGGACGGCAACTATATTGTATTCCGCAGCATAGACTTTGAAAACGAAAACTGGACTCCTCTCACATTCAGCGGAAGCATGTACGGAGTGGGCTATAACGGCAGAGATCCGTTGTGGAACGGCGATAAGACCGTCATGAATATAGAAAAATCGCTCATGCCGAAAATCTGCCGTTTCAGGGCGGCTCCTGTCAAGGAAAACGGCAAGCTCGACGTATCGGCGCACATGGGAGTGGGCTTCTTTGCCACATTAAGTGCCAGACTTGACCGCACGACATTTGAGGAAAGCACTTCCGTAATCCGGCATATAGGTATCGCGAACGCTTCCGTGGTAAACGACTGCGCTGACTGCGACATTAAACAGACATTGGTGAGCGGACTTCTCTCCAACGTCGGCGGAGCGCTCGGCACATTGCTCGACGGACTGGTCGACTTTGTGATCGGCGGCAAGACTCTCAACGCAAAATCTTCCCTCTACAATCTGCTCGACGCGCGCAGAAAGGATCCGTCAAGCCTTGCCACAGGCGCGTTTGCGGGGCGTATTGTGGGCGACGTGCAGGTAATAGACTGCTCGGCTGAAAACGTCAGCGTGACCGCGGTTAAAACCAAATTCGAGGACGACGGTCTTATCGTCGGCAAGGGCGGATTTGTCGGATACGCACAGGGAACCTATAAGTACGACGGTCTCAGCAACCTGCTTCAGGGAGCCAGCACGGGACTTTCCAGGCTGCTGAATGTAATTCCGAGACTGGGACTTGGAGATCTTATCACGATTCTGCTGGATAACACCGTTCCGGTAGGGAATCTCATTCCCGTCGGCTACAACAGTCCGACGTTGAGCAACTGCGTCGCGGCGGGCGGCACACTCTCCGACGATAGCGGAAAAATAGGCGTCGGCGGCTTTGCCGGAACGGTCTGCGGCACGACGATTAACAATTCCCACGTAAGGGATTACGAAAACAATACCGGCAAGCCCCTTAGTATAGTTGCGAAACGCTTCGGCGGAGGATTTGCCGGAGTTGTACGCGACGATATAATCAAGGAGACGTTGGGCGATCTCGGAGTTATAGTAGGAAAGATATATCCGCAGAGCGTAATATATAAATGCTCGGTGGAAAACCGCACTCTGAATGTGTCCGGCGACGACTGTCTGGGAGGCTTCATAGGCGTTCAGGCGAACAGCTATGCCATCGACTGCAAAATTGACTCGGGCACTCCCGTCACGATTAACGCGGGCGGCGACTGCGCGGGAGGATTTACCGGTAAGGCGCAGCTCGGTTCGTCGTTCGGTATGACGGAATATCTTCCGGACGGAGCTTCTCTTCTCAGCACGGTAAAGCGCGTTCTCGTAGGCGCTCTGAGCGAGGATAACGCGCAGGTGCTTCTCGCGCTGGGCGGAGTTTCGCAGTCGGCGATTCTCGGCTGCAGCATAGACGGCGTTCTCAATATTAAGACCTCAGGCAGCAGGGCGGGCGGCATAATAGGTTCGGGCGAAGCCGTTCAGATCGCGAATTCGTCCGTCATCGGCTCGCTCAACAAATACAAGGACGGCAATGTTGCAATTCCGTCCGTCACGGGAGACGGCAATTCGGTCGCGCATCTTGTGAAGATAGAAGCCGACGGAAAGAACGCGGAAGCCGAAAAGTGCGACTTTGTCGGCGGCGCGGCGGGATATCTGATTTCAGCCAATACGGGAAGCCTTCTGGGCGACACTCTGGGTCTGAAATCATATCTCGGATTCACGCTCGCTGACGTTGAAATTAATAAGGATACGGACAATTATACTATAGACGCGACGGGCAGCTATGCCGGAGGCGCGATAGGCTTTGCCATAGGCGGCGAGGTGAGCAATGTCAATGTATACAATCTTGTTCACGTCAACGCGGAAAATCACGTCGGCGGCTTTGTCGGCACGACAGGTCCGGATACGGTGGTTGGCGGCAACGGCGTCGATATCAGCATTATTGGCATACCTGTGCTTAATATAAACAATCTCATAGGTCTCACCGGCGGCATTCACACATCGTATGCCGGCAGCAACGTATACGGAATCAGTTCGGGATTTACGGTGGAGGCAACCGGCGACCGCGACGGCGCTCTCGATTCAACCGACTTCACCGCCGGAGGTTACGCGGGCGACACAACCAGCGTCACAATGACGGATTGCAACGTATACAATCTGAAAAGCGTAAAAGCCCACGAGCATTACGGAATGGCTGGCGGCTTTGTGGGACAGTCGGTCGCGGGCAATCTTTCGGGCGTTTCGGCTGAGAGGGATCAGGGCGCGTCGCTTCTGAGCGTGGGACAGCTCGTTCAGATAGAAGCCGACCTTATTCCGGTATTCAACAGGTGCGAGGTCAGCTATGTTGACGGCGGTTACGTGGAAGCGAACGCGGCTGGCGGCTATGCGGGCGAATTCCGCAGCGGCAGGGTCAACGAAGGTCTGCCGGAAAACGCTCACGGCAGCGGCTACGCCGTCCACAATATAGATCACGTTCTCGGCGGAAAATTCGCCGGGGGCTTCGGCGGAAAGGTATTTTCCGGCTCGCTCCTGCGTAACGGCGGCTGCGGACTGAGCCTTCTTGACGGAGTAGCGGACGTTGACATTTCAGGAATTTCAAGCATTACCAATCAGTATATACCCAAGATAAATTACGCGGGCGTGGATTCGCCCAATGGCTTCACCGTGCTTGCGGCGTATATAGAAAATCCCGCGGAGCCGGCGACAAAGGGCTATGCGGGCGGATATATAGGCTACGGCAGCGGCATGAAGGTTTCATTCTGCAACGTAAGAAAGCTCAGGCATATCAACGGTCTCAACGTTCCGGCGAACCTTGAGGAAAAGGACGGCGGCGCGTATATGACATTTACCGCCGGATACGATAAAATTCCGTATGCCGTCGCGGGCGCGGAATATGCCGGCGGCTACATCGGATATATGAATGTCGGCTGCGCGAACGCGCTCGGCGACAGTCTCAAAATTCTCGATAAGTCATTGCGTACTGCCGGAGTCATCAAGGGACTTGATATAGTCACCTCGACTATCGAGCATTCCAACGTTTACGGCATGGGCGGCGGATATTCCGTGCTTGCCTCAAGCCATGTGAACCTCGGCGACGGCAGATACGACGATAAGGGCGTGGGCTTTGCAGGCGGCTTTGCAGGCAAGGTTCTGGGCGCTCACATTCAGGACAGCAACGCGGAAAACTTCGCCTACATCGTAGGTGAAATCGCCGCAGGCGGCTATGCCGGAGAAATGCTTCCGGGCGACGTCGCCGACATTCTGGATTATAAGGACGCGAACGACGGTCTGACCGACCTGCTGAGTGTGGCGATAGAAACCGACGATATGGTGTCGCTTGTACAGGCATTCGTTCCCACCGTATACAACAGCCGTACCACATGCATTCCCTGCGGCGGCGCGGTAAGAGCGCAGAGCTTTTCCGACAGCGCGGACAGTCAGATGCCTGTGAAGCGCGGTTACGCGGGCGGCTATGTCGGACACGGCGCGGGCGCTCAGATATGGGGCTACAGCAGCGCGGCGTGGAACGGCGAGGATTCCTACGGCGGCAAAAAGTGCGATTGCGACGCCATAAGGATACGTTCGGTTTACGGCGCGGAATACGCCGGCGGCTACGTCGGACTTCTCGAGGCGGGAAGCACCGCAAAGACCGGAAATCTCTCGCTGCTCGGCGGAGTCATCACGGCAAACAATCTTCTCAGCGCACTCAACGTGGTATATCCCACCATTGAAAAGGCAAATGTCTACGGTCCGCTTGAAAAGACCGATCTTGACACATGGAACCTGTGGAGCAGATGGGTCGGCGCGAACGGCGGCTTTGCCTCCGAGCTTAACAAAATAGGAACGGTTTCGTCGCAGCAAAGGCTCGATGAGATTCTCGGCAATTTTGTCTACGGTTACCATGTTGTAGCCGGACGCGACGAATACGACAGCAATGAAAATACGCGTCTCGCGGGCTGCGCGGGCGGCTTTGCCGGAGCCATGCACAGCGGCGTTATCCGCTATGGGGCGGCGAACAACGCAAAGCAGGTCAGGGCGATGAGAGCCGCGGGCGGCTTCGCCGGAGAATTACAGACCAAGGGTCTCGCTGAATTCGGCAGTCTGGATATCATCGGAGATCTTAATCTCGACATAGGTGCGCTTGTCAACGTAACAAGCGTTATCGTGCCGGTCATCTATGAATCCGGAGTAACAGGCTACCAGAACGGTCTGATAGTCCGTGCGGAGGGCTTCCCGACAGCGATAAGCACTGACACGTCGGGCGGCAGCGGAAGTCAGAAGATAGTCTACACGGACGGCGGCATGGCAGGCGGCTTTGTCGGAGCGTGCTATGGCGGTCAGATAGGCAACCGCAGCGACGGCAGGGTTGACATGAATGTTCAGCTTCCGGTTGACGGCGCGTGGGCAAGAAGGCTCAAGACCGTCACGGGCAGGAACTGCATAGGCGGATTTGCGGGCAAAACCTCGTCCGCTTCCGTTGCGAATGTCGATGATTCCGATGTAAGCGACAGCTTCCTGCAAACGACTCTGGACACCCTTATCGTCAATCCGGCTGATCTCGTTGACGCGCTTGACGCGACAATTACCGTCATTGGCAAGGCTGAGGTTACGGCGGCAAAGTCTGACTGGGGCATTGTGATTGACGGCGAATACCAGACTGAGGACGGCGGTACGCATTACGCTTCATGCGCGGGCGGCTTTGTCGGTTCGTCGGAGGCGACGGTATTCGGTGCGCGCAATACGCCGGAGCGCACTCTCACTGTAACGGATCTGCGCGGCGTTTCAGGCGGGGAATATTCCGGAGGATTCTTTGGACTCGCTCATGTAGGCAGCGTCGCACAGGTTGGCAGCAGCAAACAGAACACCACGATACTCAATCTTATACAGGCGGGCAACATAAGCCTGTTGGATATATTCAGGACGTATATTTATCACGCAACCGTATCGGGCGTTGAAGACGGAATTATGATCTACGCCAGCGAGCAGTCGAGAGAAGGCTCCATGAGCGCGTATCAGGTCAGCGGAGCCGCGGGCGGCTTCGGCGGCGCGCTTATGAACGGTACTGTGGAGAGATCCTCAGTGAGCGGTCTTAATTTCGCGCAGGCTCCGAATTACTCCGGAGGATTCATCGGCATGATAGGAACCACCGACGGAATAGGCGTGACGGAAGCTGGCGTCGGTTCCGATACACAGCAGACCAATCTTCTCACGGGACTCGGACTGGGCGACCTCACGTTAAACCCGCGTCTACTCAACGTCGTCGGTTCCACGCTCAACGAATGTGAAGTCAGCGGCTTTGAAAACGGATTTATCGTGAGAACCACAAATATACAGAATCCTGATATAAGCGGCAACGCGACACAGGCTGATATCAAAGGCTCCTGCGCGGCAGGCTTTGCGGGACTTGCGGATATGGCTCACATTGAGGACAGCCGCGTAAGGAACTTCAAATACGCGCAGAGTCCTCAGATTGCCGGCGGCTTTGTCGGCAGGACGGCGTTGAATTATCTGGTTGACCTCGACGTGAATTCCGAACTGACGGGCGTCATTGTAAGAATCGTAAACGCGCTTGTAAAGGCGCTATACCTTGACGAGGCGCAGCGTGCGGACTTCATCAATGCCGACAGCGACCTTGCCGGACTTAAAGTGCTTGCGGACGGCGATCTGTTGTATGTGAATCTTCTCGGACTCAAAATCGGCGCATCGCTCTGCAAGAACGATCCCGAATACAATCAGGACGCGGTAATCGTAACCATAGGTTCGTCCACCGTCAAGCTGCCATGCGACGAGAACAACGGTGTGGGCGATTCGCCCGACATTTCGGTAACGCTCATAGAAGGCAACCGCACCGACATTAAGAATAGCAGCGTTGTCGGAATTCCCGACGGCTACAACGTCTATGCCGGCGGAGCGGACGATCAGAACGACGGCACTGACGTCCTCGGATACGCGGGCGGCTTCATCGGATATAACGACGCGGGTATGGTGACGGAATGCTTCACCGAGCTTTGCGACGTTATCCGCGGCACTCCGAATGAGGAGGATCAGCCCGTCATGGTCGGACCGTTTGTAGGATACACCAATCCCCGCAGCAGAGGCGTAGCCCTGCTTGAGGACAACGACAACCACTTCAGCATCTACCGTTCGGACAACGGCGGATATACTCGTTCAGACAAGGCTGACGGAGAAAAAATCGCCGACGCGGCTGATGAAAAGACCGACATAAACGGCGTGTCCTGCAACCGTTATCAGAGCGCGCATCTCGATAAGATAACACAGCACGACGATTTAAAGGACGCTGTGGAAAGCGGAGGAACATCGGAAAGCAGAGCGCTCAGGGCGTATATCTCACCGTCCATGGAAATACTCATGCTGAATGTTCCCCTTGACGATAACGGAGTCGGCGACACTCCGGTGACAAGCGAACTCAAGGATCCGTGCGACGGAGAAGTGGATATTACCGTAAATAAGGTATGGAGAGACTTCATATATCTGGGTTCCCGTCCGGAGAGCATTACCGTGACGATCGCTCAGGTCGAAACGGGACTGACTCCTCCCGACGAGCTTATCACATTCGGCAGCACGGAGGGCATGACCGTTGTAAACACCAGAACGCTTATCCTCAATAATTCCGGCGGCAGCGCGTGGAGCACAACATGGAGCGCGGTGATTGAGAACCAGCCGGTAGCGTTCGTCAAAAACATCGGAGGCGTCGATAAGACAGTATATTATCAGTATGTGATAAATGAGGTCGGATTTGATAATTACACGCCTTATTATGAAGCGGATCAGGCTTCGGCGTCAGCAAAGATAGTCAACCGTTATACAGGTCCGCTGCTTCCGGAATCGGGCGGCGCGGGCGTGCTGATGTTCTACTCCGTGGGACTGCTGCTGCTTGCCGGAGGCGGAGCGCTTCTGATATTCCGCATCAGACGCGGCAGAAACGGCAGGATAATCAATTCCGGAGCTTCAGGAGCCGATCTCGATATCTCGAATTTCTCCGATTTCATTAAGTATATCAAGAAATAACCAAATTGCGGCAGAAAGGCAAGGAGTGTCCCCGAATGAAAAAGACGATAAGCGCGATTCTCATTATTCTGATAATCATGACGGGACTCTCCCTGTTTCTTTATCCGACAGTCAGCAATATTATCAGTGAACGCGAAAGCTCCCGTACTATCGACAGATATTCGGAAAGCGTCGGCGGACTTGGCGGCGCGGAACGAATTGACGAGCTGCAAAAAGCGCGGGAATACAACAGGGCTTTGTACGCAGAAAGCATCGGCGAAGAGTATATGGTTTCCGCGTCGGACTATAATTCGGTGCTGAATATCGGCGGAGACGGCATGATGGCATATATTGAAATACCCGCCATAAGCTGCCGTCTGCCGGTATATCACGGCACTGAAGCGTCTACTCTGGAGAGCTATGTGGGACATCTCCCGTCAAGCTCGCTTCCCGTGGGCGGGGAAAGCACTCATTGCGTACTCACAGGTCACACCGGACTGCCGAGCGCAAGGCTGCTTACTGATCTCGACAAGCTGAAAGAGGGCGACAGATTCACTCTTACAACGCTCGACAGCAGACTTACCTATGAGGTTGACCGCGTGCTTGTGGTTGAACCGGACGAAACCGAGGCGCTAAAAACGGAGGAGGGTCTTGACTTATGTACACTTGTCACCTGTACTCCATACGGCGTAAATACTCACAGGCTTCTTGTGCGGGGACGCCGTGTAGCCGACAGCGATGAGGAGATAACCGCTGGCAACGGATCACTTGCTGAAATATTAATAAACAATCCGGTTATGCTTGCGCTTGCCGCGCTGTTGATAATACTGATGGCGGCGCTTGCGTTTATGCGTTTACAAAGGAAATAAAGAATAACGGGAGATTGGGGCGATATATATATGAGGATAATCAGAAGAATAATACCGATAAGCCTGCTGCTGCTGCTTCTGTCCGTATTTGCCACGCAGGCGGCGGCGTCTCCGAACTCTGTGGATCCGGTAGATACAGGCAGGGAAACCACGCTGACATTGCAGTGCGTTTATAATTCAGAACCGCTGGAGAATGCCGAGTTTAAAATATACCGTGTCGGCGACATAAGCAAAGCCGGCAATTTCAGATTCAATGAACCGTTCTCAGGAGTCTACAATCCGGGGGACGAATGGTTAGTAGTCGCGTCAGCCATGCTCGAAGAAGCAAAGAACGGGAAAATTGCGCCAAAGCGAAGCGGAAAAACCGACGCAAACGGCGTTGTATTATTCCAAAGCACGGCGGAAGACAGAATGTCCACAGGCGTATATCTTGTGGCGGGCGAGCCGGTAAAAATTCAGGACGGCGACGAGGACGAAATCAAATTCACGCCGTTTCTGGTCAGTCTGCCGACATTCATAGGAAAGAATCACAACGGCGTAAAAAACATATGGGAATACAATGTAAAAGCCGTTCCAAAGGCAGCGGATCAATATATAGTGATATACAACGGCAACGAGGAAAAGATCAATAACACGCCGGTCACAGGCGTTCCGAAAAACGAAATCTTCAATCTGAGAAGCGAGAGACTATTTCATATGGAACAGCCCCTTGTGGAGTATGTCAGAGGAAGCAGCGGAGCGGGGAACGACAAAAACGGCTTTGAGCTTGCATATTCCGAGCCCGACGCGGACGGATATACATTCATGGGCTGGAATGAAGACAGGAACGCAACGGTCGGATATTCTACCGTCGCTTTTAGTCCGGACAAAAAATCGTACTACGTTTACGCCATCTGGAAAAAGGATTCGGATCCCGGCAATCCGGACGATCCAGGCAATTCGGGAAATTCGCAGAATCAGGATGATCAGAACAAAAACAACCCCGCCACCTCCGATACGCCCAAAAAGGATTCGATGCTTCCCCAGACAGGAATGCTCTGGTGGCCCGTGCCGGTGCTTGCCGGTATGGGATTTGCGGTTTTCTTTATCGGCATATTCGCAGGAGGCAGGAAGAAAAGCCGGAATAAAAAACGAACCGGCGGCGGAGCAATACTTCTGACAGGAATTGCGCTTGTTTCATCGGCGGTCTGTCTTGTGCTATATAATGCGTGGGACGATACGAGAGCAGGTTCGGATATATCAGAGGAACGCGCCGTGGTTATCAGACAAATCGATAATAACGGCGAGGATTACGTCACGCAGACAGCCGGAAATTTCAGCATTGACAAAATGCCTGTAAAGAATGTTCAAGGCACTGATTTCGCGGCGGTTCTGAGCATACCATCGCTCTCGCTGGAGCTGCCGGTGAGAAACGAGTGGAGCTATCCGGGACTGCGCCGTTCGCCCTGCCGTTACGCCGGCTCGGCTTACACAAGGAATCTGGTGATTTGCGGGCATAACTACACGGCGCATTTCGGAAATCTGAAAAAGCTTTCCGAGGGCGACGATGTGACAGTTACAGCGATGAACGGCGATGAATTCCGTTACAGGGTCAGAACGGTTTCTGAGCTGTCGCCGTCGTCGGTGAGCGAGATGACGGAATCGGCATATGACCTTACGCTCTTCACATGCACGATAGGCGGCAGAATGAGAGTGACGGTCAGATGTGAGCAGGTTGAATATATTCCTCATTCGCCGGATATCATCAGTTCAGAGTACGTGCTGTTCTGAATTGAAAATATCGGAAAAAATAAAAAAAAACACTTGATTTTTATTCCGATATGTGATAAGATGGTTTGGTAAATCTATTGGACGGCAGCCGTGAAGGTCAAAGCGGCTGTACGGGATTTTTGAAAGAGGTGACAACCATGCAGGAGAAGATGCATCCCACATACGAGGATACAACCATTACATGCGCTTGCGGCAATGTCATTCACACATGATACAGGCGGACGTGTTGACAGATTCAAGAAGCGCTTTGGTCTCAAGTAATCAAGCGGGCGTTTTTTGAAAAAGTCCAATAATCCCTGTTTCTTCGTGTAAAAACAAATCGCGGCTTTTCGTGTCGTAACCGACCGGAAAGCCGCTTTTTCACTTGACGCGATTTGTGATTAATATAAAATGGTATAAGGTATTATAGTCCGATAAATTCATATCATTTCTCTTGACCTCGCAGTAAAAATGATGTAAAATATAATGAATCAAATTTATGCGCCTTGCGTTTTACGGCAATTGCGCGTTTTGTTATTATGTAATTTTCGGGAGGATTTGAAAAAATATGAAACTTGACAAGCTGGTTGGAGACAGATTTAAGGAAAGACCCGCCGAATGCTCTATTGACAGCCACGCGCTGATGGTGCGCGGCGGATATATGAAGTTCATGGCGAGCGGCATATATTCACAGTACATGCCGCTCAAGCGCATACTCCGCAAGATCGAGAACATTATCCGCGAGGAAATGGACGCAATAGACGGGCAGGAGGTACTCTTTCCCGTTGTAATGCCCGGAAGTCTCTGGGAAGAATCGGGACGCTACAATTCCATCGCAAGCGAGCTTCTCCGCTTCAAGGACAGAAACGGCACGCCTATGGTTCTCGGCATGACGCATGAGGAGGCAGCCGTTCATCTGGTGCGCGATTACGCCACAACCTACGCCAAATATCCGTTTATGATCTATCAGATACAGACAAAATTCCGCGACGAGGCAAGACCCCGCGCAGGAATGATCCGCGTCCGCGAATTCACCATGAAGGACGCGTATTCCTTCCACACCTCGCAGGAGGATCTGGAGCAGTATTACGACCGCTGCCATAAGGCATACGAGCGTATTTTTGCCCGAGCAGGCATTCCTGAGACGATTTCGGTCAAATCCGATTCCGGCATGATGGGCGGCAGCGTGTCCCATGAATTCATGCTTCTTACTCCGGTAGGTGAGGATTCAATCGTTCTCTGCCGCGAGTGCGGCTACAGCGCCAACATGGAGGCGGCGGACTGCATAATTCAGAACACGCCGGACGCGGAGCTTAAAGAGCTTGAATTGGTTCACACTCCCGGCGCACATACAATTGAAGACCTCTGCGAATTTCTGGGAACCGTTCCGGAAAAGACCTGCAAGGCGGTGGTATACCAGCGCAATATGGACGACAGCTACATCGTGATATTCCTGCGCGGCGATCTTGATGTGAACGAAACCAAGGTCACAAATTTCCTGCGCTGCGACATTCATCCGGCAACCGTAACCGAGGATTGCGGAATCGTCGCCGGATTCATCGGACCCAAGGGTCTGCCGGAGAACGTCACCGTACTTTACGACAGCTCGCTCGTCGGACTTACGAATTTCCCGTGCGGCGGCAACAAAACCGACTATCACTACGTAAATTTCAATATGGAACGCGACTTCGGCGAGGTGGAGTATCACGACTTCGCCAAGGCTTTTGCGGGCGGAATATGCCCCGTTTGCGGGAAGCATTCTCTCGATGTTTCAAGGGGCATAGAAGTGGGCAACATATTCCAGCTCGGCACGAAATACACTGAGGCAATGAACATGCAGTATGTTGACAGCGACGGCGAAATGCATTATCCCATCATGGGCTGTTACGGAATAGGCGTGGGACGTCTCGCGGCGTCGGTCTGTGAAGCGCACCACGATGATTACGGTCCCATCTGGCCGATGTCAATAGCCCCGTGGCAGGTAAATCTCTGCTGCGTGCGTTCGGACGACGAGCAGTGCAGGTCATTTGCCGACTCTCTGTACGACGAACTTCAGAAACGCGGCGTGGAGGTTATCTATGACGACCGCAACGTTCGCCCTGGAGTGATGTTCTCCGACGGCGATCTGCTGGGAATTCCCGTAAGAGCTGTCGTAAGTCCCCGCAACATGAAAGAGAACATGGTTGAGATATCCACAAGAGACAAGTCGGTGCAGAAAAAGGTTTCCACAGAATTGGCAGCCGATGAAATTCAGGCTCTTGTGAACGAGCTGCTTTCAAAGTGCGGAAATTAAAATCCTATACGTTTCTGAATATGTCAGGATTCAGTCTTGTCAGACGTGCGGACTTGCCGGCTTCAATCGTGCCGAGGTAAGAATCTATGCCGAGGGCGCGGGCGGGATTGAGAGTGACGGCGCGGAGAGCGTCGAGCGGAGGAATTCCGAATTCGACCGCTTTGAAAAAGGCGGAGCGGATATCCGTGACGGAACCGGCAAGAGAGCCGTTTTCAAGACGCGCCTCGCTGCCGTTAACAGTGACGGTCTGCGTGCCGAGGCTGAATGTGCCGTTGCCGAGACCCGTGGCAGCCATGCCGTCCGAGACGATACAGAGCCTTTCGGCTCCCACAATGCGGTGGGTGAGACGGATTACCGCAGGGTGAAGGTGTATCCCGTCGCATATTACCTCACAGAAGCAGT
>ONCX01000033.1:18287-26221 GCA_900316455.1 uncultured Eubacteriales bacterium
GCGTTGGAGATTCCGGCATTTACGGCGCGTATTCCGGCGGAATAATCCGCGGCGGTATGCGCTGCCGAAACGCGGCAGAATTCAGCCGCCTCACGTATGAATTCCACGGCTCCGTCCGCTTCCGGCGCGACGCAGGCGACGCGGATATTCCCGCCACTGAGCCGGTGAAGCTCCCGCAGCTTTGCCGCGTCAGGGGGAATGATGAATTCGGGAGGCTGCGCGGCGCACTTTTCGGCGGAAAGAAACGGTCCCTCAAGATAAATTCCGGCGAGAGCCGCGCCCTTCATGGGATTCAGCGAAGCGGCGCGGTAGCGTTCCATGAGAGCGCGAAGCCTGTCGAACGGCATGGTCATAGCCGCCGGCGCGAAAGCGGCAACTCCTCTGGAATGCAGATACAGACTCATTTTTTCAAGACACGCGGCTGTGTCGGGGTCCGAACTGAAATCGGCTCCGGCGCAGCCGTGAATATGCATATCCACAAATCCCGGGGCGAGAATATCCCCGTTCAGGTCTGTCTCGCCGCCGTCGTCGGAAACGGAGTCCGGAGGAAGAATGTCGGTGATGATTCCCTTTGAAACGCGGAGATCAGCGCGTCTGACGCTGAAATCCCGCGTGATGATATATCCGTTTTTGTAAAGCATAAAAATTCACTCCTGTCGTTTTCATTATATCATTTATTCTTGTGAGATTCAATTCAAAAACAAAAACGGCGGAGGGAAATAATACAGATAATATTCTTTATATTATTTTTCATAATGTGTTAACAAATATATGATAAATTAATTCTGTATAATTATGCACTTTGATACGGAGGTAGTTTTTTTGGAGAGAAACGACCGGAACAATACAGACGATATCCGCCGCGCACAGAGCCGTCAGAGCTTCCACAGAAATCCGCAGCGTCCGCCGTCGCCGGATTACCGCAGACAGCAGGCGGATAATTCGGAATACGGGCGTGTGAACGGGCGCGAGCGTTATCAGGAGAACGCTTCACGAATGAACCAGCGCACGGGGCAGAATACACGCGTGCCGGAGCGGAGATTCGAGCTTCCGGACCGTCCGCAGCAGGGCAGGGACGTACGCGACGCGGTTCTGAATGGCGCGGGCAGGAGTCAGGAAAGATTTGTCCCGCGTGACGGCGGCGGACAGTCGCGTCAGAATGCGGGCGAGAGGCGGACAGGAACATATCCTTCTGCGGAGAGACAGGAAACGCGGCGGGACAACGCGGGGTTCAGGCGTAATTCCGACAGTGACAGCCGCCAGAGAGCGCAGTCGGACTATTCGCGTTCGGGTGACGCGCAGCGAACCGGAAGGAGATTCGAGCCGCGTGATACGTCACGCGAACCGGCAAGGCAGACCGCCGCAGACAACCGTGAAAGGCAGCGCGATTCCCGCCGGTTTGAAGCGCGTGAGCCGGTGAGAACGCAGGAGAACCGCCGCGAACGCCCTGAGAGCGCCTCAAGAAATACTCACGACGAGGAATATTACAATTCTCCGCGGGCGACCGATCCGAGAGGACGCGGCAACGGAGCCGGACGTTATGACGGAATGAACGAGGGCAACGTCGATCTGCGTTCGTTTGACATCAATTACAAGGGCGATTCCACAGGACGCGGTCAACCGGCAGCACGCGGCATATCCGGAAAGCCGCTGATGATAGGGATATTCGCAATATCGGCGGTTGTAATCACCGTGATAATATTTGCGGTAATATCCGGAGGCAATAAAAAGGGCGGTTCGGATTCATACGGAACCGGCAGGGAATACGAGGTTAAAATTCCCGACAGCGTGAAGGTTGGCGGGACGGAGATAAAGACGGATTCGGACTACATAGAGCTTGCCGGCATGAATATCAGCGATATAAGCGATCTTTCCTACTGTTATCTTGTGAACAGCCTTTTTATAAACGGCAACAGCATAACCGATATAACGCCGTTGGGCGACTGCATATCGCTCAAGACGCTCGACGCGAATTCAAATTCCATTTCTGATATAACCGCGCTTTCAAATCTGAATCAGCTATCGGATCTTGACCTGAGCGGCAATCAGATAACAGACATTTCCCCGCTTTCGCGACTCAGGCAGTTAGAGCGATTCAGCGCCGGAAAAAACAGTATATCCGATATTTCCCCGCTTTCCGGATGTCAGTCGTTGAGACAGCTCATAATTTCGGACAATCAGATTTCAGATCTTACGCCTGTCGCGGGGCTGTCAAACCTGACGACTCTTGAGATAGCGAACAATCAGATTACAGACATTCTCGCTCTGAGCGGGCTTTCAAATCTCTCAACGCTCAATCTCAGCGGCAACAGCGTTACGGACATTAAGGCTCTGAAAACGCTTTCGTCGCTTACAATGCTCGATCTGAGCGGCAATCCGGTGAGCGACGTTTCCACACTGAGCAGTCTCAAAGGGCTATTGGAGCTTAATCTTTCCGGAACCAAGGTGAGCAAGGAGGATATCGCCGACCTGAAGAAAGCTCTTCCGGACTGTCAGGTGAGAAAATAAACGCTGACAGGGTTTTATGAATTCAAAGAAATAACAGGGGAAAGCAATAATGAATAAATCCGAAAGAATAACGGTATGCGACTGTCACCTGCACACCGAGAATTCCTTTGACAGCGAAACGCCGGCTGAAAAGCAAGCCGAACGAGCGCGGGAGCTTGGAATCAGTTATATTGCCATCACGGATCACTGCGACATTCCGGACTGGAGCGATGAAAGAATCGCCCGTTCCAACGCGCAGGCAGCCGAACTGAACAGTAAATACGACGATCTGACTGTGCTTCGCGGCATAGAGCTTGGACAGCCGCTTCATTCTCCCGAACAGACGTCCATAGCGCTCGGACTTTGCGAATACGACTTCATTCTCTGCTCGCTGCACAATCTTTTTAACGAGGAGGACTTCTATTATCTTCACCCCGACAGGGAAAAGGCGCAGGAGCTTGTGGGAAGATATTTTGAAGAATTGCTGGATATAGTACGCTGGAACGAATTCGATTCGCTGGCGCACTTCACATATCCGCTCCGCTACATTTCCGAACGCGACGGCGTTCCGGTGGAAATGGAGCGTTTCAGACCGGTGATCAATGAAATACTTTCCACGCTCGCAAGGAACGGAAAAGCGCTTGAAATCAACACGTCCGGTCTTCGCCGCCCTGGGGGAATGCTGCTGCCGACGGCGGAATACGTCAGGCAATTCCGCGAGCTTGGCGGGAAATATGTCACTCTCGGCAGCGACGCCCATACTCCCGAACACATGGCAATCGGCATGAGAGAGGGAATTGCCGCCGCGAAGGAGGCTGGCTTCGACTGCGCGACGGTGTTTATAAACCGCAGTCCGTTGCAAATCCCCTTTGATTGACAACTTAGTATAAATGAGAGGAATAATAAAAAGCATTGCGCCCGCGCTTTTTCATCGTGGAAGCCGCAATGCTTTTTCGTCTGTTATAAAAACTTATAAAATCACCATTTGATCTTGTCGGTGAGTCTGCCGGACGTACTGCCTAAAATATGATCCATACGGTCATATACGACGCGCTCATAATTAGTGGCGGAATTTATATCTTCGGGAATAAGCTCGCCATAGGGACCTGGTCTGTAGTAGTAGGTCATCATATAGCTGCCGTCGCATAGTTCGGTGCGGATACTGGTTGTCTTTTTGGGATATGCCCTGATGTTTCTGACATTTTTAACGCGGGTTTCGATCGGCTTCATTTTAACTTTTCTGGCGGTAACGAGTTTCACTCTTTTCATGATTAAATACGGCACACCCTTTCATCTTATTAAATTCATTTTACCACCGTTTCACAGTAATTTCAACCGTTTTATAAAAAAAGCAGCTCACATCATTATTGGCAGGCTCTTTTGGAATAATACAAATACAATGCGGAGCTTTTTGATACTGCGTAAAATATTTACTCAATCAGGTCGTAGCAGAGAGTTTCGCTTTTGAATTCCCCGCCGCCGGCACTGACCGTGGCGGAGCGGTGACCGCCGAGGAATTTTATCAGTTCATAGGGATCAATCCAGATTTCGGCGGAGCTGCTTTCATCGAAAATCAGCTGTACGCCGAAGTGCAGGTGCGGGCGCTGCATTCCGTTGTAGTCCTCGCTGTCGGAATATCCCGTCATGCCGAGGTAGCCTATCACCTCTCCGGCGTAAACGGTCTGACCCTCTTTAAGTCCCGCGGCGTAGGGGTGACCGCTGCGAAGATGAGCATAGTAGTAATACCTGCGCCCGTCAAGACTTCGCATGCCTATGCGCCAGCCGCCGTATCTGTTCCAGCCCAGAACCTGCACAACGCAGGTTTCGACGTTTATCACCGGCGTTCCGACGCTGCCGAACATGTCGTGTCCGAGGTGACGCCGTCTGTAACCGAACGCACGCGACGCGCCGAAATCGTCGCTGTGTGAGAATCCCCAGCCCCGCGCAATCGGCGAGAATGCTTTAAGCCCGTATCTGCGTTCAAATTCCGGAGCGCCGGAGGACGCCGTTCCGGTCTGCGCGTAGTACTCTCCGACAAGACCTCCGAGAACCGACTCGTATGCGACGCTGTAGTATTCAAAATATTTCATTGAGGCTGTAATATCGTCAATGCTTTCGCCTTCCCTGAGCCGTGAGACTATTGATTCCATATGCGATTTTTTATAGCATGAAAAATTTCCGCCGTATCTTGCGCCGAGACAGGCGAGCAGGTCGATCCAGTGAATTTCATGTCCGCTTCCCTGTGAATCGACGTCGTATTTCAGAGCGTCGTTCATGGCGGCGGAGGTCACGTTGAAATCCACCCATTTCAGCAGCCGTCCGCCGGTTTCAACGTGCCTCCGGAACATTCCGGACGCAATATTGAAAAAAGCGGCGATAATAAGCAAAGCAGCGAGAAGAGCTATGACCGCTCTTTTTCTTTTGAGATTTTTTCCCCATTCCAGATACAAGCAAAAACGCCTCCGTCACAGCATTGATTTTTTTCCTTGTCAATGTATATGCACAGAGGCGCATGTTTATAATTTATTGATTTTTTATACTTTGTTCGTCGTCATTCTGCATGACGCTCTGATTGTCGCTCTGATTGTCGCTCTGATTGTCGATCTGATTATCGTCCTCCAATTCGTCGAGCCAGCTTGTGTCGTAGCTTTCGTTCTTTCCGAGCCTTGACGGAATGGGAGTATATACAACGTCCTCATATGAAAATTTCTTTTCGGGCTGGAGTCTTTTAATGAAGCTGTAGCCTTTTTTTTCGTAGCCCTTGTTTCCGTAGAAGACGTGCGCCCTGTTGCGGTTAAGACCGCTGGAGATAACGATGCTGTTTGCGCCGATTTCCTCAGCGTACTTTTCCACACGCGCCTCCAGTCTGCTGCCTATGCCCTTGCTGCGGTAGGCGTGGCTCACGGCGAGCGCGATGACTCTTACATATTCCCCGTCCAGCTCAAAGGCAAGCCCGCGCATTATACCTACAAATCCGATGACCGCGCCGTTTTCCTCAGCGATAAACACTTCGTATTTGTCCGCGTTGTAAATTTTAATAACCCTGTCGTACACGTCGGAGGTTATGTCGTCATATCCCAAATCATTGCGAATAAGCCCTACAATGCCCATAACGTCCTTTGCTTCCATTTCTCTTATAATCAATTTTATCAGTCCTTTTCGTTAAAAACTTCATATTCCGAATAAATAAAGTCTCGCAAGCCCAAACATTTCCCTGAACCAGTAGCCGGTGACGAGATATAGGCGGGTTTCGCAGCAGCCGGAATAAATATTTCTGAATCCGGATTTTTCCGCCCAGATTCTCGCTCTCAGTTCGTGGAAACGGTCGGTGACGATCACGATATTTTCCGAAAGCCCGTAAAGTCTGATAAGCGATTTTGAATAAAGAAGATTTTCCTCTGTGCTTTCGGAAAGCTCTTCCATATAAATCCTGTCGGGTGAAATACCCTTTTCGACGAGATATTTTCTCATGACGAACGCTTCGGTGAATTGTTCGTCGTCGCCCATGCCGCCGGTGACGACGCATTTGACGTTGGGATTTTCGCTTAATATTGAAAAGGCTTTTTCCAGACGGTCATTCAGCATCCAGCTCGGTTTGTCGCCGTGAGCCTTGCAGCCAAGCACAACGAGCGTATAGTTCGGACAGTCTGAGGGTACGGCGGTGAGAGAAGCTTTCAGCATCATTCCGGAGACAATGCCGAACGCGGCGACGCCTGCGGCAAAGAGCAGCGCGGCGAGCGATACAGCCGCGGATTTTTTAAATGTCCAGTTGCGGTCAATCAGGTGCCAGAACATCGCGGTAAGGAATATTCCGAGCATAACCGCCGAGGAGGATATTACGCCAATACCGCTGATGTGAAAGAACACGGGGGCAATGCACCACCCGAAGAGCAGCCCGAAAACCAGCATGAGCATTTTGCGAAGAGCCGATATTTCACGCGGACGTTGAAAATAGAATTTTCTTTCGTCCTTTTCTTTATTTTTTGCTTCAGGCTCTTTTTTTCCGGATTTTTTTGATCTGTCTTTTACAGGGGAATCTATGTTGGGACTGTCCACAATTACGGGCGGTTGTTTTTGCTGCTTTTCCTGTTTTTCGTGTTTAGGCAGTCCCACGACCACCTGCCTTGGGGATTCGGGAGGGTTCTCATGTGACGGCTGCTCCTTATGCTGCTGAGGAGGTCTGACGGGTCTGAAATTATGATCCGGCGCTCTTCTGCGCTCCTGCTGAGGGGAGTTCTGCCGTACTTCTGGCTGACGTGGCGGAATGATTACCTGAGTCCTGCCCTGTGTTACGGCGTTCTCGCCGCCCTGTGCGGAATGGCTTCTGAATCTCCCCTCGGATGGCGGCTTTGGGGAATTTGTGTTATTTTGCATATTGCTTTCTCCCAGAATAAAATTACGCCTTGGAATCGATCATATGTACGTCGAGCTGATTGAACGGAATGACAATTCCGGCTTTGTCCAGCTCGGCGAGGATATTCTCGTTGATGATATACTGTGATTCGATAAAGGCGCTGGTCTTGACCCAGACCTTGATATCAAAAGTTATCGCGCTGTCGTCGAATGAGGCGATACCAATGATAGGCTCCTTTTCCCAGCTCACATTGGAGCATGACTTGAGAGCGGCGGTAATCGCCTTTTTCACGGCGAGAATATCCGAACCGTATGCAACGCCGACATTCAGCTCAAGACGGCGGGTGTTCTTTGCGGTATAATTGATGATCATATCGCTCGTGAGTACGGAATTCGGAATAACAAGCCTCTTGTTGTCGGCGGTGGCGAGAGTGGTGAACATAAGCTCTATGCGGCGGACAGTACCCTTTTGCCCGTCGATTTCTATAAAGTCGCCGACCTTGAAGGTGTGATTGAAAAGTATCAGAACGCCGCTCGCAAAGTTTGAAAGGCTGTCCTTGAGCGCGAGACCGATAGCTACGCCTGCCGTGCCGAGCGCGGCGATAAGTGTGGTTACGTTCATTCCGAGGGTGGAAAGCGCGGTGATTATTACCATGATCTTAATGACTATCTTGACGCAGGAATACAGAAATTCCCTTACGCCCTGATCCACCTTGGCACGTTCCATGCCTCTTACAACAATTCCGGCGATAACGCCCGCAAGCCACCAGCCTATGACGAGGATAAGAAGTCCGCCTATCAGTTTTGGGATGATGGAAAGAACCCATTTGCCCGCGGCTTCAAAATCGACATATTTTGTGAAAAAACTAACGACATAATTGTTCCAGAAATTCTTCATACTGCAATGCACTCCTGACGGTAAAATATCTTATTTAAAATTATACCACCATTTTATTCAATATGATAGTGCAAAATATTAAAATTTGCCGGAATTTTTTAAAAATAAAAACGTCAGGCGGAATTGACGTTCCGTCTGACGTTAAAAGTATTCTGAGCGGCAATGTTTTATTTGATTCCAAGAGCCTCGCACGGGT
>ONCX01000034.1 GCA_900316455.1 uncultured Eubacteriales bacterium
GCCGATCTGGAGGACGAAATTTTTGCTGAGGAACGCCTTATAGGTCCCGAAAGCAAGCCGGAAGAAGAAACCAAGTCCGAGACAGGCATTGAAATAGAGGACAAAATAGAAAAAATTGCCGAAGCCGCAGAGGTTGCCGAGGTATTCCGTCAGGAAAACGAGGACGTCTCTCCGGAGGAGGCACAAACGGCGCAGCCAGACATATTCAGCGTAAGCATAGATGATGTAACTGTTACGCCAGAGGTCAGAACCGCGCAGGAAGAAGAGATAAGAGAATACACGCCGCGTGAAAAAACACGCGAGTCCGACGAAAATCTCTTTGAATCGGTGCTGATCGTAGATGAAAACCCGTCGATTATAGACAAAGAAGCAAGCTCGGCGCAGGACGACACTCTGTTTTTACATCTTAAAGAATCATCAGAAAATCCCACGGCGGTATTCAAGCTTCCCGAAGGACCGATAGTGTTCCCGACGGACATTGACGACGCAGAATTTCAGGAGCAGTGGCTCGATGAAGATGAGGACGGTGACGATATGGCATCACGCAATAAGCGAACCCGCCGGAGAATATCCGCGTTTATCGGAGCGGTGGCATTGCTATTCGCCTTAATGATACTATTCAGCGCGGTCAAAACAGTTGTTTCCGGATTTAACAGCATTGGCAGCACGAGTGAGAAGAAAACCGAATACACTGAATTCATTTCGCCCGTTGTAGTAAATGATCCTATGCCGTTTGAATCGGTGGAAAAAGCGGACAACAACATGCTTCTCAAAAGCTCCATCTGGCAGGCGTTGCGTAAGTTGGACGAAACCGAGGGCTACGAGCATGTTTCAGACGCTACAAACAAGATAGTGCTTCCCGCCGAAAACGTTGAGGACGCGGCAAAAGAGCTGTTCGGCAATGACGTAAAGCTGAATATGAACGTCCTGAGCGAGTATGACGGCAGCGCGCTGTACTATTACGACAGCATTTACAAGACGTTCCACATTACGCGGAGCGGAATAACAGGTCCGTCAGCGGTCATAACCAAGATAGCACAGAAGAGTGATTACATATCGCTGGTTGTCGGATATGTTCAGCCGGAGGAAATGTCGCTTACGTCTTCGGAAAGCTCTGAGACGGAATGCTATAAATTCATGGAATATGTCCTTGCTCTCAATTCCGACGGAAGCTACTACATCTCAAGCATCAGAAATTACGTTGAGGAATAATAATAAAAACCGGCATGGCTTATCAAAATCCGCTGTGTCGGTTTTTTCAAAAAAAAAATTAATTAATCCGCCAACCTTTTTGACATCTATAAAGTTATAATTTATGAAAAGGGCATAAAAGCCATAATAAACAAAATAAAAAAGGAGCGAGTTCAATTATGTTAAAATCAAAAAGACACAACATTCCGAAAATGATAGCAGCGTCAGCGCTTATTATCGCGCTTATGACGTCATGCGGAGCCTCCGGAAGCGCTGCTAAATCCTCCGACGAATACGCCGTTGAATATTCCAAGGAATATTCATACGACAGCAAGCTTTACGATGAAAGCGACGACTTCGTGGAAGAATCCGTATCAGGTAATGCCGCGCAATCCGGCGACAAAACCGAATACGAGGATAAGATAATACGTTCAGCCAATATTATCATTGAATCCGACGACGCTCAGAAATGCTACGAAACCCTGTCTGCATACGCAAAACAGAACGGCGGCAGGGAAATAAGCGTAAGCAAATCCACCGATACCTACGGGAATTACGACTATATAAGCATCGACGCAGAGCTTAAAATCAATCCCGAAAAACTGGACGACTTTATCAAGCTTGCCGAAAAGAACGATAAGGTGACAAGCTCCGAGGTTACAACAAACGACGTAACGCAGGAATACTACGACATCAAGATTCGCCTTGAAACAAAAAAGGAAGCCCTTAAAAATTACTATAAGCTTCTCAAGGAAGCCAAGACTATCCAGGAATCACTTGAGGTGCAGCGCTACATTACTGATCTCACAGCCGAAATCGAGTCAATGGAGGGCATGCTGAAATATTACGATTCCAAGGTAGATCTTTCCTCGATACATCTTTCCATTCGTCAGCAGGTCAAGCTTCATGTAGGCGCTGAGGACGATTTTGAATGGGATTCCCTCAGCTTCGGAGACTTCATAACGCTTATCAAAAACGGCTTCCTCAGCGTGGTGAATTTCCTTTGGTCGCTGCTGCTCTGGATAATCATTATCATTGCCGCAATCTCTCCCATACTTCTTATCGCGGGAATAATATTCTTCATTATACGCCGTCACCGCAAAAAGCACCCCAAAAAGCCTAAGGCGTCCAAAACAGTGAATACAGTACCGAATTATATGCCGACTTATTACCCGACTATGCCCGCGCAGACTCCGCCACAGAATCAGGCGGTTCCCCCCGCTGCTAAGGAACCGGAGAAGAAATGATTTACAGCATTATAAGAATAATTCTTGCTCTGGCGGGAGCCGCCGTTGTGTTCGTCATGCTGTCCTACAGCGATGACGAGCGGAAATATATGGCGCGTTCTTCCGCCGGAAGCCAAAAAGCGTGGTTGGGAGCCGCCGCGACATTCGCCGCAGCCGTGACCGTCCTCCATCTGATTCCCGTGGAAAATTTTATAACCGGTTTTTCAAAGCCCGAGGACGCCTTTCTTTACAATCACACAGGTGAAATTCTCGAAATAGACGAGTACGGAAGCTGCGCGTTTGTCATCGTCTCAACAGGTGACGAAAAGATAACCACACATGTGCTTTCCACTGACAAAAAAGGCAGGTGGAAGTTAGAAACAATCTACAACCGCCGCCGTGACGTCACAACATTCAATTACTGCATAATAGAACGTCTTTATGTCCCCGGCACAAACGACTGCTTCGTTATAATCTCCCACAACACCGAGGGCAATATATCCGACGTTCCCACAGGCGTGTTTGACAGCCGCAACACTGAATTTGCCGCTGTCGAATATCCCGACCGCGTACCGTTCTATTACGGCTTCGTCAAAGACATGTCCGACGACTACACGCTCCACATCGACGGCAATGTTGCCATAGGCGCGGAATGATTTAAGCATAACAAAATAATGCCGGTTCCGGAATAATCATGGTAAATTCCAATGACAATCCGGAACCGGCATATTTTTATTTTATCGAAACGTTATTAAAATCAAAGTCCGGGAACATACTTTGAAAAAGCATCGACATATCTTGAACCGAATTCAACCGACTGAATATCCTTGAAGCAGATCTTTGCAGGTTGATCCTGCCAGATACCCTCCGTGTCAAAGTATTTATTCGAGCTTTTCATAAGGAAATTCCACTGCTCATCAATACTTCACAGGCTTATTGGTGAGATACTTCTTGACCATGAGAGCCACCTTGAAGATAATGGCATGGTCGAATTCGCGCAGGTCAAGACCTGTGAGCTTCTTGATCTTTTCCAGACGATAGACAAGGGTATTTCTATGAACGAAGAGCTTGCGGGACGTCTCGGAGACATTCAGATTGTTCTCAAAGAACTTCTGGATAGTAAAGAGAGTTTCCTGATCGAGGGATTCGATGGAGCCCTTCTTGAATACCTCTTTGAGGAACATCTCGCACAGCGTATCAGGCAGCTGATAAATAAGTCTGGCAATGCCCAAATTCTCATAAGAAACAATTGTCTTTTCGGTATCGAATATCTTGCCGATTTCGAGAGCCATCTGCGCCTCCTTGAATGAAGCGCCGAGATCCTTGATGCCGGAGACCTGAGTGCCGATACCTACGATGCAATGAGTATAGAATTCGCTGGAGAGAGTGTCAACAATTGAACGCGCAAGCTGCTCAAGATTCTTCAGGTCAATGCCCTGATGAGTCTCTTTGATAATTGCGATTTCGCGCTCGTTAATGCTGATGACGAAATCCTTGTTCTTATCGGGGAACAAATTCTGTATAATATCAAACGTAGCCACGTCAGGCTTGGAAACTGTGCGGACAAGCAGACAGACGCGGTTAACGTCGGTATTGAAGTGCAGCTCACGCGCCTTGAGATAGATATCGCCCGGGAGAATGTTGTCAAGAATAAGGTTCTTGATGAAATTATTGCGGTCAAACTTCTCGTCATAGTACTGCTTGATAATAACAAGCGAGCTTGCGAGAATCGCGGCGTACTTCGCGGCCTGTTCGTCAGTACCCTCGACGAAAACGGCGGTCTCGGCAGTTGGCTGCGAGCCGAACGGACGGTAGCTGTAGCCGTTGTGAACGAAGCCTTCGCCCTGACCTATCTGCTCCACCGGAACATCAGTAGTAGACTTGCCGACCTTGCTCAGATCGCTGCATGCGAGAATGGTTCCGGACGATTCAAGCACACCTATAGTTCTGTCGATGGTGTCTCTCATCTGATGGACGACTGTCTGATATAATCTGTTAGGCATTTTAAAACTCCTCACTTCCTGTAATCGGATGTAAAATACAAATCGGTTAAAAATATACGTTTCGTCAGAAACTTTTACTACATATACATTTTACACAAAAGTCCGGAATAATTCAAGTCTTTTATTTAAAGTTTTAAAAATTCTTAGTTTTTCAACAAAATATGTCGTTTATGTGTGCAATTCAACTAAAAAAATTTTACCATATATAAAATAAAAGACAGCATACAGTTTTGACGAACAATACTGTATGCTGTCGGTAAATTCAATTAATTGCGATCAATATATAATCAGATTCTCAAAACCAACTTATCAAGTTAACAACGTAAGCTTATCAGTTCACAATAGCAAGCTCGGTTTCCTTGTCGAAGATGTGAATCTTGCTGTTGACCAGAGCAACCTTAACGTGATCGCCAGCCTTTGTCTTGGATGTAGGAGCAACACGGGCGGTTACATTGGAGCCGAGAGCGTTGAGATACAGGAATGTCTCATTGCCCATAAGTTCTGTAACTTCGACGTCTGCTTCTATGCAGCTGTCAACATATCTCTCGATATATTCAGGCTCATCGTGTACGTGCTCAGGACGAACGCCGAGAACGACTTCCTTGCCGATGTATTCCTCAAGCTGACCCTTGCTGTTCTTGGAGATCGGGAGCTTGATTGCATAGTTTCCGAAGAGAGCGTAAACATGGTCGCCTCTCTTTTCGAGCTTGACGTCGATGAAGTTCATCTGAGGAGAGCCGATAAAGCCGGCAACGAACATATTGCAGGGCTTGTCATACAGGAACTGAGGAGTATTGACCTGCTGGATAATACCGTCCTTCATAACAACGATCTTATCGCCCAGAGTCATAGCTTCTGTCTGGTCATGGGTAACATAAATGAATGTGGTTCCCAGTCTCAGATGGAGCTTGGAAATCTCGGTACGCATCTGTGCGCGGAGCTTTGCGTCGAGGTTGGAAAGAGGCTCGTCAAGAAGGAATACCTTAGGCTCACGGACGATAGCACGACCCATGGCAACACGCTGACGCTGACCGCCGGAGAGAGCCTTCGGCTTTCTGTCGAGCAGGTGGCTGATGTCAAGGATCTGAGCAGCTTCCTCAACGCGGCGGTTGATCTCAGCCTTGGGATACTTTCTGAGCTTCAGACCGAATGCCATGTTCTCACGGACAGACATATGAGGATACAGAGCGTAGCTCTGGAACACCATTGCGATATCTCTGTCTTTCGGAGGAATGTCGTTTGCGAGAGTGTCGCCGATGTAGAGCTCACCTTCGCTGATGTCCTCAAGACCAGCGATCATACGCAGGGTTGTGGACTTACCGCATCCGGAAGGACCGACGAAGATAATGAATTCCTTGTCTTCAATCTCAAGGTTGAAATCCTTAACAGCAACAACGTTGCCAGGATACTTCTTATAAACGTGTCTCAATGATAAGCTTGCCATTTGAAAATACCTCCAAATTTTTTAAAAAGATGTAATATGATTTGCCCGCAAGAAATACAAAGCACAACCAATATTAACTGTAATAATTTTAACAGAATCGGCTGCCAAATTCAATTGACGAACTCAACAATGTTAAAATTCTAATTTAGAAAGTCTGCCGAATTTATCGCTCTTAGCAACAAATTATTACATTCGTTTTAAGCATTTTTCAGACACCGCGCATTTTCGCGGCTTTCGGACAATTTAAAAAAATCTCCAACTTTTTTTGCCTCAATAATCCCTCTGAATCCAAAACAAAAAACAAAAGTAATCCGGTATGGTCATGTCCTCCATGATGTAGCATGTTCAGTTTGTAAGAGGAAGGGATCTTTCCCGCTCGGTCATTTCTCTTGCCTCACCGCGTTCCAAAGACGGATCGAGTGTGAGCGCTCCAACTGCCGTGCGTTCCAGAGCCAATACTCTGCGTCCTACCGACTGCGCCATGCGCTTGATCTGATGATATTTGCCCTCGCGGATCTTTATCTCGTAAATAAATCTTTCCTGATCCAACACCGCTACCTGTGCGGGAAGACATATCTCTCCACCGTCTATCACTGCTCCGTCGCTCAGATATTTCATATCCGCCTCGCTCAAAACGCCGTCGAGGGTTGCTCTGTAGGTCTTGAAAACCTTTTTGCCTGGCGAAGTGACCGAGTGTGCAAAGGCTCCGTCATCGGTGATGATGAGCAGTCCCGTAGTGTCCTTATCAAGACGACCGACGGGGAAAAGACCTTTGCGGCGAAGCGACGGCGGCAGCAAATCGACTACCGTCCGCACATGGGAATCATTGGAAGCGGAAATTGCTCCCTCGGGCTTATTCATCATAATATAGAGGTACTTCCTGTAGCAAACAGAAACGCCGTTCACGGCGATCTCGTGCTCAGAGGGTTCAAGCCTGCGGTCAATGCTGCGGCATAGCTCACCGTCAACGGTCACTCTGCCAGCCCATATCATCTTACGCACCTCACTGCGAGTGCCAGCCCCCTGTGAAGCCAGAATCTTATCAAGCCTTTCCACCTGAATCACCTCGGCATAAATCAATGCCGCGATGGTTCGGCAAAGCCATGACATATCTCTAAATTACCCCATTATTCTATACTAATTCATTATAAAAAGCAAGTAAAATTGAATCGTGAAAATAGATAATAATTCCGTTAACAATTTGGTAATGCTGCTTTTCCAATAGCTAAAAAAATAAAACTTAACATTTTTGTTGTCAATGTGACCTATGTATGACTTGCTTTTGAAAGATTTTTTTACTCATCAGCAACATACACAAATACCACAAAAAAAAATCTACGGCATAAAAAACGGTGAAATCGCCGTAATGCCGCAGATTTATAGGCTTTATGTGTTTAAAATGTTATGGCTTTTTTAATAGTCACTGTTCTATCTGGCTTCCCAAAAAACCCGCCGCGACCTCGGCTGGCTTTGTCTGCAATTCATCCGGAAGACTTCCGTCCTCCTTCTGCATCAGCACAACCGCGCCGTTGAGATCACCCGCCGATATGACGGGAAATACGCAGGCAGCGGCAAGCGCGGCTCCCTCCACGGGAAATATTTTTTCTCCCGACGGATCCGCGGTGTACGGGGTACGTGAATCCATCAGTTCCTCCAGTTCCGGAGTAATGCGTCTTTCGAGATAATCCCTCTTGGACACGCCGGACGCAGCAACGACATGATCGCGGTCGCATATAAGCGCCGGAAATCCGGTTGAACGTGAAAGAATCTCCGCGTAATGTGACGAGCACGGGTCAAGCTCTCCTATCGGAGAATATTTTTTGAATATGACCTCGCCGCCCGCGTCGGTGTAAATTTCCAGAGATTCGCCCTCTCTTATACGCATTGTGCGGCGAATCTCCTTGGGTATCACCACACGCCCTAAATCGTCTATCCTTCTCACTATACCTGTTGCTTTCATATATTTTAACTCCTTCTGACTTTGATGTGTTTATTGTGAGGTATGCGTTGTTATTGTTTGCCTTTGAAAGGGAATTATGCGTCATACATTTTTATTGACAATAAAATCCTGTCGTGATATAATTTTCATAACGTGATTTTTTTGTGATTTAAGGTGTTTGTATATTTCAAAGGAAGTAAAACAAATGAAAAATTATTTTAAAACTATTCCGCTTATAATCTCAGCGTTGATGATTTTCTCATTCACTGCCTGCGACAAAAAGACTGTCGAGGGCTTTTCATCCGACTCGCTCTGCATCGTTTGCAACGGCGTTTCATACAAAGCAGGCGATAAGGCGGACAAGCTGCTCAAAGCGCTCGGTTCTCCTGTGAACACAATTTCCCAGACAAGCTGTCATTACGGCGAAAACGGCGACGAACACACATATGAGTATTATTTCGGGAACGGCGGCTTTGTAGCGGTCAGCGACGGCGACTACACCGATTTCAAACGCTATGCGGGTATTCTGAGAGTTCACACCGTCCCGCTCAAGCCAACAGCCGACTATATCTGCGATATCGACTGCTACACCTCCGCAATAACCACTGACAAGGGTATCACCATAGGCAGCTCAAAAGCTGACGTGATAAAGGCATACGGGGACAAATTCACCGACGAGGGCGAAGGCTTCATAAGATACTACGACGGTCAGCCAGCGCCGGATACGCCGAGTCTTCTTTTTTATATTCCGGAAAACAGGGTTGAATTTTTCAGCGTATCGGCAGCCATAAACATCTGATTTCTTATTCAAAAAAAAATTAAAACCTGCGCTCGCTTTTGTTTGTGGAACGCAGGTTTTTGTTTTTTGATATCATAAGCGTGGATTATAAAAATCTGATATTTCTTCCTCTGACAGCCCAGACCTTTACTTTCTCAATATTTTCAATATCGCTGTCAAATGAAGGGTCGCCGAAATGAAGATCGCTAAGTTCCTCCGGCGGCGGACATTCCGCCGGACTGTCGAGCGGAACGGGCGAAATAAACCTCATGCCGTTTTTGACGCGTTTACCGCCGTGTTCCAGACTGAGCGCGTATTCCCATTCGCTGCGGACCTCCGGCGAATCCTTCGCGCTCACCGACCAGAAAAGCAGGAATACGTCCGCACTTTTTATAGCCGACGCAATAGCCCTTCTCCACACATCGCCAGCCGTCATGCTTCTGCTGTCCATCCAGAAACGCAGCTTTGGCGCGACCTCCTGTATTGCAAGAAGCTGCTCCGCCACACGCATTCTGTCCTTGTGGGAATACGATACAAACGCCCTGCGGCAGTCCCTGCGAGTAAACCGGACGGCAGCTTTCTTCTTTGAACCAATTGGAACGGAAAAATAAAGCCGCGTTATCTCGATGCCGTCAAACTCCACACGACAGCCGAAATCTATCTCCTTTTTTGAATAATCCTCAGGCGGCTTCACGCGGAATTTGAAATCCAGCGCGTCGCCGTTCCACACCATGTCACGGCTGCCGTCCTGAATCTCCATGTCGTCGGAAAAAAGCTCCGCCGTAACCCTGCTTCCGTGTCTTACGGATACGCTTCCCGTACTGCGGGCAGCTTCGGAGGATTTTTCCTTCGCCTGTTCAATTGTGCGCTTCACAACCGAACGCTGACTGCGGGTGTACATCAGCAGGTCTATTACCGAGCTTTTGCCCGGCTTTACCTCTTCCGGAGCCACTACCGAAAATTCAACCTTATTGACCTTGGCTGGCTTTACTCTGACAGGCTTCTTTTCCGGCTGCGAAATCGGCAGTAAAGGAGCGGACGGCTGTTGTCCCCGTGGCTTTTCATCCGAATCCTCCTGTTCACAGGAAGGCTCTTCCACCGACCGTATCTCTTCTGAATTGAACGACGGCGCTCTGCGCGCTTTGCCGTGACCATGTCGGACCGGCGATGAAAAAATGTCATCGTCATCGTCCTTGTCATTGGCTGAATCCGGCAGGGACTCAGGCTTATATACGGACGGCTCTTCCCTGTTTCCATCATCGTCATCGGAAACGCATGCCTTGGGATCGTCTGCAACAAGAATGCTTTCTATCTTTTCCGCAAGCACGTCCGCGTCATAATAATCGTATGACCTGTGCGCCCTCAGGTAATCAGGCAGTCCGTCTGGCTTCATGTCGCGGAGAAAATTGAATATCCTCCACTTCCGCTTGCCGGACCGTTCAACCTCATAAACAAAATAATCGTAATCATTCCGCACATTATCCGCCGCTATCGTTTCCGCCGAAACTCCGGAGACAATCAGGACGCGTGAAGTGCAAATAGCTTCTCTTCTGTCGTCGGGATCGCATTTCCAGATCAAAAATGTACGGATTCCCTTTTTTTCAAGCTTTTTGTAAAGCAGCTTGGCAAGTATGTAATCCTTTGTTGGATTTCCGTATTTATCCCTGTCAAGACATGTGATATATACCTTGTAAGAATTATCCGTCATCATGTTTCTCTCCCTGCTTTTATATTTTTTTATTGCACTTTCTGAACAGCATGTTCGCGGCAGTATTCCTGCGAGGCTTTCAGACCGTCTCCTATTATATTCATGGTGCGCTTGAATGAGGCGTCGGCAGACTTGAAACCCGATTTATCAAGAGAAAAGGTCTGTTTCCAGTCGCTTACCGACTTGTCAAGCGGTATTATCTCAAATATACGTCTGCCGTCCGAATAATACACATTGACCCACGTCGGCAATGCTTCAACGTCTGAGACAATCACGCTACCGTCGCTGTATTTGCTGAAAGTAAAGCTGACAAAAACTCCGTCCTCTGTGTGTCCTGTATTGATTTCAGAATATTTACTTCGCTGATTGGAAACAGAATTTCCTGTGGAATAAATACATACGGTTTTATGCTGGCTGTCCGAACGGCTTGTCATCAGCTGCATCGGCTGTATTACATGCGGGTGTCCCCCGACTATCACATCGACCCCCATATCGCAGAGCTTCTGAGCGATCTCCTTCTGGCTCTTATTCGGATCGAGCTTATATTCCTCGCCCCAATGGAGGTAAACCATGATCGCCTCCGCGCCCTCATCTCTCATAGCCGTCATACGCCCGCCAAGCTGCTTGTAAAACTCGTCAAGATTTCTCACATTGAATGTGTTTATAATTGCCGCGGACTTTTTGTTCATCATTCCGTTGAGATATTTCATACCTCCGGCGCGTGCCCTGCCCTCGTAAGTATAGCAGATCATGCCTATTTTTATTCCGTTTACATCCTTGACCAGATACCGTTTGTCCTTGGCATTCTCCACCGTTCCGATGAAATCAACTTTTTTCCGTTTTAATACCTTCGCGGTTCTTGTCATTCCCTTATAGCCCGTGTCGTTGGCGTGATTGTTCGCAGTCAGCAGCATATCGAATCCCGCGCCAGTTATGGAATCAATAAGACTGTCGGGCGTATTGAAAACCGGATATCCGGTGTAATCCGAACCGCCGAGGGTCGTTTCAAGATTTGTAACGGCGTAATCAGAAGCGCTGACATAATTCCTGAAGCTTTTGTAAATAAAATCAAAGTTGTATTTTTTATCGGATACCTTAGCCGTTTCAAGAAGTGCGTTGTGAATTATAACGTCCCCTGTAACGGAAATCCTTGCCCGCGCCGTCTCTATTATCTTCTCCGGCTCAACAGGAGCTTCCGAAGAGGTTTCCCGCGCCACTGAGCGGGAAGACACATATTCCTCATCGGCTGCGGAAACAAAAGAGCGCGGCTTATCGCGGAACGGCGTTAAGGCATTCACGGCTATAAGCGCAAGCAGCGCGATAGCGGCTGACGCCTGCAAAACGACCGTGACTGTTTTCGATTTAAATATCATTATATCATCCCCCGCATTTAATTTTAACACAATACAGCCCACATTTCAACTTCTGTTTTTTTTGATTGATACGAGAAAAGGTCTTTCATATACTTGACAAACACATGATATTGTGTTAACCTGAAAAAAACATTTGTCAGGAGGTAACACAATGAAAACTTACAGATTCAGAATCGCGTGCTTTGCCCTGTGCGTATCGTTAATCATGATATACTGCGTCAGCGGGTGCGACCGTGGGAATATCGGCTTTGACGATCAGGCTCAGACTGTATCTCAAGCCGACATAAAGGACTATTCTTCCGCTAAAATCAGCTATTTGGGTCCCAAAGGGACATATACACAGGAAGCATGCGAGGTATTCTTTGAAAAGGACGGCGAATATCTTCCATACAAAACCGTTCCCAACGCTGTAAAGGCACTCACCGAAGGCAAAAGCGATTATGCCGTCATTCCTCAGGAAAACACCATAGGAGGAGCGGTAATTGATTACTTAGATACGCTTATCGCGACGGAGAATGTATCTGTTGTGGGAGAAGTGGAGCTTCCCATCACACAGAATCTTCTTGTTCTGCCTGAAACAAAGCTCAACGATATTAAAACCGTATATTCCCACAAGCAGGGAATCGCCCAGGGTAAGGAGTGGCTTACGGAAAACCTTCCAGAAGCAAATGTCATAGAGGTTTCCAGTACCGCAGAGGGCGCGAAAATGGTTTCCGAAAGCGGAGACAATACGTGCGCCGCAATAGCCTCGGCAGGGTGCGCTGAGGTGTATTCGCTGAAAATAATCGCAGCCGGCATTCAGAATAACGACAGTAACAAGACACGCTTTTACGTCATTTCCAAGGATCCGCCCTCAATTAATACGTCAGACAGGTTTGCGTTTGTCGCCTCCGGAAAAGCTGAGGATCTCCCCCTGCTCATGCACGATATACTGAATCAGGAGCTTACGCTTGTTGCTATTCACGACCGCCCCCTTAAAACAAAGCTCGGCGAATACAATTACCTGATAGAATGCTCAGGCGGAAGTTACAGGGATTATGAAGCACTGAGAGAAAACAGCATTTTCAAATTCAGATTTCTGGGTTGTTTTCCTGTTAAATAATTTATTTGCCAGTTTATTAATTTATAAAGAGCTGTTCCCTATGCTTAGAACAGCTCTTTTTTTATATTTCGGTCAACCAATCGTCAAAGCTGACAGCGAGGAATTTTTTAATTTCGGCGCTGTATTTCTCACTGTAAGCGGAAACGCGCCCTTTTCCCATAACAAATGGATCAAGATAACGGCGCTTTGCGTTTACCCTTACGCAAAATGTGTCACACACCGGATCAGCCAGCCGCCGCACGCCTTTAATTTTGGTATATGAATGCCACGCGCTGTCGATGAATGGGTTATTTTCAAGCTTTTCAATCACATTCTCCTCTGTGGTGTACAGGTCGTCAACGGTGAGTCCGTAATTCTTTTCCATCGCCGATTTAAGCAGTTCCGCGAGATACTGCATCGTGAATCTGTCGGAATCCGAGATGTACACATAGGAATTTTTCATTGAGGCAAGCGCGAATTTTTCAGCGATTTCAGGTGTCCGGAATACAATTTCCGGCTGTCTGTCTTCGTTCATACCTGCCGAAAGGTCGTTGTAATACAATTCGATTTCATCAGTGCCGCAAACGCCGTACTGAATGAAATTCCCCATAGTGTACTCCAGCCTGTCGGCGGAAAGCCGCGGGGAGGCATTGTCGGCGATGGTATAAAGGTGATAGTCGCACACATCGGAGGTAGTAAGTCCAAGATCAGCGAGTACCTCCTGAATTTCGTGTGAAGAGTCTATCATCTCCGAAGTGCGGCTTTCGGTTGATTCCTGAGTCAGATGGTCGCCGTTGAGGAAGTCCACCACATGCGCGAACGCGGGAGTGCTAATATCATGAAAAAGACCCGCGACACTCTGCTTTACGTCACGCGTAAAATTCCATACAATCAGCGCGACTCCCAGGCTATGTTCAAATCGCGTGTATCTGCGGCACATATCCTCTTTATGAAGTGCGACGTATTCGCAGCCGCAGTTCATTCCCACATGCCGGAGCCGCATCATTGGCGGCGTTTCCGACAGCCGTATAATAAAATCCGGCATATCGCCGCAATATATCCTCCAGAGAGTATCATAGCTGAAATCATTACGATTCTTTTTCATCCTTATTCTCCATTATCTTCTTGTAGCTCTTCTCACGGCGCAGCTTGCGTTCCTTTTGCTCACGTACCTTTTTCGCCCTGAATTCAAACATAAAGAAATCCATGGCAAAATAAATAGCAAAAAGAATCATAAACTGGATCAGCATATTGCCGACTGAATCGAGCCATTCATTAACACCGAATTTTGCGAGACTTCCGTCGGAATGGGCATTCCAGATATCCATTGCAAAAATAAAGACCGAAATGACCGACGAGTATTGCAGACTGTCGAATATATACGCCATAATTCTTCCTTTAAACGCTCTGCTGTTTGAATCCGGCTTGACCGCCAGACCGGCTATGCTCATCGGAAAGCTCACATTTTTCCTGCTGTGAATAAAAATGTAAACAAGCACCGGAACTCCTGTTACAAAAATCAGCTCAAACAGACAGCTTAAAATGCTGCGACTGACTATTAATTTTGTAATTCCGATTATAAGCACCACAATGTATACGATAACAAGCACCTTTGCCATTGCAGAAGCTATCAGATTCTTCTGTCTTTCGTCCATAATAAAAATCTCCTTCACTCTTCCCAGAACAAATCATTCAATGTTTTCCCCAGCGCGGCGCAGATAGCCTTGCAGAGCTTCAGCGTGGGGTTGTATTCACCAGACTCGATAAGTCCGATGGTCTGTCTGCTTACTCCGACCAGTTTTGCAAGCCCGGTCTGCGACAGATCATTTTCAAGCCGCGCAAGCATCATCTTTTTATTTTTCATATTCGTCCCGCATTTGACAAGATTGTAACGCATATATTGCCAAATGTCAAGTATACATTGCATAATGAGTACGCAAAAATCCGCGCACACTATCTTTCTTCGATAATGTGCGCGGATCTATATATAAATTAACAATAATTATCTGAAAATCAAACCGATTTCTGAGAGTAAATGCTTATTACAATCTTCCGTCGGGTTCATTCAAAGAATTACGTTGCGTTCGGACAAAAAGTCCGTAAACGGTGAAAGGCTCAATTAGCCGTTAACAGAGGTAACAACGCCTGAACCGACTGTTCTGCCGCCTTCACGGATAGCGAAGCGGAGACCGGGCTCGATAGCGATTTCCTTGAGAAGCTCAACGTCCATCTCAACGTTATCGCCAGGCATGCACATCTCTGTGCCTTCGGGCAGAGCGATTACGCCGGTAACGTCAGTGGTTCTGAAATAGAACTGAGGACGATAGTTGTTGAAGAAAGGAGTATGACGGCCGCCTTCGTCCTTGGTCAGAACGTAGACCTGACCGTGGAACTTGGTGTGCGGATGAATGGAACCGGGCTTTGCAAGAACCTGACCTCTTTCGATGTCTGTTCTCTGGATACCACGGAGAAGAGCGCCGATGTTGTCGCCAGCCTCAGCATAGTCGAGGAGCTTGCGGAACATTTCGATACCGGTAACGACGGTCTTTCTCTTTTCATCGGACAGACCGACGATTTCAACTTCCTCGTTGAGGTTCAGACGGCCTCTCTCAACTCTACCGGTAGCAACAGTGCCGCGGCCGGTGATGGTAAAGACGTCCTCGATAGGCATAAGGAAGGGTTGATCGGACTTTCTTTCGGGAGTGGGAATATACTCGTCAACAGCCTCCATAAGGTCAAGAATGCACTTGTACTCGGGAGCGTTGATGTCCTTGGAATCGGACTCGAGAACTGCGAGAGCGGAACCGGTGATGATCGGAACATCGTCGCCCGGGAACTCGTACTCATTGAGAAGCTCGCGGATTTCCATCTCGACAAGCTCAAGAAGCTCAGGATCGTCAACCTGATCGGCCTTGTTCATGAAAACAACGATATAGGGAACGCCAACCTGACGGGAGAGAAGGATGTGCTCTCTGGTCTGGGGCATAGGACCGTCAGCAGCGGAAACA
>ONCX01000036.1 GCA_900316455.1 uncultured Eubacteriales bacterium
AATCCCATCAACATTTGTCGATGGGATTTCCTTCTGGCGCGCTTGGAGGGGCTCGAACCCCCGACCTTTTGATTCGTAGTCAAACACTCTATCCAACTGAGCTACAAGCGCGTATATTATACTGTTTTCCTGAACGCTAAAACAGTATAACACCTTATAAAGCAAATGTCAAGTATTTTTTTTATTTTTTATTTTTTATTTTTTACTGCTTTAAGACCTTACGACGCGGCTTCAAGTAGCCGACAGTTGTTCTTTGTGGAAATTAATCCCACATGAGCATATGCCCGTTTTCAAGCAATTCTCCGCATTCGGGACAGCATACAGGAGTTTCGTCTGTAAGTCGCATTATTTCTTCCATTGGCATACCGCAATTGGCGCAGATATGCTCGTGCTTTTCCACAAGCTCATATTCGTTCATGTCCGGTCCGAAAATGTCGTCCTCCGCGTTCCTTTCGTCCCCCTTAGGCTTGTAGAAATCAAGGCTGCTTTCGCATTCGACCGCACGGCAGTCCTTGCAGTAATAGATATTGTTCATCGCGTCGATACAGCCGTCGGGATATTTTTCAAATAACTCTTTAAGCCTTGCTCCGTACTCGCCGCGTCTTGCTTTCTCCGATTTTTCACGCAGCACTTCATTATACATCATGCCGCACCCCGCGAATAAATTGCGCGTATATCCGCACTTCCTGCAGACAAGTGAATAACCGATTCCCATTATTCATGCAGCCTCCTTAATTTTAAATAAATTGCGGAATTAATGCAATGCAATTACTTGTTTATTCTATCATAAATTAAATTGAAAATCAATTATTTTTTACAAGATTGACACAATGGCTTTTTTGTGATAAAATGAAAAAGCAAAGCCTGAATATTATTATCAGGCTGAAAAAGGGGCGTATCATGAAAGAATACAGGACACTCATCAATTCAGGAAATGATGAATTTACCGAAAAGCGTTCGCGGTTTATAGGCTATGCCTGTCCGGTGGCTTCGGAAAAGGAAGCTCTCGATTTCATATCCGGGATTAAATCAAAGCACTGGGACGCTAAACATAATGTCTATGCCTATTGTCTGCGGGAGGGGAATATCTGCCGGTATTCCGACGACGGCGAACCTTCCGGAACAGCAGGAATGCCCGTTTTGGGCGTTATACAGAAATCGTCGCTCACGGATTGCGCCATTGTGGTCACGCGATATTTCGGAGGAATCCTTCTTGGCGGCGGCGGACTTGTCAGGGCTTACAGCCACGCGGCTTCCTTAGGAATCGCCGCAGCCGGAATTGTGACTATGAGAATGTGCGTCATATGCCGTCTTTCGTGCGACTACAATCAGTACGGCAGGGTTTCCGCGCTGATACCTGAACGCGGCGGGTCCGTTTCGGATTCGTCATTCGGGGAGAATGTGACAATCACATTCAGCATGACGCGTGAAGGCTTATCTTTATTTGAACCCGTGCTTGCCGACGCGACAGGCGGAAGCGTCAGGGCTGAAATTTTGGGAGAAGAGTTTTTCCCCGTGAAAGACGAATCATAATAATCATACTATTTTCGGGAGAATCCTTTCAGCTGTATAAATGCCGGTTTATTTCGGACTGAACGGGTTATTCAGATTTAAAAGGAGATGTTTTTTATGAAGAAAATCGCAATTGCTATATCAGTATGTATTTTAACGCTTTTTATTTCATCGTGCAGCGCGGTGGATAAATCAAAATTCATAGGGGAATATGAGCTTTCAAAGGCGGAGGGAGTCGGAATCAGTCTGTCACAGGAGCAGATTGATTCCATGAAGGCAATAGGTCTTACGGCTACTCTTGAAATAAAGGACGACGGCACTGCCGTTATGGATATTTTTGGAGAAAAGCTCAATCTTACCTATGACCTGAGAAAGATGACATTCACATATGAAGGCAAGGATGAAAAATTTACGTTTGACGGCAGCAGGGTCGCTTTCAACAACGAGGGCAGATCGCTTGAATTTACAAAAGTAAAATAAGGATGTCCTTCTTTGATTGTTTCCGGCAGAACAGTCTGAGAAGGATATTTTTTTTTGTGTAATATTGTCGGTTTTTTTATTTGTATTATAAAAACCGCGATATTTATTCTTGACAAGTATATTATATTTTGATAAAATGATTTCAGGCGATTTTTATTATTTTTCGAGAGGAAGCGCTGGTTATGAAAAAATTTAACATTAAGGCGGCATTCGTTATTGCGTCGATAGCTCTGATGATATCACTGCTTACCGGCTGCGGCGGCAAGACTCCCGTTTCCACCGCTGATTTTGAAAACGTCGCAAATCAGAAAGGGTATGTCGTTCAGGACGGAACCGATTATTTCGCGGATTACGATTACATCAAGCTTGCGACTCTGGCGGCGCCGGAGAACAAGTCTTTTCAGATTGAATTCTATGAGCTGAATGACGAAGCTGTAGCTAAGTCATTCTTTGACAGCAACAAGAGCAATTTTGCTATGATGAGGGTTGACGATTGCGTTGAAGTTGCCGATTCAGGCAAGAATTATGATGTCTATAAACTTGAGATGTACGATAAATTCATGATGGTGGAACGTGTGGGAAAGACAGTCGTTTATGTTCATACCACCGACGCTTCCAATAAAGAAGCCATCGAGTCCTTTCTGACCGAAATCAAGTATTGATCGCGTTTATATGGCATAAGAAGGTATCTTTTGAAATGAGAAAAAATATCAGATCGGTTGTTTTTATTGCCGCGATTGCGTTTGCGGCGGTATTGTTGACCGCATGCTACAAAACCCCGTCGAATGCCGACGTTTTCAGGAAGGTAGCCAAGGAGAAGGGGTACAATATCTATAACGTCACGGATCAGTACGTCAACGCGCCTCAGATCAAGGAGGTATTCATTGCCGCTCCGGAGAACCGCGAATTTCAGATTGAATTCTATACTATTACCGACAGGGATAGTGCGATGAAGCTCTATCAGGTTGAAAGCGATGTTTTCGACGGCTATCAGGGACAAAAAAAGGAAAATAAGGTCACAAGCGGAAAGAATTACGCCAGAAGAGTTGTCGTTGCCGAAAATGAGAATTACCTTATGGTGTCATACATAGATAATACGCTCGTTTATGTGCCGCCCACACCAAAGGAAAACCGTGAAGCTATAGAAGAATTTTTAAATGAAATAAAATACTGACAAAATGACGAAATATTTTTAATTTGCCACTTGACAAATTCATTCAGGCTGAATATAATTGATGTAAAGCTGAATACCAGAAAGACTGTGAAGGGAACAAGACACAGCCCCGTAGTCTCAGAGAGCCGGCGGTTGCTGAAAAGCCGGCGTCACGAGCTGTGTGTATAACTCATCCCGGAGTTTTCCGTCCGATTGCTTAAATTGTAGGGCGGAACGTCCCGGCAGCGTTACTTGCCGGAGCCTTGTCAGAGGCTCGCTGAGGGCGCGTTTTTTATTGAAAGCGTGCCGGAATCAGGGTGGTACCGTGCGGAATGTTTTACTGCAAAATGTTCTGCGCCCCTGCATGCCGCAAATTCCGCGGTGGCAGGGGCGTTTTTTGTTGCCTTTGAATTGTTATGAAGTAAGGCGTTCAGTTTTGTTTTTTTATTATTTTTATCGCAGGAGGAATTATTTATGAAAGGATTTGAAAAATACACTCCTTTCGGACGTGTGACTCAGCTCAAGGACCGCAGATGGCCCGATAATCTCATTGAAAAAGCGCCTATATGGTGTTCTGTGGATCTTCGCGACGGCAATCAGGCGCTTGTTGACCCCATGAACTTAGATGAAAAGATCAAGATGTTCCGCGAGCTTGTCAGAGTCGGATTCAAGGAGATAGAAGTGGGATTCCCGTCGGCAAGCGAGACCGAATATGAAATACTCCGCGCACTTATCGAACGCAACCTTATTCCGGACGACGTGACAATTCAGGTGCTTGTTCAGGCGAGAGAGCATCTTATCCGCAAGACGTTCGAGGCAATCGACGGAGCAAAGAACGTAATCGTGCATTTTTACAATTCGACATCGACGCTGCAGCGCAAGGTCGTCTTCCACAAGGACATGGACGCAATTACCGAGATAGCCGTCAACGGCGCGAAGCTCATTCGCGAGCTGACCGACAAGATGGATACGTCCGGTATGAATATTCGCTTTGAATACAGTCCGGAGAGCTTCTCCGGCACGGAGCCGGAATTCGCCGTGTCGATTTGCAATGAGGTTGCCAAGGCGATAGGCGCGGATAAGGAACACCCGATAATTTTCAATCTGCCGTCAACCGTGCAGCTTTCCACCCCGAATATTTTTGCCGACCAGATCGAATACTTCTGCCGCAATATAGCCAATCGCGAATCGGTAATCGTGAGCGTGCATCCCCATAACGACCGCGGCACGGGCGTCGCCGACGCGGAGCTTGCGCTTCTTGCCGGAGCCGACAGAATAGAGGGCACGCTTTTCGGCAATGGCGAACGCACGGGCAATGTGGATATTGTCACGGTAGCTCTGAATATGTTCAGCCAGGGCATAGACCCCATGCTCGACTTCAGCGACATCAAGCGCACCCGCGCCGTCTATGAGGAATGTACGAGAATGCGTGTGCATGAACGCACCCCTTACGCGGGCGATCTGGTATTCACCGCGTTTTCCGGCTCGCATCAGGACGCGATAAAGAAAGGCACGGATTACATGGCGGAGAGCGGAAGCGACAAGTGGGAGGTTCCGTATCTGCCGATATCTCCGGCGGACGTCGGCAGGGAATACGAGCCTGTCATCAGGATAAATTCACAGTCCGGCAAGGGCGGAGCGGCATTCATAATGCAGCAGGTGTTCGGCTACAATATGCCTAAGGGGATGCACCCCGAATTCGGATATTACGTCAAGAAGGAAGCCGACGCGAAGGGCAAGGAGCTTTCGCCTCAGGAGATATTCATGCTCTTTGACAAGCAGTATCTCCACGCACGTTCTCCCTACGCGCTCGGCAGGCATGAGCTTTATCATACCGACGCGGTAAACGACGAGGAAACAGTGACGACATTCCGCGGCAGGCTTAAATGCCACAATGAGGAGATAATGATAGAGGGAACCGGCAACGGTCCTATCGACGCTTTCTTCAACGCCATGAAGACACTTGGCATACCGGATTACAAATTTGTCAGCTACCATGAACACGCCATAGGCGTCGGCGCGGACGCAAAGGCATGCGCCTATATCGAGCTTCGCACTCCGGAGGGCGCAAACGTGTTCGGAGTGGGCGTAAACAGCAATATAAACGTAGCGTCAATCAAGGCGGTAGTATGCGCCGTCAACAGAGCGCTCAATCTCGACCATGTTTACAACGACTGATCAACGACTGATCAACGACTGATATTATTTACAAAAATACAAATGAAAAAACGACTGCTTCACCTTGTTCGGTGGGGCAGTCGTTTTTTTCCGCGTTCAGTTAAATCTTGTTTCGATAAACTTATCTGAGCAGCAGGGGGAATAGACAAATCTGTCCATGTGTTCTCCGGTGAAAAAATATCTTGGGGGAGATGGCGGAGAGTCGCAGCTGAATGTGTCAACAAGCACCAGTTTAATTTTCATTCGTTCGGGAATGATGCTTTTGATATAGACGCTCGCGCCGCAGCCGGGTTCTATGCCGTCCCGACGTTCGGCAAGTCCGGCGAGGTTAGGCATTATCTCGACGAACACGCCGTATTCCTCCACGGAACGGACGATTCCCGTGACGGTTTCGCCTATCCGGAAAAGCGCGGCGTTTTCAGCCCACGTTCCGAGAAGCTCGCGGTGGCTGAGGGAGATCCTTCCGCCCTGCTCCTTTGCCCTGACGACTGCCTTTATGTCCATTCCGACGGTAAAGCGGTCGGAGGGGTGTGATATCCGTGAGACCGACATGGTATCTATGCTCATGAGCGACGGTATGCCGCAGCCCACGTCCACGAATGCCCCGAACTGCTCCAGATGAGTTATTTTGCCGTCGATAACGTCGCCGCAGCGGAGGGTGGAAATGTACTGCTCCATGCACTGCTGCTGCACCGCCCTGCGTGAGAGCGTGGCATATGGAATGCCGTGCCGGTCGGAACTGATTTTTGTAACCACAAAGCACACAGGCTTGCCTACGCGGGATATTATGGCTATGTCACGGGTAGTGCCCTGAGCGATTCCGAGGGCGCATTCCTCGCGGGGAATGACCCCGTTCATACAGCCGAGATCCACAATGAGATTATGGCTGCTGTCGCAGACCGACGCTCTCGCCTCCAGAATATTGCCGTTTTCCATAGCAGCTGTCAGAGCGGCGGGAGTAGACATTGCCTCTCTGTTTTTTTCGGTATTCAATAATTTTCCTTCTGGCATAAATATTTTCATTTCAGCTCTGCCTTCCTGAAGACAGCTTCATCATTTTTTTTGCTGCCGTTGTTTTATTCTCTGAATGTATATGAGATTCAACATGCCGATATGAATTAAAGATTTATTTGTTGCAAGGGCTATGAAAAAACAATCCCTTTCTGACATATTCCGACAAAGTTGCAAATATATATGGCAATATAATGTAATGAGAGAAAAAAGCGGGGAGGGGAATTGGTTTGAAGCAGACTGTTTACGCGGACGTGCTTCTTGCGCTGAATTTCTTTATAAATTATTTCCTGCTGCTTTCGGTGGGAAGAATAATGAAAGCTCACATAAGCCGGACGCGTGTCTGTCTTGGCGCGGCGTTCGGGGCGGCTTGTTCCCTGACTCTTTTTCTCCCGCCAATGCCGTTTGGAGTGGGCAGTGTCGTCAGAATAATAATTTCTTCCGTTATGATTCTGATTGCGTTCCGGCAGAGAAGCGTCAGGGCGTTCGGACGTTATCTTCTGGTGACCTGCGCCGTCACATTCGGCTTCGGCGGGGCGATGCTCGCGCTATGGCTGACGGTTACGCCGCATGGAATGTATTATCGCAACGGTACGGTGTATTTCAGTCTGTCGCCCGAATTCATTATAGCGGTAACGGTAGCGTGCTATACGATTATCACGCTTGCTGGCAGGATATGCCGGAGACTGGAGCTTAATTCGGGAGAATGCGGCGCGGTTATCCGCACGGAATCGGGAACGCGCTCGCTCCGGCTTATCTGCGACACAGGGAACATGCTTACCGAGCCGTTTTCGGGACTGCCTGTGATAGTCGTCCGCAGAAGCTCGCTTGGAAACGCGATACCCGACGATCTGATTTCGGGGTGGAAGAACGCCAATTTCAGGGTAATACCGTATTCCGCCGTCGGAGGCGAGGGATTGCTCTGCGCGTTTTCCCCCGAAAGCACTCAGCTGCGTATCGGCAGGCGAAAAAAATCCGTAAAATGCTACGTCGCGATATCAGACAACCTTGAAAACTGCGAATACGACGGAATTGTGAATCCGAAAATACTTGATTACTGACGAGAGAGACGATAAATTATGAATGTGCTGAAAAAATTAAGAATGCTTGCTAAAAGGATAATCGGCAGTCTGATTCTGAAAATGACCCCTAAACAGGGCATACATTACATAAACGGACCTGAGACGCTTCCCGCGCCGCTCAGACCCGATGAGGAGCAGGAGATATTCGACCGCATTGTTAATGGCGACGAGAGCGCGAGAGAACCGCTGATAACGCATAATCTGCGTCTGGTGGTGTATATAGCGCGAAAATTTGAATCCAGCGGCGTGGGGATAGAGGATCTGATCTCAATAGGAACCATTGGACTCGTGAAGGCTGTGAATACATTTTCGCCTGAAAAGAGCATAAAGCTTGCCACCTACGCGTCGCGCTGCATCGAAAATGAAATACTCATGTATTTGCGCAAATCAGGCTCGGCAAAGCAGGAAATATCCATCGACGAACCTCTGAACGTTGACTGTGACGGAAACGAGCTTCTCCTTTCGGACGTGCTTGGAAGCGATCCTGACAGTTTAAGCGTGAATGTGGAGGAGGAAAACGAGCGCGACCTGCTTCTGAAGGCGGTGAACCGTCTGGACAGCCGTGAAAAGCTGATAATGTCGCTCCGCTTCGGGCTTTTCGGCTACGAGGAACGCACCCAGAAGGAGGTTGCGGACATACTCGGAATTAGTCAGTCGTACATTTCACGTCTGGAAAAGCGTATTCTCGGCAAGCTGAAGGAGGAGCTTGCACATCTCGGATAACAGAACCGAGGTGTGAAGATTTAATATGTATAGCGCGGATTACTCTGAAAAAACTGTGCAAATATTTCAAATAATTATATAAAATGCTTGACTTATTGTGTAAGGTAATATAAAATAATATAAGGAATGCTTGCTGTATCGGGGGGGATTTCTGTGAATGTGACTGCGGAAAAAATACGCGGAGCGGTTATAGGCGCCGCGGTGGGAGACGCGACGGGCGTGCCGTATGAATTCATACCGCCTGAGAAGATAAAGCTGAATCCGGTGACGGATATGGTTGGCAGGGGTACATATAATATGCCTGCCGGCACGTGGTCTGACGATACCACAATGATACTTTGCACGCTGGATAAGCTGGACGGGTCGCTCGATTATGACGCGATTATGAGGGCTTTCTTATCGTGGCTTGATGACGGGAATTACACGCCTTACGGCGAATGCTTTGATATAGGAAATACGACCCATACCGCGCTGGTCAATTATTCCCGCGGAGGCGGGGCGCTGTCGTCCGGTCTTACCGATGCTCACAGCAACGGAAACGGCTCTCTTATGAGGATAATTCCGGTTGCGCTGTATGCTGACGCGCATGGATTGTCGGCGGGTCAGGCAGTAAATCTCAGCCATGAGATATCGTCGCTGACTCACGCGCATCCCATTTCAAAAACCGGCTGCGGAATATTCACATGCGTTGCGACGTCGCTTTTGGAAAGCGCGGACAGGCAATCCGTCCTCAGGGGAATAAAAACGGCGGAAACGGTTTATTCGTCGGAAATAAACACACCCGAAATCATAAAATACCGCCGGATTTTTGACGAGGGTTTTCCGGAGCTTCCGGAATCCGTGATCAAAAGCTCCGGATATGTTGTGGATACGCTTGAATGCGCCTTGTGGTGCGTTTTGAATACGGATAATTACCGCGACTGCGTTCTGAAAGCGGTCAATTTCGGAAACGATACCGATACCGCCGCCTGCGTTGCCGGCGCGCTGGGAGGACTGCTTTACGGCTTGGAGGGAATTCCGGTCAGATGGCGCGAAACGCTGGTGAAATCCGATTATATCAATACGATCATATCCGGCTTCTGTCGGAGAAACAATATTGAATGAAAAAACACTTGCAATCCGGTCGTCTGTGTATTATAATAAATGCTGCGCTTTAAATCGCTAAATTTTGCGTTTATTTTTGTTGAATTGAAAGGAACAAACGACCGATGAAATTTCTCAGACAGCTTCCCATACCAAGTGAAATAAAAGAACAGTTCCCGATATCGGAAAAATGCATTGCGGTCAAGGAACAACGCGACCGTATGATAGCCGACGTATTTACAGGAGCCAGCGACAAATTCCTGCTGATAATAGGACCCTGTTCCGCCGACAACGAGAATTCTGTCATGGATTACGTCGGAAGGCTTGTAGGACTTCAGGACAAGGTTAAGGACAAGATCATCATTATTCCGAGGATATACACAAACAAGCCCAGAACCACGGGAGAGGGCTACAAGGGAATGGCGACCCAGCCCGACCCCACCAAGAAGCCGGATCTGTTAGAGGGACTTATTTCGATACGCCGTCTGCATCTCCGTGCCATCGAGGAGACGGGATTTGTTTGCGCCGACGAAATGCTTTATCCGGAAAACTACCGTTATCTGAGCGACCTGCTTTCATATGTGGCAGTAGGAGCGCGCTCGGTGGAAAATCAGCAGCACAGACTGACGTCGAGCGGAATCCGCGTGCCTGTCGGAATGAAGAATCCGACCAGCGGCGACCTGAGCGTTATGCTTAATTCCATCAAGGCGGCTCAGATAAGCCATACGTTCCTCTACCGCGGCTGGGAAGTCGAGACGGAGGGCAATCCGCTCACTCATGCCATTCTGCGCGGTTCGGTAAACAAGCACGGCAGAGCTATGCAGAATTATCATTATGAGGATCTGATACTTCTCCACGATATGTACGCCCAGCGCAATCTGGAAAATCCGGCTGTGATAGTTGACGTCAACCACAGCAATTCCAACAAGCAGTATCTTGAGCAGATACGCATATGCAAGGAGGTTCTGCATTCCCGCAGACATAACGGCGACATAGCGAGAATGGTAAAGGGTCTGATGATAGAAAGCTACATCGAGGATGGCTGTCAGAAGGTTGACGGAGGAGTTTACGGCAAGTCGATAACCGATCCTTGTCTCGGCTGGGAAAAGAGCGAGCGTCTTGTGCTTGATCTCGCGGACATGCTGTAACGGGGGAATAATATCCCATAAAACAGTTAAGATTATGAAGGCGGCATTAATTCCGCCGTTTTCATACATAATAAAAATAATTTTATTTCAGGGAGGTTTTCCAAATGAAAGAAAACGAATCCGTAAAGAAGTATCTGGCTGAGTTTATCGGCACTTTTGTGCTTGTACTCTTTGCCTGCGGCGCCGCGTGCGTTCTCGGCTGCGATACGCGTGCGGGATATCTTGCCGTCGCGTTGTCATTCGGTCTGGTAATAGTTGCGATGGCGTATTCAATCGGCAACATTTCCGGCTGCCACATCAATCCCGCCGTCTCGCTTGCCATGTTCATCAGCAAAAAGATGTCGCTTGAGGACTTTATCGGATATGTTATAGCACAGTTCCTCGGAGCTACAGCCGGAGCGGGTGTGCTGGCATATCTCGTCGGCAAGGACAGCGGACTTGGAATAAATTCAATTGCGGGTTACGGCTGGTGCAAGTCGTTTGTGGTTGAAGTGATTCTGACATTTGTGTTTGTCCTGACGATTCTGGGCGTAACCTCAAAGGAAAGCTACAGCTCGGTTGCCGGTATAGTCATAGGACTTTCGCTGACGCTTGTTCACCTGTTAGGAATAAGATTCACAGGAACTTCGGTAAACCCAGCCCGCAGCTTCGGACCTGCCGTTATTGTAGGCGGCGATCAGCTCAAGGGACTTTGGGTATTTATAGTAGCGCCTCTTGTGGGCGGAGTACTTGCCGCGTTCTGCTATAAATTCCTTGCGGACAAGCAGGGCAAGTAATTCCGGAATTTTGTCAAATAGGAAATATATTGTATGCGCCTGTGAGGATTCAATAAGAAAACTGAATCCTCACAGGCGCTGATTGAATAAATAATGATGTTATAGATTTGCGAGAAGCTCATATATTTTCTCACGTTTTGCGAGACCGGAGGAAAATGCCGTTGCGTTTCCACAGGCTGAACCTAATTTCAGGGCGTATGAGTAATCATGGTTTTTTTCAAATCCGGCGATGAATCCGGCGACCATAGAATCTCCGCAACCGACGGTATTCAGAACTTTTTCTTTCAGAACGCCGCATCGGTAGATTTTTCCGTCCTCCGCAAAGAGCAAAGCTCCGTCGCCGCCGAGAGACACGATAACGTTTTTCGCGCCTTTTTCCATAAGCTCCTTCGCGCATATTTCCACGTCTTTCTGACATGAGATTTCCATATTGAATATTTCGGAAAGCTCCTGTCTGTTTGGCTTGATGAGAAACGGACGGTATGTGAGACAGTTGAGAAGCAGATTTTTGGTTGCGTCTACGACTATACGCACATTCTGCCGTTCTATGTGCTGAAGTATACGTTCATAGGCGTCGTCCGACATACTATTGGGAATACTTCCTGCAAGCACGATTGTGTCGCCGTTTTTTATTGCTTCGGTTTTTTTCAGGAGCGAGGCGAAATCGTCGTCGCCGATGTGAGGTCCCTGACAATTGATTTCAGTTTCGCAGTCAGCCTTTATTTTGACATTTATGCGTGACACGCCGCTTCTGAGCCTTATGAAATCCGCATGAATTCCGATATCATTCAGCCCCTTTTCAATGGCTTCACCTACAAAACCCGCGGAAAATCCCAATGCGGTGCTGCTTATTCCAAGCTCCGCGAGAACGCGTGAAACGTTTATTCCCTTGCCTCCGATGTGGTATTCCTCCGATATAGTTCGGTTTGTGATGCCGCTGACAAGGTTATCTAATCGCACTACATAATCTATTGAGGGATTGAGCGTAAGAGTATAAACCATTAAATCACCTTTATTTCTGAGAATATATGATTTACTGATTATTTTATCACATATTTTAATTATTTCAATATTATAATAAGAAAATAATATAATGAAAAAAGAACCGTTTAAGCGCATTCACTTATTACGAGATACCTTCATTCGGCAGATTTAAAGAAAAAATTATATGAATAGACTATTAATTTTCCGAAGCAAAGGAAAAAAAACAAGCAGACTATTGACATATTACATATGTTGATGTATTATATGTACACCTTTTGTTTATAATGACAAGTTATAATAATGATCATATTGTGCTGTGATCGTGATTGCTGCTGATTATTTGAGTACTATTATCGATTTATCCCTGCAGATTGGAGAGCAATGCAATGATAGAAAAAACCACGAATATTGTTGAGGATACAGTAAAAAAAATGTGGAAAAAAAGAGATGCTATTTACACTGCGCTCGTAATCGGCGGCGTCGTTTTTACGATTTTATTAATGTATGCCCGTGTTTTTCTGGGAACGGAATTGTCTGATGAAGCTTATTACGTTTCAGAAGCGAAAACAATATTAGAGGGAAATGTTCCGTATGCCTATGACAACGGTTCGCAGGCAGTGGGATTTACCTTTCTTTTAATTGTCGTTGAGAGCTTTTACAGACTCTTTGTTCCGGATTTGACAGGCGTTTTTTTATTTACAAGATTATGCTTTGTTACATATAAAATGATAATTTGGCTTGTTGTTTTTTCTGTTTTCAGAAGAAAAAACAAGTTAACAACCGCGCTTCTGATATCCGCATTAATTATTCCTCTTAATAGTTCAGTATTTAATTTCAGCTATAACACCATTCCCGAATACACTATATTCATGGTTGGTTGTGTGCTTTATGATGTTATCGAGCAGGACGCCCCGCGTAAAGAATTGAGACTTGCTTTATCAGGCATTATGACCGGTATTGCTTGTTTTGCCAATCCGGGCTGGGGTATTGCATTAATTGTCTTTCTCGTGCTTATTGCTGTAAGGGTCAAGGGGAAAACGAATAAATTAAAGTATTTGCTTTGTTTTGGCGGTACGGTTTTAGCGGATGTTGTTATTGTCGTATTGTCTGTATCCGCCGCCGCGAGCTTTTCTGATTTATGTTACGGTTTTTACAGGATGTTTATAAGCGGCATTCCATCGGAATCAATAGCTCCTGATAAGACACTGCTTCATACGATAAGCACCTTTATTCGTCCGGTTTTGCAATGGATTCTGATTTTAATTCCGGTTTCTCTTGCGGCTTACTTTTTATCGCCGAAACTATTGGAAAAAAAGGGAAAAAAGTGGTCGAAGGATCAGCTTATTTTATTTTCCATAACGGTTCCGTTTTTTGTTCATTCCATGTATATAATTCTTACATGCGCAAGAAATCTGACGTCATACGGTGGCGGCGAAATACGTGGATTTACAACTTTTTGCTATATGCTCCTGTTTATTGCAGCCGGCGCATATAAAAAGGACAGGATTATTTGGTATCTGGGAATTTTCCAACCCATATACGCTGTGGCGGAGATTGCTTTAGTCAGCGCTGACGCTACAATTTTCCGGTTTATAAATGTTTATACCATTACAGTTCCGATACTGTATATATTGATTATTAATAAATCAAAAGCAATTAGGCTTATTTCGGGAACATTGGCTGTTGCGGTAATTGTTTCTCAGGTGTATGCCAATTACAAGCTTATTTACAGGGATTATGGCTTTAATGTGATAAGACACAACCAGGTTCAGTCGGGCGTTTACAAGGGACTCTATACAAGTAAATCGAGGGCGAATGATCTTCCGGAGCTTGAAGAATATCTCAACAGCGTTATTGATGAGGACGATACGTATTCTTTCAGAGATAATGCCCCCTATGCGTATCTGATGGCGCACAAGGGAAAGGCGTGCGAAACAATGACATGGGATGTTTTGCAGTATTCTGCACATGGGAATGCTCCGTCAGTACTGTTTGACTACTACCGTGTGCGTGACATGATACCTGATAAAATTATTTATGTTGATTCCGGAAGAGACGACAGGCTTTCTATTTTAGATCCTGACTTCAGATATAACGACTGGGTAAATACGTATTATGATCTTATAGATGACGTCAGTCTGAATGAAACGTTTACACGTGTTATGGTTTATCAGTATAACGGGAAATTTGACGGAGATTATCAGTGGTGGATCGACAGCTACTGGAATCTGGTTAAATAATTATCGTCTTTATACATATTTTTGTGGAGATGTTGCTTTATATGTCGAAAATCATGGTTATTGCCGGCGGGGACTGGCAGATAGAGCTTGTTAAGCAGGCAAAAAAAATGGGGCATTACGTAATATGCTCGAATTTGTATGAAGATTCACCGGCGTTTCCATACGCTGACGCTTGCGAGGTTGCCAATGTACTTGATAAGCAGAAAAATCTGGAGATCGCAAAAAAATATATGCCCGACGCGATAATTTCCGATCAGAGCGATATAGCCGTTCCTACGGTTGCATATCTGAATGAACAGCTCGGACTCAGAGGAATCGGAATGGAAATGGCAAATCTATTTACCGACAAATCCCGTCAGCGTGAATTCTGCAAGTTGCACGGCATTCCTGTTCCTGATTTTAAGCTTTGTGAAACGCCTGACGAAGCCTATGAAATGCTTGAAAAATACGGAAAAATTATTATCAAGCCTATAGACAGTCAGTCAAGCAGAGGCGTTTTTACAGTGGAAACGAAGGAAGAGCTTGACAGAAAGTATTCTGAGACACTTTCATGGTCCAACAGAAAAAAAGCGTTTCTTGCGGAGGAATATATTGACGGTGACGAGTTTACTATAGACGGTCTGGTCATCAACGGCAATCATTATCCATTATGTATTTCCGTAAAGGAGATGTACCCGCATAATCCGAATGTATCGAGAATGCAAAGCTATTCATATCTTTCGGACAGGCATGACTACGACCTGCTCAGAAAAACCAATAAAAATCTGATAGAGACTGCCGGTTTATCTATGGGACTGACTCATTCGGAGTACAAGGCACACAACGGCAAATTCTATTTGGTGGAAGCGGGCGCAAGAGGCGGAGGAAGTAATTTATCGGCGAAGATTGTGCCGTTTATGTCTGGAATCAATAATTATGAATATCTCATCAAAGAGGCACTTGGAGAAAGTGTCGATGAAGAAGCTGTGAAAAATAATGTTTTTGATGAGGAAAAGTATGTAGTCATGCGCTTCTTTGATTTTGGAGAGGGAATAGTAAAGCGCGTATCCGGCGCGGAGTTACTTTCAAGCCATCCGATGATGATAGATTATCAATTAAAGCTCAAGCCCGGTGATATTCTGAGCCAGCCCGCATACGGCAGACTGCGCCCGGGTCACTTTATCATTGGAGGTATCGGCAGGGAAAAAGTCATTGCCGAGGCGGAGAAAATCATTAATACTGTAAAAGTGGAGTTTGAGTAATGAATAGCGAAACAAAAAAGGAAAAGATCAGCTTTGTGATCCCTTGTTATAATTCTACACATACTATTGCTAAAGTAGTGCAGGAAATTAA
>ONCX01000039.1 GCA_900316455.1 uncultured Eubacteriales bacterium
AAATGAATACGAAGTGACCGACCTGCTCTATCTCTACAACGCCGACACATTTATGACAGACACTTCATTGACTGATTTTCTTGCCTTTGAGTCAGACAGTTCTGAACAAAGCGAATGATAGAATTTTTTAACTGTTTTACTACTGTTCAACATGTATGAAGATTACTACACGCAGTTGCCGTTGTATTCTTCAATATAATTGAATAAATTGAAAACATTTCTCTTTGCACATAAAAAACGAAACCAGCCGGTCAGAGGTCATAACGCTCCCGATCGGCTGGTTTTCCGATGTCAGATATTTGGGTGATAATAGATTATTTCCTTTCTAAAGCAGTTCCAGCCATGTTCTTGGCAGCCTCATAGGCGCTGCTCTGATGAAGCTTTTCCTCCACCTTGCGGCTGAGAAGTCTTCTCGCTTCAAACGACGACTGCTCCCTTATAGCGGTCTGCCTGAGTTCCCTGCGGTCAACGGCTCTGAGCGGAGGGAACTGCGCTATGGGAGTATTATCCGAATAATCTATCTGAATGAATTTAATAAGCTCGCGTGCTTTTGCCGCGTTGTCGGCTTTAAAAATGTAGAAATAATCTCCTGTAATGTCTATGCCCGTGTAGCATCTGCCATGCCTTCTGATAACCGAATCAAGCTTGCTCATAATACGATCGTGTGAATAGCGGTAGCTTCTGTCAAAACGTCTGGTTACAAAAACAGTCGTTTCGGGCAGAATGTGATAATCCATATTCATACCGATCTTATCGGCGGCCCAGAGATGGCACACGTCGCTGCTGCCGGTGCATGCGAGGACGTCGGCAAAATATTCCTCCGGCGGAAGGAACGAAGCATCGCAGAGAATAATGTCACTCCCGACGGCGAATGTCAGATTGAAAAATCCCCCCCTGAGTCTCACAGCGTCTACTACCTTTAACGCCGTCTCCATAAATCCCGCGTTCGGCACATCGCATTCTCTGTCGGAAAGGCTGAAAAACGAAAGCAGTTCCTTCTTCTTTGCGATAATCTCAGGCAGGTCTGAAAATTCATACGCAGCCGCGCCGGTCACCTTGCCGTAACGGTTTACCATTCCGCAGCAGCGGATTATGCGGGAACCCTGAGGAATAACAGGCTCACCGTCCTCGCCGCGTCTCATGAGCTTAACGCCCGCGGATCTTGCACAGTCAAAGACGGCGTTCTTGTCAAATACCCTGCGGGCATAATCGACGTCAAAGCCGACTACGTTGAAATCCCTGCGGAGACTTGCTTCAAGTGTTGCCCAATAATCATTGAGAGATTCTATGCCGTCGGGTCTGCCGTATTTATATGAAAGATATGATAGCGCACGGTATACTGCGTCATAATTATGCAAATCGTCCACTTTATAATAATCGGTCAGACAGCCTTTTAATCCGTGAGGAAAAAATTCCTCATCGGCGTCGCCTATTCCCAGAACATTCACACCCAGTCCTCTGAGCGCGTGAATGTATCTCCAGCGATCCTCCGGGTAATTCGGCGATATAAAAATAATATTCATAAACAAAAAACCTCCGGCATGAAAATCTGTATAATTATTGGTTATCAGCCATTTATTTATATCATTACGTCAAAAATTCAAAAAACATCAATCATATCTTGCCATCGCTTACATCGCTATCCTCGCCTGTGTGTTCCAGATCGTTGAGGACGAGCCTGCCTCCTGTCCTGTCAGCTATAGATGATATTGCCCTGAATGCCGACTTGCAGGCTTCCCACTGATTGTCGTCGGAAAATATAGCCGGACGTTCTTCCGCCGAAACGTATTTGGCGCATGGCACGGATATGTATTTCATATGGGAATTTTCGTCTCCCTGACCGGTATTGCGTATCATAAACACGGGGTTGTAGCTCGCCTGTGTGACTGACACCGTTCCGTCGGCGCTTCTTGAAACGTTCAGGGAAACCGTCATACTGCGAGCCATGGCTGACTTGGAGCTTTTGATAAGCTTCTTTTCATTTTCAAGCGCCGCTTTCTGTTCCGGCTTGAGATTTTCCCTGCCGTCGAGAGCCATTATCTTTGGCTGACCCGGATAGACATTGTTGCCGTATATACAGCCGAGCGAATAGAAAACATAGCATTCCTTCTGAATATCGCCGTTTTTGTACTCTATGACTTCGGCGTTCAGCGTGACGCACGGACCGTACCCGACAATAACGTCAGCGCCCGATTCCGCAATATTTTTCGCCGTCTCTTTCATAAATTCCGTTTCCGTAAAGCTGCCGAGTCCTCCCCAGTTGACGCAGACCACAACGAATTCCGCGCCGCTCTTTTTGAGTCTGGAAATTCCCGTCGCCGCGCTGTCAGCAAGAGCTTCCTTGGAAACATTCGCAATATATCCCCTCTGCTCCGTTGTCAGACTTGCGTAATCTCCGCCCTCAATGCAGTTGAATCCCGCTACTCCGACGCTTACGCCGTTCAATCTTACAATATGAGTATTCAGCTTATCGGGAGATCTGTCGGTCATACCGATAATCCCTAAAGATTTGACATGAAGATTTGATATGGTCGCGCACATTCCGTCGTAACCGTTGGCGAGCGCGTGCTGATTCGCTCCGAATACGTAATTCACGCCAAGCTCTGAAAATGCTGAGGCAAGCGCCATGGGATAATTTTTTCCCGCGTCAAGTCCTCCGATTTTCTTATTCTCGCCATAGGCGTTTATCTGACCGCAAAGCCCGACAATCGTCATGTCTCCCGACAATACCTCCGAAAGCTCGGACATTCCGTTGTGGAAATCATATTTTTCATCCGCGAACGCAGAATCCAGCATATCCTGCGTTGGCATTACATTTCCGCCGAGAGTGACGGTAAAGCTTCCTGACGGTCTTTCATCATGCTCCTGCTCCTCAACGGGTATCTCATGACTTCCCGATCTGAGCGAAGCCGTGACAAGCACTGCTCCGAGCATGCTCACAAAGCCTATAACCAAAATAACGCACAGGCGCGTAAATCTGTCCGCGTCAACGCCGTCAACAAGTCTCCTGCGCGGACGAGCCTCGTTTCCCGTACCCTTCCCGGCGGGATTCGCCGCGGCGTCACCCTTGTTGAATATTCCTCCGAAATAAACTGCGATACGCGCAAAAAAGCCTAAAACAGCAGAAATTATCTTCATTAACGATAACACCACGCTTTTGATATTTTACACCGTAAAAAAGCGGATAATTCAGACAGCCGCAATTTTTGTCCTGATAACGACGCAGAAGCAATCCGCCAGCGCTTTAAGATCCTGAGGCATCTCACCCGCAATAAGCGCGTTGATAAGAGACGAACCCACCGTCATTATCAGCGCGGCGGTTATCATGCCGAAGAGAATCGTAAAAAACGCGCTTCTGACCCTGAGATCCAGCAACGCGGCGACAAGAGCGCCCGTCCATGCTCCGGTTCCAGGAATCGGAATGGCAACAAACAGGAAAAGTCCCCATTTGCTGTACTTTAAGACCTTTTCCTTGTTCTTTTCAGCCTTCGCCTCGATCCAGTGGGCGAGCGGATGGAAAAGACGGGTCTTTTTGAGCCAGTTAATAACCGGTCTTATAAGCAGAAGTATGAAAGGAACCGGAAGAATATTGCCGGCAATGGCAATCGGCAGTACCTCCCACAATGGCATATTAAGTACGATCATGCCGAACGGTATTCCGCCGCGGCACTCGATGAGCGGGATCATTGATATGAAGAAAACCGCTAACTGCGGGGGAAAATTATTCTGGAAAAATGTCTGTATTGAATCAAGCATATGAATGTCCTCCTGATTATTCTCAGCATTTTGATACAATATACATTATACATCAATATTCCTGAAATTTCAATAATAAATTGGATTTGATGTTGTAAAAGACACGCTATGTAATTTGACATTTTTCTCAATATATGTTAAAATTTTCATACAGTTCTTTAATTTTATTTCGACAGGAGAGTCAAATATGGCGCTTAACAGTGAATCGTCATGCAGCTATTCATGCTGCGTTGGAATGGATATGCTCAATGGATATGGATTTATGAAGCCTTACGGCTACCAGTCTTTGATAATGGACGTAGCTGAAAGACACCTCAGACAATTCGGTTTGGGAGTGGACAACCTCATCAAAAAGGGAATGTCATGGGTGCTTGTGTCCTCGTCAGTCGAGATACTGGAGCCTGTCCGCGCCGAAATCGCGCTCAATGCCCGCACATGGCATTCCGAACAGAACAGACTTACGTTCCGAAGGGAGCTTTGCTTTACGGATACAAGCGGCAGACCAGTATTCAATGCCGCGACCTTCTCTGTGCTTATGGATATAAACGAACGCAAAATAATACGTCCCGACAGAGCCGATATTGAAATCGGAGAGGCAAACAGCGAATTTCTCATAGAAGCCTCGCCAAATCTGCGCTCCAAGTGCGAAATGCAGCCATGCGACAGGCGCAGGATCTACCCGTGCTGCATAGACCGGCTGGGACATACAAATAACTGCCGCTATCCCGAATTTGCCTATGACGCGCTTACCGAAAATGAAATATCGCGGCTCGGAGGACTGCGGAGAATGGACGTATATTTTAAAAATGAGCTAAAACAGGGAGACAGCTTCACTGTAAGAAGAAGCGCGCCGGAGGTTCTAAGCGGGGAATTGTTTATCGACGGCATAAACGATGAAAGCGGCAAACAGTCTTTTATATGTCGCATGTTGTTTGCGTAATTTTTGTTAAAAAATATAATATCCGGCAGTATTGCATTTTATTGCAATACTGCCGGATATAAATATTACAATTCGTTGTTTTTATATAATAAATTACATATGTCGTCTGACTCCGCCCTGACCATAAGCTGGAGATCCGTTATCCTCCACCTTGACTCCGAGCAGTCTGACAAGACCTATCGCCTGAGCCGAATCTATTATTGCGCCCTGCAATTCTCCGCCGTTAAAAATGATTTTGTCGAGACGGCTGCCTCTCAGATCCATTCCGTCAAGAGCTGTTCCGGAAATATTCATTTCCGTGAGATCGCACATGACAAATTCCGAATCCTTCATGCGTGAATTATCCACTGCCGCGCCGGTCATGTTGCAGCTCACAAACTTCGTAACCGAAATTTTCGCCTGCGAGAAATTCACCAAACGGCAGTCTGAGGTTCTTATCAGCACATTGCTGAGTATTCCGAACGCAAGATTAAGACCGGTCAGCTTGCTCTCAACAATTTCGCAACAGCTGAAAGTACCGTTATTCATGTTCACAAAAGAAAAATCGCAGTTCTTGAAATAGCAGTTGCTGAAAGTCACTCCCTCAAACAGACAATCCCTGAAACGGCAGTTGATAAATACGCAGCCCGATACTTCTATACCGTTGATAATGAGATTTTTCATATTTTCATCATCAAAATAATATCCATATATCGGAGTTCTCTCTATATCCGCATTAATCATCAGGTCAAGCGCTGATTCGTCCTTTTTGAGATTCACATTTATCTGGGGTTTTTCTCTTTTCATGGTAAATATCCTCCTTGCAATTTTATAATTCGTAAAACAACCAAAAACAATTATATCAGATAAATCCGGAAATTTCAATTGTATTTTCGAGTAAACGTCAAATTTAAGTCATTGACAAACGCTGTCTGACATACTAATATATTAACATACCAAATACAGAGAAGGTAATGAGTTTGAAAAAAATATTTTATAAAACTGTCCTTTTAATTTTTTCGATTCTGACGGCTGTCTACGCGCTATGCTCCTGCGGCTCAGATCTCGACGGTACGTGGAGATCGTGCGAGGACGAGGATACACGCATAAAATTCTCAGGCGAAAATGTCAGGATAACCTATGACGAATTCAGCATAGAAGGTACATATGAAATCGATGACAATGAGAATATAATCTTCCATCTGACCGACAAAAACGGAAGTAAATATAAAATTACCGCTAAAATTTCAACTGACAGCAAATATAAAATTCTTACACTGACAAATCCAAAGGGAGATAAAGAAGTTTTCAAGAAATAGCAGCCGATAAGTTGAAAATATTGGCTTGAATAATAAACTTTTATTCCAATATATAATCTATACAAATAATATTACTATTTGTATAGATTATTTTTTTATAAATTTATCCGGATTCCGCCTTATGTATTCAAATATGTATTGCTGTGCGACTCCGGCATACCTGCTCCCGATAAGATCTGTCCCGCCGGTAAATTCGCTTTCAAGCGCACGTCTTATCCAGACGTCAACCGGAAAACATTCCAGCCGTCCGAATCCGTAAAGCAAAGCGCATTCAGCCACCTTCGGTCCGACTCCTCTGAGTGAGAGAAGCAGTTTTCTCGCTTCGTTTATCGGAGCTTTTTTTATGTATTCAAAATCTATCTCGCCGTTTGCCACGCGTCTTGAAACATCAGTCAGATATGAGGCGCGATATCCGCACCCGAATTTTTTGAACGTCTCCTCCGGAACGGTAGCAAGCGCCTGCGCCGTCGGAAAAGCATATCCGGCGGATTCTTCCCGCGCAAATTCAGCATTTACGGCTGGCTCACCGTAATTGAGGCATAATTTTGAAATAATGCCGCGTATTCTCGGAATGTTGTTGTTCTGAGAAATTACAAACGAACATAGCGCTTCCCACGGCTCCTGCGACAGGATATGCACTCCGGCGGCATACTCGGCGCTGTCGGCAAGTCTCGGTTCAATTTCAGTAACAATGCGCCTTATTTCTTCATAGTCACGATCCATATCGAGATACCCGCGCCATATTTTCTCATATTCATTCCTGTCAGCGCCGTAAATCGTCAGCCCGTCGTCCTTCTGCTCTATTTCTACGTATCTTCCGAAAGCAGTCCCGCAAAGTCTGCCGTCAAATTCGCTCCATCTGAAGCACTGCCCGCTCGTAAGCGTAGCCGGTACGGAAAAATTCCTGCTATCCGCTATTATATAATACCAGCAATCATTAAACGCCAATAATGTCTTCCTCCAAAATAACATTTTATTAATTATATCATACAAATTTCATTTGTTCAACATTATTAAACAATTGCACACAAATAATTAATTGAGATTTTAAGATATTTATGATATAATAATTTTTAATACAATAAATACATTTTTCATCTGATTTTCACATGGCTATTCCCAAAACAAGCATTTCCCTGAGCCGGTTGTACAGGAACGGGAAGCTGCTCAGAGGCAGCGGACTTTCTCCGTTTCCGACCTCAACCGTAAACGCTGGGGAATTGAATCTCTCCATAAACCAGTCCTTTAAACCCGCTGCGCTTGCTGCTATATCAGGTTCATTGAGAGAATATCCCGATGACGTCGCTAAAATTTTAGCCATAATGTGCGCCCTCGGCGGCGTGAACTGACGATAACTCCAGTATATCTCTTCTCCGGAGGAATGAAAGGCGATCAGATGACGAAAGTCCTCCCTTTCGCAAAGCTCCGTAACTGCGCGTGTTTCAGGCTCACTGACGGGATATTTGCCTGTCCAGCCGAACGGCGACGGTCCGGTTATCCCCCTTTCGGCAGCTATCACACGCATATCGTCCCAGCCGGCATTAAAATTCCTGTTGATATCCACCCCTCTTGCGTTTGCTTTCCACCTGCGGCGGAATTCTCCGCTTTTTAATTCCTTAATAAGCGCGTCGTTCAGAAAATTACTCAGACGGGAAATATCATCTCCGTTTATTGAAATTTCCACACCGTCCGGATTGAGCGCGGGAATCACGGTCAGTCCTCCTGTTGTCAGAAGTCTGCAAATATCCATTTCGCATATTCTGTCTCCCATGCTGACAGATTTCAATAGATCCTCCAAAAAATTCATCATAAGCAGCGTCGTTATCCACTCCCTGCCGTGTACTCCGCCGCAATACAGTGCCTTTCTGCGGCTGTTTCCGATATGTACGGAAAAAATACTCCGTCCCATCAGACTCCTGCCTATTTCGGATATCTCCAAAAGTCCGCTGTATCTTTCTGACAGCAATTTAAGCCACGCGGTGACATGCGCGCTGTCCGGCGGCTCCGTTCCAACAATTTTGCGATACATTAGCCATACCCCTCTCGCGTATGAATTCATGAATAATAATATGAATGCGGACGGCTTTTGATAACAAGACATTTATTAATTTATCACAGATAATATTATACACTGCAAAGGAGAATTTCTCAATGGATAATTCAGTAAGTAATAACTACGAAAAGATGTATGAAAAAACTCTCACTCAGACATATCACTTCAAGGGAAAAATTATAAACCTGCGGGTGGACGAAGTGGAGCTTTCCGACGGAACCGTTACCATCAGGGAAATAATAGAGCATCCCGGCGGCGTATGCGTCGCAGCGCTTACCAAAGACGGAAAGCTGCCGTTTGTCAGGCAATTCAGATATCCATACAGGGAAATCGTAGCCGAGCTGCCCGCCGGAAAGCTCGAAAAGGGCGAAGATCCATTTGAAGCAGTCAAACGTGAGCTTGCGGAGGAAGTGGGCGCCCACGGTACAAACTGGCGAAGCATGGGAAATCTCTACCCGTCGCCCGGCTATTGCGGTGAAATCATCAGGCTTTTCGCCTGCGATATAGACGAATCCGGCGAAAGTCACCCTGACGACGGCGAATTCTTGGAGGTGGAATACATTCCTCTTGAAAAAGCCGTGGAAATGGTGCTTGCTGGCGAACTTCCCGACGCAAAAACCCAGACGCTTGTGCTAAAGCTTTTCGCGGAAAGGTCAAAAGCCTGAAGCCAAAAGTATCCTAAGCAAATTTTTATGAAATCATATATTTTGTAACTCTAAATGTATTGAAATTATTTAGATATTGCGGTAAAATATTATGAATTGTATTTTATAATTTATTAAATAATTCGCTTAATAAAGGTAACGGTGAAAAAATATTGAACAACGGCAATAACGGAAACAGAACTGACAACAGAAATTCCGGATATCCGCGAAACAGATATTATTCAGAAGGAAATCCCCGTTCATCAAGGAGATATTCAGAAGCCGACTATCCCAGAAGCAGAAACCCAAGACCTTCGGCGGGATATTCAAATAGCGGGAATTCACGGCAATCCGGAAGATATCCTCAGAACAGGAAGCCAAGGCAGTCCGGAGGATATTCCTCAAACAGAAGCGAGTACCGCAAAAGCTCCTACCGTCCGCCCGAAAACGACGGAGAAAAGCTGCCTGTTTCCGTATTCATAGGAATAGGCGTTACGGCTGTGGCAGTCATTGCGCTTATTATTTCCATATCTATAAACAGCGGAAAGTCAAAAAAGCCTTCCACGTATATCAACGACTCAGAGTCCAATACTGACGCAAACAGCGCGGCGATAGTGGAAATATCTGAGGATTCTGACGAATACGACGAATTTGATGAAAATTCATCTTCAAAATTAAGCGCTCAAAGCTTTGTGGGAACATGGAGCAAAACAGGCGTTCCCGAGGATCAGAAAGCAACATTCACAGTCACAATGCAGTATGACGACAGCTTTGAATTCCGTCTTGAAATGTGGAATGACGGTAAGAGCGCGGTAATTACAGACACGGCTTTCTATACGGACGAAACTCACGCCGAGTTCACGCCAAAAAAGAAAAAAACAATTACATTTGAACGCGGAACAGATTATGTTCTCATCACGCATACAGGAAGCAATTCATCATTCGGTATAGGCGATAAATTTGCCATAGACGGCAGATTTTCCGAGACGGATCCGAATAATACAACCGATACCACCACTACTACAGGCACTACAACTACAACCGCCGCACAAAAAAACACATATGACTACAATCTCTATAAATCCGACGCGGTTGTTGAAGCGCTTACAAAAACGCTCTCTTCAGATGACTACGCGTTATATAAGGATATGATGAAAAACGGTCTGAAATCTCCGATAGATTATGAAAGAACCACCGATAAAAACGGCAATCTGGTAAATGTGGACGCGGAACTGAACGCCGTAAAGTATTATGCCCATTTAAACAGCAGCGGTTCTGACATGATTTTCATATGCTCGGATAACGCTGATATTTATGTGCTGTTATACAACAGCGAGGAAATAATCTACTACACCAATGATAAAAATTACTCTAAAAAAATGCCTGCGTCGTTCCAGGCTGTAGCAAAGGCAAAGGATATAAAGCCAATATTCAAATGATATCAATAAGGCTCGAAGGGATTACAAAAACATGAGTACGTTTAATCTTCTGATAATACTGCTTTTTATACTCCTTTTCGGAGCAAGGCTGTTCATGTACTGCGTCAATATTGAAATGCCGCACATTTCGGAATTCATTACGCTTTTACTGATGCTTATGCTTATTTCAGAGGCAATTCTCGCCGTCTTTGAATTTCCTGCTGTGCTGATTGACGGCATTGTATTCGTCTGTATGGGCAATAAAGCCATAGCCATAGGCTGCGGAATCGTTATTTTCATAGTGCTTGTTTTCATATTCATTATAATTTATCCCAAGATAAAATGGCATAAAATGCTGTCTTTTTCGCCTGTCAAATATGCCGTAATCGGATTAATTCTGATATGCCTCACTATTTACACAGAACTGTTTAACGGAAGCTATTCATTCAGGGATCTTGACGAATACAATGAGTTCAAGCAGGAATTTTCGCAATACGACAACCATTTCTGGCCTACAAAATACATACGTGAAATAGAGGATAACGGCAGGGAGATTCTCAACAAAACCTCCGTGTACCCATGGGACGTCACGATCTCTGACGGAAAACAGTTTGCCTATAAGGTCGTAACTTACTATGATGAAAGTGAACTGACAAAAAAACCTATATTATACTATTATCCGTTCACATACAATACATATGCCGGAATAGATCCTAAGCCAGTTATGAGTACTGAAACCGTATCAGAAAGCGACGTAAAGAAAACAGACAGTTCAAACTAAAAGCCCAAGAGAGGATGATTAAAGCTTGTCCGAAAAGAATAATATTTCAGCTGAAACAAATGAATTATTGCTTGCTAATTTGCTTCAAAGCTGCACAAAAGACAGAATAAAATCCATAGCAAAGCAGTACAATATTAAGTTGTCCGAAAAAAACACCAAGCAGCAGATGATTGACGCTGTTATTCCGGAGATTGAAGTCAGCATCGGAATAAAAATTAAGCATTATTCCCGTGAAGAGCTTAAAATATGCATGGATTGCTTTACAGACGACGAAATATCAGAACAGCTTGCCGAAAATATAATTAATTCCCAGCCGTTTGTTGACGGTACAATTTACATAATAAACAGGAAAAGCAAGCTTTTTGCGGAAGTTCCTCACGAATTTGCCGGCACGCTCATGATGAACTGCGTCAGACATTGCTTCAATGACAGCGCAGACGATGTTGAACGCTGCGCGCTTGCATTGGCTGCGATTTATGGCAGCTTTACCCCTGAAATGCTATCAAATGTCGCAAACAGCGCCTTTTCTATGAATCTGACAGCACGTCAGGCGGAAGAATACCTTTCCAACGCAGCTTCCGACGCGTTCACATACGCCGACGGACAGGCTGTAAGCACATCTTTGAATTCAACAGAAATAAAACCGGAAGCCGCCGGAATGGATTACTACATTCCCACCCGCTCTGAAATAGATTCCTATGCGACCTACGGCGCTGATTCAAATGATTACTATTACCGACAGACAGTAAATTTTATCTATAATAATCCCGATATTCCATACAACAGCGCCGAAGCGTTGGTTCGCGGCATAGCGGACTGGTGCAGATCAGACGAGGACTTTTCCGCGATAATTGCTGTGATAAAGAATATTTCACAGCACCAAATAAAGCTTTCCGCTGACAGATACAGCTATCTGCTCGGAATGATAGGCGAGCTTTACAACAGGACCCGCAAGCCCTGCCTTAAAGGTCACAAACCTGATGAAGTAGACGGAATTAAACCCATTGCCGCTCAGGGCATTCAGATTAACCCCAAAAAGCCCGAACCTGTAAAAACAGAACGCAAGCCCGGAAGAAATGATCCATGTCCATGCGGCAGCGGAAAAAAATATAAAAAATGCTGCGGCAAAAACAAATAATTATTTTCTTGTAAAAATATAAAAATCAATCCCGTGTTCATACGAGCGCGGGATTGATTTTGTATTTTTATTTTTTATGCAATTTTATCGGATTGTACGACACAATCATTCGATTCTGCAATGTCAGATTCGCACATAGTATCTCCGACTTCATTTAATACGTCATATGAAGAAAGATCTTCGTCACCCGATGATTCATCTATATCCGACAATTCTGCGTGAGTCGTCGCCAGAGAACCGGACTCGCTTCCGGACGATGGAATATTTGTGCTTATTGCAGTTTTAGGCTCCGTTCTATAGTAACTCTTATTCAAAAAGCTGATGCCAATAACAGAATCTTCTTTTACAGCGTATTCAATAATCCAACTGCCTGTCGTATAATTATGCTCCATAATTGAGTTGCAGCCGTACTGGACAACATAGTCGCAATCTTCAAATCTGAATGAATGTTCCCTGCCGTTGTAGTACTTGTCCAGATAACTTCCTATACTGTATACCCTGCCGCCTACAAAAGTATATAAATTTTCCGCGGCAAGTATCGAATTAAGCTTGTTCTGATCCTTTATAACATCAGACGCCCTGTAGAGGGTAGTAGCTCCGCCGTTAACGCAGAGGAAACTGTCGGTGAGCTGGGCGAGCGATGATCCTATTCTGATATTCCTTATAGGAGTTATTCCGAAATCCGCGTTTTTCCATATTACTGACGATATATTGCAGCCTGCCGCCCTGTTCTGCTCAAACCAGCTGACCTTTGACAATTCATCTCCACTTACGCTTCCTGACTGCTCTGTTTCCAAGAATTCCGCAGCCAAGGGCTTTATGTCAAGAACTACAGAACCAAGATCAGATTCAAGACTCAGCTTTACGCGGCCGCTTTCATCATACCCCGATCCATCCCAGCTTATCAGAGACGGAGATAACTTTTCAACAAAATCTCCCAGTGTGTTGAGATCACTCGCGATGAAAGATACGTCGTTGTAATTAAACGGCTGTATTCCGTTGGAAACGAACTGTCCGTCCTGTTCCTCCGGCTCACGGGTTGCCGTAGTAGTCGTAGTAATCTGCGATGTTAAGGTAGTAGTAACTGTAGTCTGATCATCTCCGGCTGCCGAAGTAGCAGAAGTTGTACTTTGAGTATCATCAGAAATAACAGTCTTGTCATCTTCCTGAAGTTTATCTTCTTCTTTTTTATCTTCCTGACGTTTATGTTCCTGTTTTTTTACCTTTTCCTTGTATTCTTTGCACGCTTCCTTAATTATCTCAGAATCGTCGAATTCAATTTTTACAGGTTCAGTGACGGTTATTATTTCGGATACGGCAGAGTCAGAAGAATTACGTGACTTTGCCCCGTTGTCAGCGGTAAGCATTTTGCCGTCGAACTTCAACGTATTGACTGAAAGAAACGACAACGCGGCAAATATTGAAATTGCCAGACAAAGTCCGCTTTCTGTACATATTGAATGTATGACCGAATAACTAAGCTTCTTCATAACAACCTGCCTTCCTTTCTGTCATATTAAACCTGCTAAAGTCAAAAATCAGTCGTCCTCGCCTTTCATGTGGTAATACACTCCAACTACCTTGGAATTTGCCGAGGCGTAATCTATGTACCACTGACTTGACGCATCATCAGTATCTACAATGGAGTTGAATCCGTAGCGTATAATATTCTTGCTGTTATTTGCAAAAGGATAAGCGTCGGGATTCTCCTTGTAATTGTATTCTATCATTGTCGTCGTTTTGTAAAGCTTGCCGCCTATATAAGCTTCTTCCGCCTTGTCGTATTTCTTGATTTTTGCGCTGTCTGTCAGAACGTCCTTCATTTCATAGAGAATGTACGACTTGGACGGCTCAGGATCCTTGTAATAAGCCTCCGATACGTCGGAATAGGCGGAACCAACCTTAACTCCCCTGGGGAGTGTGAACTTCATTTTGTTGGAAAGCCAGACTATCTCCTTGGCACGGCATTCCTTTTTCTTGCATTTTTCGTATATTTTCCATTCCGTAACTTCGCTGCCCGAACCTGTTATTTCGCCGTCTATCGTGTAATCAGGAGCGTTGTACGGCACGCCTATAACCGCGTAGCTTCCGTCATAAGCTTTAAGCTTTACCTCAACCTCACCGGTAGCCTTGATTTTGTCAGTGTTCCATTCATACGAAACAGGACTTACCGCTTTGACAAACTGTGCAAATGTGCTGATTCCCTTTGTTATACCGTCTATGTCGTTTCTTCCGAAAAATCCGGTTTCCTGTGTCTGCGCCTCATCTGACGATACGTCTGAGCCTGCCTGTGATGAATCGGTATCGTCTTCATCTTCATCGTCATAATCTATAATAACGACCTTATTGCCGTCAGAATCCACGCTTACAGTCTCGGTATAACCCTTATTACTTTCAGCCTTGCCCTTTCCGCTGTCTCCGCTGCCGTTAATGCCTGTTATGCAAAAAAACAGCAGAATTATAACTACAACCGCCGCAAAAGCCGATACAAGTCCGATAACAATACTCTTTGTTTTTGCATCCATTAATTAATACACACCCTTTTTTCTGTGAATCGTGATTCACATGATATTATAAAATACAACTGCACAATATATATAATAGAATAATTAAGGAAATTCGTCAATAGAATAATCTCAAAAAGAGGTTACGATTTCGTCATATAAGCCGTATTTGCGGACATTTTTGTAATTTGCCGTTAATATAATGACATTTTTCTAAGGAGCTGTTCTTATTTGGTATTCCATATTGTAGCATTGTTTTTTTAACATTGTGCCATTATTATGTTAATAAAAATTTTCTTTATTATTACTTTTTTATAA
>ONCX01000041.1 GCA_900316455.1 uncultured Eubacteriales bacterium
ATGCTTCAGGCATTGGCGGCAGGAATAATAATGGGCGTTTATTATGATATTTTCAGATTTGCCCGCAGGTTATTTCATTTCAGCAATTTTTCAGTTATTATTCAGGATATAATTTTTTGGTTAAGCTCTGCCATTTATATATTTTTTGTATGCGTAAAGCTGAATAACGGATATATCCGCATATACTTTGTTGTATTCGCTCTTATTGGCTGGGGAGTATATTTTTTCACTCTTGGTAAAATCATCTTTATTATTTTTGACTTTATAATAAAAATCCTGCATTCATTTTATTATAATATAAAAAAAAGAATGATGATAAGCGTACTTGCAATGCTAATAAAAATAAAATCTAAAAGTTGAATATTTATGTTAATATATACAAAAATCAATAATTTTGAAAAATAGACTAAATAATTTTAAAAATCGCTTGAAATAACACTCAAACCTGCTATAATTAAAGTACAGATTTTGTTATACAATTTTTAATATTTGATTTTTTTATATATATTGAGGTAATAAAACAATGTCAATGAAAAAAGCGGTTAAACGCAGATCGGAAAATGAGGGCAATTTCCGCATATTTCCGTGGATATTTTTTGTCACAAAAAAAAAGGTGCATGATTGGACATTATTCGTCAATAAACAGGGATCGGACTTAGTGAAGTCTTTTAAATCCGCGAAAAAAAGTACAAAGGTTGTTTTGGTTTCAGTTTTTCTGTTTTTATTTTTTTTTGCAGCGGGGACTATAGCTCATTCATTTGTTTCAATCTCAGATAAAAAAGCAGAGCTTGAGAATCTTGATAAGCAGATAGAATTTCAGAAAAATGAAAATGAAAAATTGGAAAATCAGTTTACTGGTGATCTTGATGAATTAATGGAAGAAAAAGCACGAGAAGATCTGGAAATGATTTATCCTGATGAGCACGTTTTTATCAATAAGGCTGGCTGAATTAATATCAATTCAAAAAAATAGATTTATAGTTAACCATTTTTAGTTCTGGAGGATTCTAAACATATGTCATTTGAAGTGGGACAAATTGTCGAGGGTAAGGTCACCGGCATAATGAGTTACGGCGCGTTTGTAGATCTTGGCGATAATACATCGGGAATGGTGCATATTTCCGAGGTTGCGCCTGTTTACGTCAAAGAGATCAAGGATCACCTGACAGTCGGTCAGTCAGTCAAGGTTAAGATTCTTGGCATTGACGAGAAAGGCAAGATCAGTCTCTCAATAAAGCAGGCGGAGCCTAAACCGCAAGGCGTCAGAAGAAACGGTGCCGGAGGACGTCAGCAGGGTGGCAGAGGCGGCTCTGATAATTTTGACTGGAATCGCAGACAGAATTCCTCAGATAATTTTGACGACATGCTCTCTAAATTTATGGCTTCAAGCGACGAGAAAATATCTGGATTAAAAAAGGACAACCGCAGAAGCCGCAAGGGTGGCAACGGAGGGGCAAACCAGTGGTAAGTGGCAGGTCTTGATTTGCCTTATGAAATGTCTGTAATATTATTACTGAATACATAAAAAATCGGAAAGGCGGTTACCGCAATTTACAAATTGATGCGCGGCGATCGCCTTTAATATATTGCAATGAGAGGATTTTTGTGTTTGAATTTTATTAACGCTTATATATATACCGCTGAGGAGCGGAATATAGAGAACGGATATTTGTCCGTTGAGAACGGTAAAATTACGGGAATCGGCAGTATGGAGCAGTACGTTTCAAATAATTCCGAACCTGCTGTAGATCTAAGTGGAATGAGAATTTATCCTGGATTCATCGACGCTCATACACATCTCGGAATGTGGGACGACGGATTGGGATTTGAGGGCGACGATGGAAATGAGGACGGGCAGACTGCGCCGGCTTCTCTGAGGGCTATAGACGCGATAAACAGCTTTGACCGCTGCTTCACCGAGGCTCATGAGGCCGGAATCACAGCCGTTGTCACAGGACCTGGCAGTGCCAATCCTATTGGCGGTACTATGGCGGCTATAAAGACAACCGGCGGCAGAGTGGACAATATAATTATTAAATTCCCTGTTTCAATGAAAATGGCGCTCGGCGAGAATCCCAAGACTACTCATCACAACCGCGACGAATCGCCTATGACAAGAATGGCAACGGCTGGTATAATCCGTGAATCGCTGAAAAAAGCGCAGCGATACGCTGAAGATATTGAAAAAGCAAAGGAAAACGACGGCAATGACGACGGCGGAGATTATGACCTTCCGGATTATGACGCGGATTGCGAGGCATTGCTGCCTGTGATACGTGGAGAGCTTCCCGTACACATTCACGCGCATAGAAGAGACGATATTTTTACGGGAATACGAATTGCCGAGGAATTCAGTCTGAAGTATGTGCTTGTTCACGCTACGGAGGGCTATATGATAGCTGACGAGCTTGCGGAATGCAAAGCCGATATTTTCAGCGGACCCTTTCTGAGCGACCGTTCAAAGCCGGAGCTTGTCAATCTCACGCCGAAATCCCCCGGAATAATTGCCGCGGCGGGAATAAGGTCCGCGATTGTCACAGATCATCCGGTTGTGCCGATTCAATATCTGCCGATTTGCGCGGGACTTGCCGTGCGAGAGGGAATGGACTATGACAGCGCGCTCAGGGCAATTACAATAAATCCGGCTGAAATACTGGGGATTGACGACACGGTAGGTTCATTAAAGCAGGGAAAGGACGCGGATTTTTCGATATTCGACTGTGATCCGCTGACACTTGCGGCAAAGCCGGTTGCAGTATTTATCGACGGCAAAGCGGTATATGATACGGGAATAATCAAAGAGCGGGGGAACGGCAGATGAGAATAATTACGGCGCATGAGATAACCGAAAAGGTCAGAGAGCTATGCATCAGCGCCAACAAGGAGCTTCCGGCTGACCTTACCGGCAGGATAGAAAAATGTTCGCATTGCGAACGTTCGGGCTTGGGTAAATCCATATTTGAGGATATGAAAGCGAATATCGCCGCCGCGAGGGAATTGGATATTCCTGTGTGTCAGGATACGGGAATGGCTGTCGTGTTTGTCGATGTAGGGCAGGACGTGCATATTGAAGGCGGATTGCTTGAGGACGCCGTAAATGCCGGAGTTCACAGGGGCTACACGGAGGGACTGCTTCGCTGCTCTGTTGTAGCGGATCCGCTGCGAAGGGTGAATACAGGAGATAACACGCCGGCGGTTATACATACTCGTATAGTCGGAGGAGATAGAATCAGACTGACCGTTGCGCCGAAGGGCTTCGGAAGTGAGAATATGAGCCGGCTGAGAATGTTTACTCCTGCGTACGGCAGAGAAGATATAATCAGATACATCGCTGAAACGGCTGAAATTGCAGGCGGAAATCCTTGTCCGCCAATGGTTTTGGGAGTAGGAATAGGCAGTGATTTTGAGGGCTGCGCGCTGCTTGCAAAAAGGGCGCTCTGCCGTAGTCTTGATTCGCCAAATCCTGATGAATACTACAGGAGCATGGAAACCGACGCGCTTGCCGCGGTAAACGCCACAGGAGTCGGACCGCAGGGCTTTGGCGGCAGCATAACTGCGCTTGCTGTGAATATTGAAGCAGCGCCGACACATATTGCCGGACTACCGGTAGCGGTTAACGTCGGCTGTCATGTAACGCGTCACGCGAGCGCGGAGATATGATTCATTAAATATTATTTATAAAGTCCGCCCACAGTTAATTCGATTCTGTGAGGCGGATTTTTATTGTTTGTAAAAATAAAATGCAAATGTAAAATTTTATTAAATTTTAGAAAATAGATGGCATATTTTTGTTAATTATGTTATAATATAAGCGGAAGCAAAAAGGCGCGAATTATTGCCATGTTTCCGCACTTTTCATCAAATTCTCTTAATGAGAAGGGAGCATACATTTATGAAGCTTACAATTACAGGAAGAAAAATCAATCTCAGAGATTCTTTTAAGGAGAGAGTTGATAAGAAATTTACCAGATTTGATAAATTCTTTGACGATAACGCAGACGCCGACGTTACCGTGACTATGGAGCGTAACAGATATACCATTGAAGTCACGGTTCGCAGCAACGGCTATATCTATAGGGCGGAAAAATCGGGTCTTGACCTTGATGAAGCTCTGGATTTAGTGGTTGACAGCCTTTCCGCGCAGATAAGGCGCAATAAGAAAAAGCTCGCCAAAAGATTCAAGAACACCAATACTGTCGAGATGTTCGAGCCGTTCGGCGGAGATTATGAGGACGAGGAAATCGAGGACGAGCAGTTCCAGATTGTCCGCACAAAGAAGTTCCCGGTATTCGCGATGGACGTTGATGAAGCGGTTCTTCAGATGAACATGCTTGGACATCAGTTCTTTATGTTCCGCAATATTGAAGACGGTTCAATTAATGTTGTTTATCGCCGCAGCGACGGTGACTACGGTCTGCTTATCCCTGAGGACAAGTAATTATATTTCTCCGTGTAGATGATAATATAATATAATAATGACCTGCTGTTTTCCAATCCATTCAGAAAACAGCAGGTCTTTTTTTTACTTATTCCAGAGAAACAGCGAGCGAGTCGAGCATAGTGTCATTGTACATTACCGAAATCAATGAGCCGTCGGGAACCTCATCATTTTCACCGAGTTCACTTCCGTCCGGAGAAGTAACGCGGTATGTCAGCACGCCTTCATTCTTATACTGTTCCGGAGCGTTGGAATCAATGTAAAGCTCCAGCTCCACCATTACAGAGAATACGGTGATCTTTCCGGAACGCTGCAATGTGGTAGCGACATTCAGGAGCTTGCCGTTAAAGCGGTCAATCGACAGCTGCGAACCGTCCCGGACGGCTATTCGCACCTGATGAACGGCTTCCTCATATGCCGTAACTGATCTGTACATCTTCTGATAAAGCTCAGGGTCGAGATTTGCGCGTTCGCTTGTACTCATGGAATTGTACGCTTCCCTGACCGCCCTTATCTGGTTTGCGTCGTATGAGGTCGGGGATTCCGGAAGCGCCCTTATCATATCTTCAAGCACCTTTACCTCTGACTCGGCGTCCTCTTCGGAAGTGAAATCATCCTCGGACGAAGTGTCAGGTTCAGAGCTTACTGGCGGTTCTGGAACGGAGCTTGTTTCGTTCGACGAAGCGCTTTCCACAGCGGCGGAATTCAGAATAAGACCATAAAAAGCGGCAATGCCGTCAGCGTCGGCTCTTCCGAGAGCGGCAAGATCCTCATCGCTGTCGAGAAAATCCGAATCGGCGTCAATAAAAGCGTGTTCCACAAGGATTCCTGGGATACCGAGACGGCTGATTGGTTCGCCCACCACATAATAATAATCGCCGGTTTCGGTAGTGCCGTCTGAGAATTTGTAGACCCTGCCTCCACCGCTTCTGCGGGTTTTAATGCCGCGGCTGCCGAGTCCGAGCGCCGTCACCTTTGAAATAATGCTTTCGCCAAGAGCCGTACACTGTTCGTTGTATTTTGGCTCATGGGTCGTTATAGGGACGAACACTTCAATTCCGTGCGCCGTCTTGTTGCTGGCGGAATTGATATGCAGACTTATGAAAATATCCGCTCCGACGTCTCCGGCAACGCTTACGCGGCGACTGAGCGATGACTTGCCATATGTATTATCAACGCCGGTGTGCGTCAGATACACGCGAACGCCCTTATATTGATTAAGACGTTCACGGCAGGCGAGGGCTATTTTGAGATTGATCGCCGATTCGCTCAGACCGAGCTGACGGTTTATTGCGCCGGTGTCAGAGCCTCCGTGCCCAGGGTCGAGGACGATAATTATTTCTTCCCTGTCGCTATTGCCGAATGATGTAAGAACGGTGGAAAGTCCCGTTATTATCAGCGCTCCGCACATTGTAACCGCTACAAATATTCTTGCGATACGAGAGGGGATTGAATACTGTACCTCCGGTTTTTTCTGTTGATTTTCGGTATTGCTGTCGAAACTATTTTTTGAAAAAAAGCGTTTCAAATTCCATCACCTTTTTGTCCGGTTCTTTGAAATATATTAATCCATAACATTATAGTATGATTTTTTGTATTTGAAAAGGCATAATTATAAATTTTAGTAAAACAAACAAAAAATACGACGAATAATATGAACAATTATTGAAAATGTTTATGCATAACATAGATTATTCATATTTTTAACAAAATAGCATGATAATCATTGCATTTTGATAAAATTTCTGTTAGAATTATACATGATAAAATTTACAGAATACAGACTGTATTTTTATGAATTTTGTTTTATATCCCAAGGAGAAGATAAAAATGTCATTTTTAAGAAAAGCTGCCTGTGTAGCGGTCTTGCTGTCAATTGCAGTTTCGGTATATTGTTCGTCATGCGTTGTGAATGTGTCTGCGGCGAATATCATCAAGGGCACTGTCAAGGCCGACGCGCTCAATGTCCGCAAGGGACCGGGCAAGGAAAACGCGATAATCAACGTCATATATGAGGGTGATTCCGTCGAAATAACGAGTAGTAAAGACGGCTGGTATAAGATAAAGCAGGGAAAAAACAAATACGGCTGGGTTTCCGCCGATTTTGTCAAAACCTCCAAAAAAGCTACAGCCGATTCAAAAGACGGCAAGAAGGCAAATGAAACAAGCAAAAAAAGCAACGAAAATACCAACGGAACGATTACAGTCACCGGCAGCTACACTAATCTCAGAAAAGGCGCGGGATCGGGTTACGCCGTCATAAAAAAATTATATTGCGGCACAGTAGAAAGTATTCTTGAAAAAAGCGGGTCATGGTACAGGATTAAACTGAGCGACTCAAAGACCGGCTGGGTGAGTAAGAAATACGTCAAAGTGACAGGATATAAGGATCAGAGCGCTTCCATATCAAAATCGGACAGGATAATCGTCACCTCATCATCGGTGAATGTTCGCAGCACGTCATCTACCTCAGGAAAGCTTGTGGCGACGATTCGTCACAATGAAGTGTATAAGTATTCCGAGGTCAAGAACGGCTGGTACAAAATAATTACGCCGTCCGGCGAAACGGGATATGTCAGCGGAAAGTATGTTGATGAATTCAAAGAATACGCTGTAAACGGCGGCGGCAAATACATATGGCCTACTCAGACGGCTACAAGGATAACTACATATTTCGGCACTCACAACGGCAAGACGCACAATGGCATAGACATTGCAGCACCTGGAGGCGCACAGATAATAGCTGTGGCTGACGGCAAGGTTTATAAGAAATCATACAATCCCGACGGCTTCGGACATCTCCTTATAATAGAACAAAATGACGGAATCCGAGCATACTACGCGCATATGCAAAAGGAGAGTTTTCTCAGTAAAGGGGATAATGTCAAAGCTGGCGATACAATTGGCGTGGTGGGTACCACCGGAAAATCCACAGGCAATCATCTCCACCTTGAATTCCGTAAGGGCGATAAGCGGATAGATCCTTTTGATTATTATCCCGATTTAGGCTGAAAAAAAAAGAGACTTCGATTTGCAAACGAATTGAAGTCTCTTCTTTTTTTGTATTATCTTGCATAGAATGATGTATCAGGAAAATGCGAAAGGCATGTGTTAAAAATGGAAAACCTTAAAGACAGCTTTTGTCCGAATGAAATGATTGACGGATTTCAAAAAAAATACAGTCATGTGATTGCGCGGGACAGGCATAAATTTGAAATGCTTGCCTGCATATCATTCGGAATAATATCGGGGTGCGTCACACAGGCAATTTACGGAGTGAATAGCGAATGGTCAGGGCTGGTTGATAAATACTGCGGCGGTTTTTGGTGCGCGTTTGCGGCGATTGCTCCGGTAACGCTTGGATTTGCCGCTGCAATATTTATTTGCGCTCCGTTTAAGTATATGCGACTCTTGATATATCCGGCTTCTGTGTTTCGTGGAATGGGACTGGGCGCACTTATCTGCGGTGCGATTCAGTCCGGAAGTCTGCGCGAGATGTGCTTCGCTGCGCTTGCGCTTCTGCCGTATTCCGCCGCAAGCTGTGTGATAACCGTCTATGCGGGGGATTATGCTCTGGGCTTGAAGGAATCATTTACAGACGAAAACAGGGGGCTTACCAACAGCCTTTTGATGCACGCGTTAAAGATGCTGTTGCTTTATTTGCTTATTTACGCTGTCGTCTGCACAGTTTTCGCCGCGACCTGTAAGTTTTTCGGCAGGAATCTCATCTGACGCTTGTACTGCCGAAGCCGCCGTCCCGAACACCGTCCGTGTCGTCGTCCTCAGTAATGCCGAACGGGGTAAAAATGCCCTGGGCAAAGCAGTCGCCAGCTTTCAATGAAAGTGCTTTTCCCTCGTTTGAATCGTTTGTGATTTTAATAAAAATATGCCCCTCGTTGCTCGAATAATAATAGTCGCTGTCAATAACGCCGACCGTATTATTAAGCTGCAACCGGTATTTGAAGCCAAGCCCGCTGCGCGGATACAACAGAAGCACCCAGCCGTCGTCAATGCGGGCGCGTATTCCAGTTGGAATTTTCGCGGTTTGTCCCGGGGCAAGCTCCAGATCAAACGGAACTGAAAAATCATAACCGGCTGAACCTGTCGTAGCGCGGCGGGGGAGAGGCAATTTTTCGTAAGCATGAGCCGCTCCGGATTCGGAACCGAATATTTCCCGCCAGCCAGCGGCGAATTGCTCCGGACTTACCTTCTCGAATTTTGCTATTTTTTTCATATGCTACTTAAATCAAAGCTCGCCGTTTTCTATTGCGGCAATCTGGGCTATTCTCGCGGAATGTCTGCCGCCCTCGAATTCGGTATTAAGAAACAGCTCGACAAGCTCGACGGCAACTCCCGCGCCGATAACTCTTCCACCCATGCAGAGGATATTGGCGTCGTTGTGCAGACGTGTGTACTTCGCGCTGAAATGATCCGAACAGCAGGCGGCGCGTATTCCCCTGACCTTGTTTGCAGCCATGGACATTCCTATTCCTGTGCCGCAGATCAGAATTCCTTTTTCGCACTCGCCGTCAGCCACGCTGTGACCCACAGCGGCGGCAATCGGCGCGTAATTGACCGAAGCCTCGGAATCCGTTCCGAAATCCTTGAATTCGATATTGTTGCTTTGCAGATACTTTATTATTTCCTGTTTAAGCGCAAATCCTCCGTGATCACAGCCAATAGCTATCATTATTTATGCTCCTTTGATGTGTAAAAATGTAAAAGAATTATTTTTTCAGCTTTAGATTTAATTTTTCCCTTTCCGCCTGGGAAGGTCTGAGATAGGTGGGAATAAGTTTTTCCGGCGGGACGGCGCCGATTTCTTTTATAATTTTCCGAGCCGCCATTGCCACTCCGAACCCTCTCGCGTAGCGGAGATGCTCCGGTATAAGCCGGACGTTTGCCAGCGATTGCTTCATGGATTCATAGCAGAGTACCGCCCCGTCTCCTGCGAGGTGAATAATTCTCTGCTGGTTTTTAAGTTCTTCCGTAAGCTCTTCAATAGAAACAGCCCTGTCAGCGCATATACGTACAATGTCCTGTCCGTCTGACGTAAAAAGCGCGTTGTAGACCTGCTGTCTTCTCGCGTCCATTACTGCACATATAACCCCGTCCTGAGCCACACAGCTCCACGCGATAGCCTCAAGAGTGGAAACTCCGACACACGGAGTTCCGCTGGCAAAAGCCATTCCCTTGACGGAGGCGACGCCGATTCTTATTCCAGTGAATGAACCTGGACCTGAGGAAACGGCGTAACAGTCGATATCGTCCGCCGTAAGCTTCGCGTTTGCCAATGTATTCGACACCATTGGAAGAAGCGTTTCACTGTGGGTAAGTCCGACCCTGACAAAGCTTTCCGCAATCAGATTGCCGTCATCGACAATAGCGCAGCCCGCGGATATTGCCGAACTGTCGATTGCAAGTATTTTCATGATTATTCAGTTCGCTTTCATTGGTAATTGCTCAGGATAATTCAAATCCCGTAATTTTAAAAACGCGTGTATCGTCATGATCCGGCGCGGATATTTCAATATCTATCCTTTCGTCAGGAAGGGCGCCCTCTATGTTTTCGCTCCATTCGGTAACTATAACGCCGTTGCCCAAATAGTCAAAGAATCCCGTGGAATAGAGGTCGTCCCACGTATCAACGCGGTACATATCGAAGTGATAGAGCTTTTTTTCTTCACCGTGTTCATGGACAATGGCGAAAGTCGGGCTTGAAATTTCATTTGAATTTATTCCAAGCCCTTCCGCAAGTCCCCTGACAAACGCGGTTTTTCCCATTCCCAGTCCTCCGAAGAGAGCGATTATCTCATTTCCGATAAGACGGGAGCCTATTCTCTTTCCGAGCGCTTCTGTCTCTTCCGGAGAATGCGTAGTTACAATCTCAGCCATCAGAAAAGACCCGTAATGGAGCCGTTGCCGTCAACGTCTATTTTATTAGCCGCAGGAACCTTTGGCAGACCGGGCATTGTCATTATATCGCCTGTCAGCGCAACAACAAATCCCGCGCCGTGAGAGAGTCTGACTTCCTTGACTGTTATAGAGAAGTCAACGGGTCTGCCAAGCACTGTCGGATCGTCTGAGAGCGAATACTGAGTTTTGGCTATGCAGACAGGCATATTCTCGGCGAGCTTTTCAAATGAAGCGATCTGCTTTTCCGCGGCGGAGGTGTAATTGACATTTGAAGCGCCGTATATTTTGGTGGCGATTTCGTTGATTTTTTCCTTGATGGAGAGAGAAGTTGAGTAGATAGGCGCGAAATCAGAGGGCTTCTCCACAGCCTCAACTACCTTCTTTGCAAGCTCCACGCCGCCTTCTCCGCCTTTGGCGAATACTTCGGAGAGGGCAAATTCAGCGCCCTTTTCGCGGCAGTAATCCGCGATGTAATCAAGCTCCGCCTGTGAATCGGTGAGGAAGCGGTTGATTGCGACAACGACATTCACGCCGTATTTCTTCATATTTTCGATGTGAGCGCCGAGGTTGACGATACCCTTTTTGAGCGCGTCAAGATTTTCGTTTGAAAGCTCGGTCTTAGGTACGCCGCCGTTGTATTTAAGTGCGCGGACGGTTGCGACAAGCACGCATGCGGCAGGCTTGAATCCGGCGAAACGGCACTTTATGTCATAGAATTTCTCTGCGCCGAGGTCGGAGCCGAAACCTGCTTCGGTGATGCAGTAATCCGCCAATTTAAGGGCAAGCTTGGTGGCGCGTATGGAATTGCAGCCGTGGGCGATATTTGCGAAAGGACCGCCGTGCATAATTGCTGGAGTACCTTCGAGCGTCTGGACGAGATTCGGCTTTATAGCGTCTTTCAGCAGAGCCGCCATTGAGCCTTCTGCGTGAAGATCGCTTGCGAATACGGGCTTGTTGTCGTAGGTGTAGGCTACAAGAATTCTGCCAAGGCGGTATTTGAGGTCGTTCAGGTCAGAAGCAAGGCAGAGGATAGCCATTACCTCGCTGGCAACCGTGATAATGAATCCGTCCTCACGCGGCACGCCGTTCATCTTACCGCCGAGACCGACGACTACATTTCTGAGAGCGCGGTCGTTCATGTCAAGGCAGCGTTTGATAAGAATTCTGCGGGGGTCTATGCCAAGCTCGTTGCCCTGCTGCATGTGGTTGTCGAGAAGCGCGCAGCAGAGATTGTTTGCGGAAGTGATCGCGTGCATATCGCCTGTGAAATGGAGGTTTATGTCCTCCATAGGCACGACCTGCGCGTAACCTCCGCCAGCAGCGCCGCCCTTTATGCCGAATACCGGTCCGAGAGAGGGTTCGCGGAGAGCGATGATTGCTTTTTTGCCTATTTTAGCCATAGCCTGTCCAAGACCGACAGAGGTTGTGGTTTTGCCCTCTCCCGCTGGAGTGGGATTAATGGCGGTAACCAGAATCAGCTTGCCGTCCGGTCTGCCCTCAAAGCGTGAATAAAGCTCCTCGCTCAGTTTTGCCTTGTACTTGCCGTAGAATTCCAGATCATCGGCGGAAAGACCGAGATCCGCCGCGACGTCCTGTATGGGACGCATTTTTGTCTGCTGTGCAATTTCGATATCAGAAAGCATTTTTTTCTCTCCTTTGGAAAAAATATTAATTTGACACGTGCGGATAAACGCATGAAGATGATTCTCAAAACCATTATATCACATGTTAATGCGGAATTCAAATATCTTTCAATATTTCTACTTGAAGTATTTGTTTAAATAAACTATAATATTTCATGTAAATTAACCATATACGCAAAATAATGGGAATAAAAAATTGAAAGGAACGATGTAAAAAAATGCTTCAAAAGCTACAGGCAATCAGAAGATTTGCCGCAAAGGCGGCAAACGCTTCGGTAAATTACGTGAGGACTACATACATTGCTATGTGGGCGCTTATACTCATCTGTACAATCTACGGATGTATGCTGATCCACAGTGCGCGTCCCATAGCTATCAAGACGCAGATTATGGCGGCAATGATCGGATTCGGAGGCGCTTTTATAATTTCGCTGATGGATTATCACAGGTTAGGGCAGCTCTGGCCGCTTGTGGGTGGCGCATGCGTTTTTCTTGTGGGGCTTACATTCGTTGTGGGTCAGTCGGCTATAGGCGGAAACGCGGTAGCCGACGACGTTGCGTGGCTGAATATTTTCGGATACAGCTTCCAGCCTTCAGAGCTTATGAAGATAGGTTTTATTGTTACATTCTCTTATCACCTTTCATACGTAGTGGAAAAGAACACTCTTAATACCCTGTCGAGCGTATTCATGCTCGGCGGACACGCGCTTGTTCCGGTCGGACTCTGTATCCTGCAGGGAGACGACGGAACCGCGCTTATGTTTATGGTTATGTTTCTGATAATGTTCTTTTCAAGCGGTCTGAGCTGGAATTTCATAGTGCTTGGTCTTTCAGCGATAGTGGCAATGTCGCCAATATTCTGGCAGAGCATGAGT
>ONCX01000055.1 GCA_900316455.1 uncultured Eubacteriales bacterium
GGCATGGCGTAGCGCTGGCTGAGATAGCGCATTGACGCACCGAGTTCTCCGTCTGGACCTCCGTACTGGCTTATAATCATTTGGGCGAGCTTGGGATTTGGATTTTTGATGTTGACCGGGTATTGCAGTTTCTTCTCATAACTCCACATTATCTGCACGCCCCTTTCTTGTTTTTCGCGTTTCTCGCGCCCATTGAAGGTGTGAAGCAGCCGCAGTCTCCGGCTTGTGGAGAATAATCCCACGGCCACGGATCGTCGATCCAGCACCAGTGCTTCCCGTTGCCCTTGGGATTGCTTAACGGACCGTATTTGCATTCATATTCCTCTTTGAGCTTTATCGCGTTTGCACGGTGCATGTTGAGTGCCTGCATGGCCTCCGCGCAATTCGGGTGAGTGTCGAGGAACAGCCAAAGCTCATACTGAGCGAATTTGCATGCCGACAGTTTCATCAGCAGTCTGTTTCTTTCATTCATCCGCGGCAGCCTCCTCTCCCTGTGAACGGCTTGTCGAGCGCGGGGAACAGCGTACCTCTGCACAAAGCCTCCGCCTCGTTATACATTCTCCCGAATGGCTGAATCTCAACAAATGCCATGACCGGAAGATTTTTTTCGCATTTTTTCTCGCAGACTGTCTGGCAATTCATTTCACAGCCGCAGGAGGTGTTCATGTCGTTGTCTGGCATTTCGTCGCAGCCGCATGAATTGCTCATGTCGCTGTCTGGCATTTCGCCGCAGCCGCAGGAAATTCCCGTGTCATTGTCGGAGAAAATATCCTCATAATTGCACTGCGCCTGCTTCATCGAACGTCTGATGAAGCGGTTGTAATCGTCCTGCACGTCAATTGCTCCTTTCATTTTCAATTTTTTATCTTAGAAGCACTATCTGAGCAAACAGATATTATATGCGTTCCTTTATCATATTATTCCGTGTTCTTCATAATGCCACACAAAAAATCCCTGTGATTCATCGCTTGAATGATGATTCACAGGGATTCATTTGGTTTGCGTTATCAGAGACTCTTCAAAAAATCAAGAACATCTGCGGCGTTGGTGTCGGGCTTGACACGCTTCATGATTTTGATAATTCTTCCGTTTTCGTCGAGAATGAATGTCGTGCGGACAACGCCCATGCTCACCTTGCCGTACATCTTTTTTTCCTGCCATACTCCGTAGGACTCAATAGCCTGACGTTCGGGGTCGGAGAGCAGAACGAACGGCAGCGAATTCTTTTCGGCAAATCGTGAATGCGCCGCCGCGCTGTCGCGGCTGATTCCGATGACCTCCGCGCCGATCGCCTTAAAATCTTCATAAAGCGCGGCGAAGGCGTTCGCCTGACGTGTGCAGCCGGAAGTGCCGTCCTTTGAATAAAAATACAGCACGACCTTTTTTCCTCGGAATTCCGAGAGACTTCTTTCCACCCCGTCCTTGTCCGGAAGTGTAAATTCAGGGGCTTGCGTATTGATTTCGGGCATTTTGTATTCCTCCTTATTGTTACGCGTATTGCGTTTTTTCAATTGAATCCAAACTCATCATATCACATGAAAATGTCAAATGCAATCATTTTCGGCGTTTGAGATAAATTTTTGTCTCCCCCTCATTCAGAAATGACTGCATTTTGCGGGAAATGCGCGGGTGGGCGAGAGAATTCTGTACCATACTTCTGAGCGAATCACCTCCGCGATAGCCGTGAATGACATGCAGCTCGGTAATGTCGCCGCTTAGTCTGTCGAGCAGGCGCAGAAGCTCCTGCCGCGCTTGTGTGGGATTCATGCCGTGAATATCCGCTTCCACAACGCTTCCGTTTCGTCTGGTTACCATTCTACATCATCTCCACAAAAAATTCATATAAAATTCGTCTGAAATGAAAAAATCTATTGATTTGTTACTAAAATATAATTATAATATATATACAGACCTGTTGCAACAGGTTCGGATAAAAATTTGTAAAAAAACAATCCATGGGAGGACTATCTAAGAATGGATATAACAGAGTTTGTGGATTCCTCGCTCAGAATTTCGCCGACGAGCGAGTATGCCGTAAGTGAGGACGCATTGCTTGATATCATAGACTGCCTGCAGTGCAGCACATTCTACGGCGATGAGGGCGCGACCATCGAGGAACGACTCACTACCCTCTGCGACGGAAGACACCCTTATTGGGAAGCGTTCCAGAGCCGCAAGGGTCCAATCTACGTCAATTGCAAATGCTCGGCCACAGTAGGCGGCAGGGACGTGGAAATCGCCCTGCAATTCGGAATAGGCGACGATCGCCGCAGCTTCGCTCTTATTGCTGTCATGCTCGACAACCGCGCCCAGACCGATGACTACATCGATGAGTTTTTAGCGATGATAAGAAAGCTGTAAGCACTCTTTTCGGTGGGAATTTATTATTTGTTTTGAAGCTTTAATTGAATAGGAGAAAATATGTGATATATCGGTGGCAAAAGCTTATTATTAGAAAATATTAATAATGTAATAACCACCGAGATTCCTGATGTATCTTCGGTGATTGATTAATTTTCGGGTTCAGGAGCGGTATCAACTAATTTTAAATCAAAAGGCTACAGAACCATAAGCAATGATATTTTATATTTTTGTTATGTTTTGTCAAGAGCGTCAGTTGTAATAAATAAAATGCCTTCTTTCAGAGCGTTGGGAGTTGGTGATCCTATAAAATATTTGAACGAATTATCAATTGAAAGCACGGATTTTAAGATAGACGATTGTTTTATTTTCAATAATTACAGCCCGAATCAAAAATGTGAGAGAGTGTACAGACACGTCGTCAGTAGGGACACTCCTGAAGAAATGCATTTCGTTTGAAATGATCATAAATATGTGTTATAAATTATTGTAACATCAGATTCGTCGCGTTGGAGGAGGATAAATATAAAACCTGTTACAAAAGAAGAAATCGTATCTGCTCTCGGTTCTATCGGATTAGAAAAAGGGAGCGTCGTGATGGTTCACACATCATTATCCCAAATAGGATATGTTTGCGGAGGAGCCCAGACCGTGATTGAAGCACTTATTGAAACCATCGGTGATGAGGGAACGATCATGATGCCCGCGCAGTCGTGGAAAAATCTCGATCCCGAAGACGGTGTGCATTGGGACGTTGAGGAAGAATATTGGCAGATCATCCGCGATCAATGGCCGGCGTATGACAAACGAATTACACCGACAAATACAATGGGCGAAGTTGCGGAAATGTTCCGTTTATGGCCTGGAGCTATGCGCAGCGACCACCCCGCCAGATCAGTCGCCGCATGGGGAAAGTATGCGGAATTCCTTACTTCCGGTCACGACCTTTCCAATATATTCGGGGACGGTTCACCCATCGGAAAGCTGTACGAGCTGAACGGCTTTGTATTGCTGATCGGAGTGGGTTACGACAAGAACACATCCCTGCATCTCGCGGACGTGCGTGCTGATTATCCCGGAAAGCACAATTGTCTGGAGCACAGCGCGGTTATGGAAAACGGGAAGCGGGTTTGGAAGGAATACGAAACGCTTTATGTTGACGGAGAAGATTTTGATGAAATCGGAGCGGATTTTGAGCGGGTAGAAACCGTACAAATTGCCAATCTTGGCAATGCGGAACTCCGTCTGATGAAACAGCGAAGGCTCGTGGATTTCGCTGTTGATTGGATCACTCATAAACGAAAATAGGCGTTGCTTTTATTCACGCGCCACGCAAAACAAAACGCGTCCCCGTCTTGGATTGCGGGGTGCGTTGGTATTCAAAGCAGCGTGATTTGCCCTGTACTATACGTTTTAAGACAGAATAATCAGACTGAAAACGGAAGACTGAAGATGATTTATGCGAACCGTACGTTGTATAAAATCTGAATCCGTGAAAGTGGAAAAGTAAAGAAGTTGAAAACCACGGGAAATAGGGCGTTGAAAGGCGGAAAATAAAAAGCAGAAATTTACCCAAGAGTTGAAAGAATAGCTATGAAAAATGACAAAAGAATTATGTGGGATATGCTTTCTACAAAACCTTGGGACAGAAATTATCTCCGCAATAGAAGAACGTATATAATTAAATATCTGTCCTCAGCTTATCGCGGTATAGATGAGGTCTTAACTCATTTTTTGCATATTAATCATAAGTATCTTGTTCTTATTGATCTTGGCTTTGATGTAAATTCTGACAGAGAATACGAATTGCAGACGGCTGATTTATTGACTGGCGAACTTGATTTTAATGGTTCGAGATTAGGGGATACCAGAAAGCCTGATATTTGTGTATATTATGATGAGAATGGAATTATCATTGATAATAAGGCTTACGGAAAAGGATATTCCTTACCAATAAAACAGGCTGATGAGATGATTCGATATATTGAGGAAAATCAAAAACGTGACAGAAATCTGAATTCTAATGAATAGTGGCTCGTTTTTGACAAGTCTGTCAATCAATTTTGCTTTGCCTTTATTTCCGGAGGATTCACAGGAAGTTTCAAGGACAGGCTTGAAAATATAAGCCGAAGATCTTCTGTCAACGGCGCGGCTATCAGCTCGTTCAATCTGTTATTACTTGCCGAAGAAATCAAATCCGGCAGACTCAGCTATCATGACGCGTTTGCTATGTTTGAATGTAACGATGAAATAAGATTGCAAATGGCTGAGTAATCTTACAGCTTTTCACTCATTTAACAGAAAGGATGGATTAATAATTATGAAAGAAAACATTTGCACCATACCGGTGAATGAAGTCTTTGAGGTTCATGACGGCTGCCCGATATGCCGTATGCGGGATATCATCGAGGCAAAGTATATTGATTATATCACAGGTCCGGCGATGATGGAGCCGGATATCCGTATTGAAACCAACCGCGCCGGATTCTGCGAGCGGCATTTCGGAATGATGCTCACATCAGGGCGCGCACGTCTTCCGGTTGCGCTGACTCTTGAAAGTCATCTTATTGATGTGCGTGAGAAAATGCTCTCCAAAAAGCCCGACAAAAAAATCTTAGAGGCAATGGAAACGCTGGAACACAGCTGCTTTGTCTGCGAATATATCGAGCCGCATCTTGCCCGCGCTATCGAGACGGTCTGTCTCAGCTACAAAAACGAGCCTGAATTCCGCAAACTCTACGAGTCGCAGCCGTTCATCTGCCTGAACCACTACCGCATGATAATTCAGAACGCAAAAAAGCCGCTCGGCAAGGAATACGACTATTTTGCCGAGGTCACTCGAAAGCTCGTAAAAAAATACGCCGATTCGCTGCAGGAGGGTATAACCCAGTTCCGTGACGCGTTCGACTACCGCAACGCCGGAAAGCCAATGCCCGCCGAGGCGAGGACTTCCATCGAGAGCACCATTGAATTTCTCACCTCCCGTCCCGCCGCCACAAGGCAGGAGCCGGAGAAGAAGCCCGCCAGTCAGGAATAACGTGACAAGGGGAGATAAAGAAGAAAACATAAAGAAAACATAAAGATTCAAAAATATACTTGACAAATTTTGAATAGAGTGTTACCATATTCACAAAGCATTATTATAAAAAAATAAAGAAAGGAGTGCGTTCCATGAGCAGGTTTATTAATCGTCTGCCGGATACAACCGGTACAACTGAATATCTTCATGACAGCATTGTGAATTTCCATGTCAGTGGAACCGCGCTCTTTTGATATTTTTATGTGTTCAGGTGTCTCATAAAAGAATCAAACCCGCGTGCTTTTCCGATGTCTTGCCACTGTCAGGATCATTCGGAAAGAATCGCGGGTTTTTTGTGCTTTTTAACGCCCTGCGGTTCGGCTGTATACTAATATATATATATTACGCTTATGCTATATGAAAAGCAGGGAGGATATGATTCCTATGAATGCGGCTTATAAAATTTTTATCATTGAAGAAGACGGCTGTATGGCTGAAAATATCGAAGCGCTTTTGGTGCGTTCGGGATATGTAATAAATTATGCCTCAACAGGTCTTGACGGAGCCAAGGTGGAGCTTCTCTGCTCCTGCGAACGTCCGGAGACAGTGGACGGCGCGCTTGAATCCGCCGAACGCGACATCAGGCATTGCCGGAAGAGCAAATCCAGAATTCTCACCTACAGGGACGTGGAGCTGAATCTTGACACCCGCGAGGTAAAGGTCAGGGGAATCAACATCGAGCTTACTGTCATCGAATACGGAATCCTTGAGCTTATGCTGAAAAGCCCGTCCAAAATATTCAGCAAGACAAATATTTTTGAATCGGTGTGGGGCGAGACGTACTTCAGCGAGGACAACACCGTAAACGTCCACATGAGCAATCTCCGCGGCAAGCTCCGACGCGCAACCGAGGGACAGAATTATATTCAGACCGTATGGGGACAGGGCTACCGCCTTGCGCCGGAAGCGGCGTAGTCAGGTGCGGAGCAATGCGCTTTCCACGCCCCCACACTTTTCTCATGATTGTAGATCCTGAACAAAAATACACATCTCTGAAGCTGATTTTTCTACACATAAAAATGTAAAAAATTACTTGCAATATAAAAAGGACTCTGATATAATAACTAAGTACGCGACTAATGAACGCGTGCGAAAAAATGCAGCGACTGCACATGAGATATGCGTTGAAGTGGGAGGTTGCGTTCCTTGTAATTACAAGCGAACGGTTTTTCCATGGAGTATGTCCGATTTTAAACCGGGCGAAAAGTGTGTACAGTCAGACGGTATATCAGAGCCTTTTTTGAGTTGCGCAGGCGATGTGTGCCGTTATTCCGGACGGGGCTTTCCCAATGAGCCGCTGTCAGTGGAGAGGACTGTACTTATACGCTTGCTATTAGTTTTCACTGACCCGGAAAGCCGATAACTTATCAGAAGATGTTAAAGGCTTCCGGTTTTTTAGTGCCCGTGTATGAAACACCCGGATACGTTGTTGAAAACATCGGGTATCCAGCGAAGATCATGTAGCAGCGGTTCGCCGCAAATAATTACAGGAGGCGACTTTAATGGCAGTCAAGGAAAAAATCAGAATCAGGATCAAGAGCTATGATCATTCGCTTGCCGATCAGGCGGCACAGAAGATCGTAGACGCAGCGAAGCGTGAGGGCGCACAGGTTTCCGGACCCGTTCCGCTCCCGACCGACAAGGAAATCGTAACGATCCTGCGTGCGGTTCACAAGTACAAGGACAGCAGAGAGCAGTTTGAGTACAGAACCCACAAGCGACTTATCGACATCCTGAGACCTTCCAACAAGGTTGTGGAGGCTCTTAAAGGATTAGAGCTCCCTGCAGGCGTTGAAATCGAGATCAAGCTTTAATCTCAGTTCCAACCAACGGCAGTCGAGGTCAAGTTGAGGCGTGTCAATACCCGCGCTTCAACCAATAACCATCATAGGAGGCAGAAATATGCAGAAAGGTATTATCGGCAAAAAGCTCGGCATGACTCAGATCTTTGACGAAAAGGGCAATGTTATTCCCGTAACCGTCATTGAAGCTGGTCCCTGTGTTGTCACACAGAAGAAGACGGTCGAGACGGACGGCTACAACGCCGTTCAGCTTGGTTTCGGAGAAGTCAAGCTCAAGTACAGAAAGGGCGCGAAAAGCTCCAGAACAGAAAAGTTCCAGAGCAAGCCCAGCAACATGACAATGGCGCTCGCGGGTCATTTCGAGAAGAACAGCGTAGCTCCGAAAAAGTATCTCAGAGAGTTCCGCTTTGATTCCATCGACGGTATGAACGTCGGCGACCTCGTCAAGGCAGATACCTTTGCGGCAGGCGACAAGGTAGACGTTGTCGGCACGAGCAAGGGCAAAGGCTGGGCAGGCGTTATCAAGCGCTGGAACTTCGGCAGACTCAAGGAGAGCCACGGTACAGGTCCTGTTCACCGTCACGGCGGATCAATCGGCGCCTGCTCGGATCCCTCCAGAGTTTTCAAGGGAAAGAAGATGTCCGGTCACCTCGGCAACGAGAGAGTAACCGTTCAGAATCTCACAGTCGTCAAGATCGATGTTGAAAACAACCTTATCGCCATCAAGGGCGCAGTTCCCGGTCCTAAGGGCGGCGTTGTGCTCATCAGCGACAGCGTCAAAGCATAAGGGAGGAGGAATAGAATATGGCCAGCATCGCAGTAGTAAATGCAGCTAACGAAAAGGTCGGCACACTCGAACTTTCCGACGAAGTATTCGGCATTGAACCCAACGAAGCAGCGGTTCACGCCGTTGTTGTAAATTATCTCGCAAATCAGCGCCAGGGCACACAGAGCACCCTGACACGCGGCGAGGTCTCCGGCGGCGGCAAGAAGCCGTGGCGCCAGAAGGGCACAGGTCACGCCAGACAGGGTTCCACCCGTTCGCCCCAGTGGAGACACGGCGGCATAGCTCTCGGTCCCAAGCCCAGATGCTACCGCTACACACTCAATAAGAAGCTCCGCAGACTTGCCATGAAGTCGGCTCTTTCCGCGAAGGTGGCGGATAACGATATGATCGTTCTCGACGCTTTCACAATGAACGAGTACAAGACCAAGGAAGTCGTCAAAATGCTCGGCGCAATCGGCGCGGACCGCAAGGTTCTGCTCGTAATGCCTGAGAAGGACGACATGGTGATAGCCAGCGCGAGAAACATTCCCGGCGTAAAGACAGCGCTCGTCAACACTCTCAATGTCTATGACATCGTGAACGCAGACAAGTTTGTTGTCGTTAAGGACGCCGTAGCACAGATCGAGGAGGTATACTGCTAATGAATCCCAAGGACATTATCATCCGCCCGATCATCACCGAGAAGTCGATGGCGGGTATGCAGGTTGCGGAAGGCGAAAGCGTCAAGTACACCTTCGAGGTTGACAAGAATGCCAACAAAATCGAAATCGCTAAGGCTGTGGAAGCATGCTTCCCCGGCGTAAAGGTTATAAAGGTCAATACAATGCACGTCAGAGGACGTCATCGCCGCCAGGGCAGATACGAGGGCTACACCCCCGCCTGGAAAAAGGCCATCGTAACACTTTCACCCGATTCTAAGCCC
>ONCX01000044.1:0-11975 GCA_900316455.1 uncultured Eubacteriales bacterium
AAAAGCGACGACGACAGCTATAACGCAAATAAAGACCGCGATGAAAAATCCCCCGGAACAGGCGAACCGCTGTCCCCTGCGTTCGGCGGACTTGCGCTTTCCGGCATTCTCTTCCTGATATTCCTCATCGTGAGAAAAGCGCGTAAGGGAAAAAGCTGAGGGGGAGGCGGCGTTTTATGAGCAGAGGCGAAAGAGCTTCAGGCGAGCATATAAACGAGAACGTTACGGCTACCGATTTAAGTGAAGCCGTCCCTCAAACGGACGTCAGACCGTCCGCCGCGGGCAGAAAGATTCCCCGCCGCGTATGGGAATTCATTATCCGCGTGACGGCTACGGTTGTCGCGGTGTGGATTTCCCTGACGTTCCTTTTCGGAATATACATATGCCATTCCGACACCTGCTATCCCATGGTAAAGGACGGGGATCTCTGCGTCACATGGCTGCCGGCTCCGCCGGAGCAGGGCGATCTCATAGTCTACAGTCACGACGGCGAGACGCGCTTCGGCAGAGTTGCCGCTGTGTCCGGCGACCGCGTGGATATAAGGGACGGCGTTGTATGGGTCAACGGCTTCGCCGCGCTGTCCGAAACGCTTCCCGACGCTTACGGCATTGTCAGGGAAGCGGCGTTTCCCATGACCGTGCCTGACGGCAGCGTATTCGTACTGAGCGACAATCTATCCGATATTAACGACAGCAGAACCCTCGGCGCGATACCGCTTGCCGACTGTCATGGCAGCGTCGTATTTATGATGCGCCGCAGGGGCTTCTGATATCTGATGATAAAACAGACGGGGAGGAATTATGAATTGAAAAAATATAAGCTTGCGGCAGCGCTTGCAGCGTGCGTGATGGTCGTCTCACAGCTTGCCGTGCCGAATGTGGCGGCTGCGGGCGACACAATAGATTCCGTTCAGATAAAGAAGTATCTCGTAATTAAAAAGAATGTGACCTCGCCGACGGTTTCATTCACATATACTCTCGCGTCGGGAACGGCTATCCCAGCCACGGATACCACCCACGAAATAAAAGCCGGTCCCGATGGCGCTGTATTTGCCTCCACAGGAGGAACGTCGATGACAGTCGTATTCGCTCCAGACGACGCGCTGACTCCCGAATCGTCAGCCCCGTCAGGCAGCACGATACAGTTCGCCACGGCAGATACCTCCGACGAGGCATACGTGGAAAAAGACATCACGGTGGATCTGAGCGGCGTTACGTTTCCGGCAGCCGGAATATACCGCTACATAATCACCGAACAGACTCCCGAAGCGACGGGAATAACCTACGACAGCGTAAATAAAAGATATATTGACGTATTTGTACACAAATACGATCAGGGCGAAGACGATAAATATGTCGCCTACACTGCAATAGTAAAACTCAACGACGGCGCGCCCGACACGGAGGGCAAAGCAGACGCGGCAACCAAATCCACCGGATTCACCAACCGCTACGCTACGGACAATCTCAGCTTTTCCAAGGAAGTTACAGGCAATCAGTCGTCATTCAATCAATACTTTAAATTCACCGTGAAGCTGACAGGCAGTCTGTCAACCGTCAGCGGCGACACTCATGTAAAATTAGGCGGGGTATTTGACGCAAAGCCCGCTGAGAGCATGGCGACGGTATACGACGGCGACGTGATGGCAAGGGCAAACAGCATTGAAACATTTGATGACGAGGGAGAAAGCATATATACCAAGCGGTCATACGTCACTCTCTCACAGCTCATCGAAGGCAAGGATTTCTACTTAAAGGGCGGTCAGTCGATCTCACTTACGGGACTTCCCACCGGAATGGGCTACGTTGTGACCGAGGTTGAGGAGGATTATACCCCGTCTGTTGAGGTAACGGGGGACGAGGACTGCTCAAAAAACGAAAACAGTGTGACCGACAGCGCTCTTACCCAGAACACAAATCTTGCCTTTATCAACGAAAGAAGCGGTATAATTCCAGCCACAGGCGTCGCCGCGGCGTTTGCGCTGCCGGTCGCCGTTCTGCTCGCAGGAATTGCTGGAATCGTCCTGCTCGTCTTAAAACGTCTGAAAGGCTCGAATGACAACGCCGCAGAAGGTAACTGAATTGAACAGGCTCAATAAAATATTCGGAATTCTCAACAACCTCCACGACGGACTGCTTATGATAGTCTTTGTCGCAGCCATTTTGATTTCGGGCTACGGCATATACGACGTGTGGTACGTCTACTGCCACGCGGACGACAGTCGGCTGACGGAATTCACAGCGGATTCGCCCGCTTCGCAGCTTGAACGGCTGCATATTTCAGAAGGATTGGTGGGCTGGATAAGCTTTAAGGACACCGGAATAAATTTTCCTGTCATGCAGGGCAACAGCAATCTCACCTTTCTCAACAGGGATCCCTACGGCAACTTCTCGCTTTCCGGCAGCATATTCTTAGACAGCCGGAATTCTCCTGAATTTACCGACGGATATTCACTGATATACGGTCACCACATGGAATACGGCAAAATGTTCGGCGCGCTCGACGCTTTTCTTGACAGCAGTTATGCCTCGTCCCACAGAAACGGCACGCTTCTGATAGGGCGCGACGGTCACAGGAAAAGCAGACTTACGGTATTCGCCGTGATGAGAAGCGATGCAAAGGAGCTTGCGGCGTTTGATGTGGAAAATCCCGGAAACGCAAGGGATTATATTCTCTCCCACGCTCAGATAAAACTCGGTGAACCGTCAGGGAACATTCTCGCGCTCTCCACCTGCGACGGCGAGGACGACTCAATGAGAATAATAATAGCGTGCAGTCTCGATTAATTTATAATTGTTTTTTCCACATTTGTCGGAAACGACAGACAAAATAATTCGCCCGCCGGGGTAAGATACGGTTTTTTAAAATCCCGTATCCACTGCCCCGACGGGCTTTTTTTATTTGCGCTTTCTTTTTATGAGGAATATAATCATTGAGATGACGGCAAGTAACAATACCGCGGCGCCGTCAAGAATATATTCCAGACTGTGAGGAATGTCCATGCCCCAGCGTTTCTTTTCTTCAGTATCGGACGGTGAAATAACCGCCGGCTTCTCAACGGGAGGCTGATACGGTTCAATGTCGGACGCGGCGGTAAGCTCCGCCGTGAATTTCACGTCGCTGCCGTAAGAGAATGTGGCTGTGCCGATCCTGTCGCCCTTTTTTACAGGAGCGGCTATCGTGTCGCCGCAGTCATATGTAACCTTCATCAGGGAATAGTCTTTTTTTATCTTTGAAATGGTCTTCTTTGACATAACCTGAGATTTTGACGAATAAACCGCGTTCAGTTCGAGCGAAACGGCAGGCTCTCCCTCAGCCGACGCGCCGGACACATTAATAACAGGCGTGTAGTCCGACATAAGGTCAGACGGACTGACCTGCTTATATCCCGATTTGAGCCTTTGCACGCCCATCTTGTCAATCGTGAAGTAATTCCGGTAGATAAGCTCCGAAACAGGCACTATCTTATATCCCATCTTCTTGTACTTATCCAGAATTTTCCTTAGGGTCTGCTTTGTTTTGGGCGCGCTGTTGTGGAAGAGAACTATCGAGCCGTTCTTTATGTCGGTTGTCGAGCGCCTGATTATTTCATTGGCAGTGCGGTCGGGATCCCAGTCGAGAGAATCGTGCGACCAGTAGACAACCTCGCAGCCCGCCATTCGCACCGTGGAATGCACATTGAAATTACCGGAGCCGTAAGGCGGACGCATGACTGTGGGCGTTACTCCAAGCTTTTTGTAAATTGTGTCGTTGACCGACTTTACCTCCTTGTACACATCTTCCTCCGACAGCTTTGGAAGACTGCGGTGACGAGCCGTATGATTGCCTATTTCGTGTCCCCTCTTGTGTATTTCTTTAAGCATATCGGAATGATCAGAAACAAACACGCCGGTGACAAAGAACGTGCATTTGATATTGTACTCGTCGAGCGTATCAAGAATATACTGCGTGTACTTGTTGGCAAATCCGCAGTCAAAGCTGATCGCAATTTTTTTCTCCTGCGTTTCCACACTGTAAATGCCCTTCATACGGTTGGTATCCATAACCTTGACAGGTATCTGAGCGGCTTTTTTGCCTGTTGTTTCATTGTACATGTAAAGATAAAACGGCGCCTCCCAGTCTTCGGGGAAGGTGTATTTGTAATTGTAGCTTTTCTTTTTGTCGCTGAATTCAAAGCTCTCCACAGTCCTGCCGTCAGACTGGCGCAGCGTGACCTTTAGCGGAATTGTCATCTCCGACGCGTTGAGACACCACAGATTTACGCTCAACTTTGCCCCCGGATTGGCGGTATACTTTTCGGCGTAAAAGCTCAGTCGCGGCTTTGGCAGTACGCTGACCTTCACGCTGGATTTCTCACCGGCGGCATAGTCCGAGCCAGCCGCGACGGAATATGTCTCCGAGCTTCGCTCCTTATACTGTCCGGCTCTGACGGTAAGCGTGCCGCTCGTTTCTCCGCGTGGAATGCTTATCGAAAAATCCTTGCTCCCTCCGGTAACGGCAACGCTGATATCTCCCTGCGCCGGAGCTGACAGCGTAGCGGTAAATGCAATGCCACCGCCGCTGTGTACGGTTTTTTCGGACACACTGAGCGAGACTGCGGGCTGCTCGCCGGCATACGCCAAAAACCGCGACGACAGCAAAAATCCAGAATAAAACAATACCAAAAACGCAAAAAAAACAAGCCGTCTTTTGCATTCAGATTTTCTGCATGACATTTTATCATACCTCAATTTATCATAAACTAACTTGTATTATACATCAATTTAAAAACCGTGTCAAGGCGGCAGAATCTTATAATTTTTTGAGTTCCGGACAGATTTAACTGTGTTTTTTAAAATAATTGCGGTTGCTTTTTACAAAATAATATGGTATATTATTTGAAATGGCTTGAATTATTTAAAATACCCACTGCCCTTAGTTTCATCTCCGGAATAATTCCATGAAAAAAGACTGTTCGGAATAAAAGGAGTTCCCTATGGATCAGAAAAATAACTGCATGGTTTCGGTTTACTGTTCTGTCTACAATCATAAAAAATTCATCAGACAGTGCCTCGACAGCCTTGTGAATCAGAAAACAAATTTTATATATGAGATAATCGTCAAGGACGACGCTTCCACTGACGGTACAAGCGATATCATAAGAGATTATCATAAAAAATATCCGGATAAGATAGTTCCGCTGATCCTCGCGGAAAATCATTTTCAGCGGGGACTCGGTCTTGTCGCTTTTGAAAAGGTCTATAGCATGGCAAAGGGAAAGTATTTTGCCATGTGCGAGGGCGACGACTTCTGGACCGACGAAAATAAGCTGCAAAAGCAATTCGATTTTATGGAAAGCCATCCCGACTATTCTCTCTGCGGACACGCCGCGTATTACGCCAATGAAGACGGAGAGCTTTCAGACGATAAATTTTTCCGTCTGGACAAGGAATCCGGAGATCTCTCCATCGAGGAAATACTTAGCAGCTGGTCAATGGCGACATGCTCGCTGTTTTACAGAAAATCCTGCCGTCCGGAGGTTGTCTTCCCCTTTCAGGGAAACTGCATAAATTCCGACTACGCCCTTATGGTCTATATGGCTCTCAAGGGCAGAATATATTATTCCGACGAGCTTATGGGAGCCTATCGCGTCGGGTGCAGCGGCTCTATAACGCAAAAATCCAATACCGACACGGCTTATTTAAAAAAACGCCGTCTGGAATTCGCCGGCATGCTTGACCGCATCAACGAATATACCGGCGGAAAATATTCCGACATTATAACCAGACAAAAAAGGCTTGAACTATTCAACCTTTACCTTAATCTCGGCGACAAAAACGAATTGAAAAATTACCGCGACGTTTATAAAAATGCCGGAATAAAAACAAAGATAAGATACATTCTCTGCGTTTATTTCCATCCTATCTACGCGCCCATAGACAAGGCATATCAAAAAAGAAAACAAGTCTGACGTAATTATAAGGAACTGCTGAAATATGAAGCAAAAAGTAATAAATAATTTTCTCTGGCGATTTATGGAACGCTGCGGCGCTCAGGGCGTATCGCTTGTAGTCTCAGTCGTACTCGGAAGAATCCTCGGTCCGTCTGTTTACGGCACAGTCGCCCTTGTGTCGGTCTTTATGATAATTATGCAGGTCTTTGTGGACAGCGGAATGGGAAACGCGCTTATTCAGAAAAAGGACGCGGACGATCTGGATTTTTCCAGCGTTTTCTGGTTCAACATGGCGATGTGCGGCGTACTCTACATTATCGCGTTCCTTGCCGCGCCGTTTATCGCCTCGTTTTACAGAGTTCCTGAGCTTACGCCTATTGTCAGGGTACTCAGTCTTATGCTTGTTGTGTCCGGCATAAAGAACGTCCAGCAGGCGTATGTTTCAAGACATCTGATGTTCAGAATATTCTTCTTCTCCACACTCGTCGGAACAATCGCCGCCGCAATCGTCGGAATAGCTATGGCGTGCATGGGATTCGGCGTGTGGGCGCTGGTTACTCAGATGCTCGTCAACACGGCGGTGGATACCGCTATCCTCTGGATAACGGTGGATTTCCGCCCTAAAAGGGAATTCTCATCTGAACGTCTCAAGGCGCTGTTTTCCTACGGCTGGAAGCTGCTCGCGTCGGGTCTGCTCGATACGGTATACAATCAGCTCAGACAGCTCATCATAGGCAGAATGTACGCCAAAGCCGATTTGGGTCAGTACAATCAGGGAGAGAAATTCCCTCAGTTCATCGTAACAAACATCAATTCATCAATAGACAGCGTGCTGCTGCCAACCATGTCCAACGCGCAGGACGATCCCGCCGCGGTGAGAAGCATGACACGCCGCGCAATCAAAACCAGCACCTACATCATCATGCCATTCATGATGGGACTTGCCGTCTGCGCTCAGCCTCTTGTCAGGCTGACTCTCGCTGAGGAATGGCTGCCGTGCGTACCCTTTCTGCGGATATTCTGCTTCACATTCGCTTTCTATCCCATACACACGGCAAACCTCAACGCAATCAAGGCAATGGGACGCAGCGACCTCTTCCTGATACTTGAAGTAATCAAAAAAGCCGCCGGTCTTGTCGCAATATTGTCTACAATGTGGATAAGCGTAATGGCAATGGCGTACAGCCTGTTTTTCACCTCCGTATTCAGCCAGATAGCCAACGCCGCGCCGAATAAGAAGCTGCTCGGCTACAGCTATCTCAGCCAGCTCAGGGATATGCTGCCGCAGATAGGCATGTCGCTCGCAATGGGCGCTGTAGTCTACGTCGTAGGTCTTTTCGGATTGAACGACATACTCACCCTCGCTATACAGATTCCTCTCGGAATAGCGGCATACGTGGGAATGTCAAAGGCTTTTCACGTGGAAAGCTACAACTATGTGCTTGACACAGCCAAGAGCTATTTAAGCAAGGCAAAAACAAAGGAGAGCTGATATGATGGAACCGCTCATAAGTGTAATAATTCCGGTATATCGCATTGAAAGATATCTCGGAATATGCATAGAGAGCATTCTCGATCAGACATATAAAAATCTGGAGATAATTCTTGTTGACGACGGATCGCCCGACCGCTGTCCGGAGCTTTGCGACCTCTACGCCTCAAAGGACAGCCGCATAACCGTGATACACAAGCCAAACGGCGGACTTGTCTCGGCGCGAAAAGCGGGGATTCTCGCTTCTCACGGCGATTACATCGGCGTTGTTGACGGCGATGACTGGATAGGCAGGGGATTTTATATGTCCCTTTTTTCCGCTATATCCGAAAGCGGCGCAGACGCCGCCATTGCCGGATTTACACGCGATCTCTTCTCGAAATCGCAGGTTATTCTCAACACCGTTCCGTCCGGAACATATGAAGGCGAGTCGCTCCGCGCCCTTTATAAGCAGATGCTTTCCTGCGGCAGATTCCACTCCTACGGCATTACGACGTATCTCTGGAACAAGCTTTTCCGGCGGGAATGTATTTTACAGCGCCAGCTCGATGTGGACGACGCTATCTCCATCGGCGAGGACGCCGCGGCGGTATATCCCGCGCTGCTCGGATGCGGAAAAATCTGCGTCACCGACAACTGCGCCTATCACTACCGCCAGCGTGAGGATTCTATGCTCAAGCTCTCGAAGAGCTTTTCCGACGAAACGGCTTCACTGAGAATCCTGTACGCCTACCTCTCGGATAAATTCAGGGATTACCCCGCTGAATACCGGCTGATACAGCAGCTCGACGACTGGATCCTCGGCACATTCATCATACGTTCCGGCGGCGTATGTCAGCCCGACGTGAAGCTTCCGGAGGGCTTTCCCTTTACGGTCAGCGTCAGGAATAAAAGAATTGCCGTCTGCGGCGCGGGAACCTTCGGGCAGCAGCTTGTGCGCCGCATGAAGCAGTCGGGGGATTACAATATCGTCGGCTGGTTCGACGATGATTACCGCGAATACCGGCGCTGCTGCATGGACGTGGATCCGCCCGCCGGGATTGCTTCGCGGAAATTCGACTGCGTTATTATAGCAAAGTTAGACCGCGCTTCGGTTGAAGCTCACCGGCGCGAGCTGCTTGACCTTGGCGTAAGCGGCGAAAAAATAATATCAATAGAGCCTTCCGAAAGCGCAAGGCGGCAGGCTCTCGGCATTTATCTGAACGAAACGGCAGGAGGCAGACTGAGTTGAATATTCTCGCACAGAAAATCATTTCGGCTCCGCTTGGCAGGACGACGCTTATTTCGGCGGGTCAGGCGGGATATATAATCAAAAGCTCATCGGGACAGCTGCTCGCAATCGACCTTTACCTCTCGGACTGCGTGGAACGTCTTGAGGGACACGTCGGCTTCAAACGGCTGCTTCCCAAGCTCCTCTCCCCTTTCGATATTGAATTTGACTGCATTATTGCCACCCACCCGCACTTCGATCATTTTGACTATGATTCCGTACCGGAGCTTATGTCGAACGGACATACCCGCCTTTTTGCGTCGGTCAATTGTGAAGAACTCGTGAGCAATCTGAAAATGCAAAACGACAGAATTACATATGTCAGACAGGGCGATACCTGCGAATGCGGGGACTTCACGCTTCGCTTCGTAAGCTGCGACCACGGCGAGGGCGCGCCCGACGCGGTAGGAGTCATCGCTGAGGTTGACGGCAGAATAATCTATGAAGCAGGCGATACCTGCCTCCGTCTTGACCGTGCGGACGAATACACCGCTTTCGGACAGCCCGACGTGATGATCGCTCCGATCAACGGCGCGTTCGGCAATCTGAATGAGGAGGACTGCGCCCGTCTCGCGGCAGCGGTCAGACCAAGGCTGACGGTTCCCTGCCATTACGGAATGTTCGCGTCACACGGCGGGAATCCCGGATTATTTATGGATAAAATGAAAATATTCTGCCCCGGACTGTCATACACTATTATGGCGCAGGGCGAGGCAATTACGATATGACCGGAGGAAAGCCAATGAACACTGAGCTTAAAGGAAAAAAACTGCTGATAATGGGAGCCAATCCCGAAACAGTGCCGCTCGTGGAGCTTGCGAACCGTATGGGAATAATGACCTATGTAGCCAGCAACCGTCCCGACGACGCGGCGAAAAAATACGCGTATAAGAGCTGCGAGGTTGACGGAATGGACGTTCCGGGGCTTGTGTCGCTTGCGCGTCAGGAGCGGATAGACGGCGTTCTCGTGGGCGTTGCCGACATACTCGTTCCCGCCTACTGCAAGGTGTGCAGCGCGCTCGGCTTCCACTGCTACGCTTCGCAGGACATAGTGGACGTTTTCTCATACAAGGACGTATTCAAGGCAACCTGCGAACGCTACGGCATTCACGGAATTCCTGAATATTATCTCGACGCAGATATGCGCCGCGAGGATCTGGACAAAATAAAATACCCCGTAATGGTAAAGCCCGTTGACAGTTGCAGCGGCATGGGAATGACGGTCTGTTTCAGCGAAGACGAGCTTGCGGGCGCGGTCAGGAAGGCTCTCGACGCCTCCAAGGTAAAGCGATTCATCGTGGAAAGATACATGCAGTGCGAGGACATGGGCATGTATTACACCTTCAAGGACGGCTATTGCAGCGCTTCATGCATTTACGACCGCTACACCACCGACGAACAGAAGGGTCTGAGCCGCGTTTGTTTGGGCGGCACGTATCCGTCAAAGCATATCGGTACATACTATAAGCGAATGCACGACAATGCCTGCCGCATGTTCAGGGATATCGGCATCAGGAACGGTGTGCTTATGCTTTCGGCATTCTATGAGGACGGCGAATTCTATGTGTACGACACGGGATTCAGACTACAGGGTGAAGCTCCGCACCTCCTCATGAAAGCGGTTCATGGCTTCGACCAGCGGGAAATGCTCATTAATTTCGCGCTGACCGGCTCGGAGGGCGACATTGACCTCGCCACGCGGGATGATCCCTTCTTCCGCGGAAAGTGGGCAGCAACGCTGTGGATCCTTCTCAGGGAGGGTACAATAGCCCGTATCGACGGACTTGACGAAGCGGAAAAGGACAGCCGCGTTGTGGCGGATATCCGAAGGCTCTATGAGGGAGACAGGGTTCTGCCGGAATGGATCGGCACTGAAAAACAGGTCATGACCCGTCTGTACCTTGTATGCGAGAGCAAACAGGAGCTTGCCGGCACGCTTAAAGAATATATGGATAAAATCAGGGTTTACGACGCCGATGGAAATTCTATGGCGCTTCACGGATTCGACGTGGACGACGCACTGGAGCTGAAGCAATGAGCGAAAAAAGACTGTCCGGCAAGGTAATCGTCGTATCCGGAGGAACCAAGGGCGTAGGCAAGGCTGCCGCCGAGGAATTCGCACGTCAGGGCGCAAGCGTCGTCATAGGCGGGCGCGATGAGGAATCGGCGCTCAAATCCATCCGCGTGATGAACACATACGGCGCTCAGGGAATATTCGTGCATACGGACCTCGAAAATGTGCGCGACTGCCGCAGACTCTTCACAAGCGGATATGAAGCATTCGGCAGGATAGACGGATTCTTCAATTACGCGGGCGTTACGCCTGTTTCTCCGCTCGACTCCTGCGACGAGGAAACATTCGACAGGGTAATGGATATCAATTTCAAGGCGTGCTTTTTCTGCTGCCAGGAGGCAATAAAATTCATGCGCGAATGCGGCGGCGGCTCGATAGTGCTGACAGGCTCGGCACACGCGTGGGGCGGTCAGAAGGACAGGGCGGCATATGCCTGCTCAAAGGGCGTGCTGCTGACGCTGATGGAGCATATCTCTCACAACTACGCAAACGAGCATATACGATGCAATTATCTGACGCTCGGCTGGACTCCCACGGAGGGAGAAGTCAGCCTGAGAAATTCACAGGGAATTACCGAGGCGGAGCTTCGCAGACGTGCCGCCGATATACTTCCCATGGGCAGAATGCTCGAACGCGCCGATTATCTTGAAGCGCTGGTCTACATGATGTCCGACGCTTCACAAATGATGACAGGCAGCACATTCAGAATTACGGCAGGAGAATATATATGACAGAGTGCGAAAAGATTGCGGCTAAAGGAATTCTGCCAGCGAATTTTTTTGAAGCCGAAACCATATGCGATTTTTACGTTGACGAAAAAATGAAAAAGGTCTGGGCAATCGAGCTTGACCTGCTTTATGAATTTGACAAGATCTGCCGGCGGCACGGACTTAAATACTTCCTGATATTCGGCTCTCTGCTCGGAGCTGTCAGACACCACGGCTTCATACCGTGGGACGACGATATGGACGTTATTATGCCACGCTGCGATTACGAGAAGTTTCTCCGGTTGGGCGATGAATTAAGGGAGCCTTATTTTCTACAGACCTGCCATACCGACCCCGGCTTTTATTACGCCCATGCCAAGCTCAGAAATTCAAACACAGCCGCTATCGACTATCCCTTTATATATCAGGGCTTCAATTTAGGCTGCTTTATCGACGTTCTGCCGCTGGATAACTTTGATCCTGAAAACGGTACGGATAC
>ONCX01000044.1:11998-21266 GCA_900316455.1 uncultured Eubacteriales bacterium
CCCAACCTATCCGAAAGAGACAGGGAAAGAGTCGGCAGGCACAGCGGAATGGACCCCATGACCGTCTTTGAAAGAATAGACAGCCTTTCAAAAAAGTCGAATGAAAAATACACCGGATACGTTTCGATACTTGCAGCCACAACCTACGGAATGAAAAAGGACGTATTCCCGGCGGAATGCTTTTCCGAGTGCGTCCCGTGTAATTATCACGGAATAGAAACATTCATTCCATGCGGGTACGACGCCGTGCTATCGACGACATACGGAGATTATATGAAGCTTCCGCCTGTCGAAAAACGCGGCGTATGGCACGGAAATCTCGTATTCTACCCTGACATTCCGTATAAAGAGGCGCTGAAAAGCATGAATCTCAATAATCAATAAGGAGCAGACTATGGATAAAAAAATATTGGTCACCCGCTCCTCCCTGCCGGACTTTGAAGAATACTGCGAGGAAATCAGGGACATCTGGGACAGCCGGTGGCTCACCAACAACGGTTCAAAGCACCGCCTTCTCGAAAAGGAATTAAAGGAATATCTCGGCGCACAATATATCACTCTCTTTGTCAACGGACATCTCGCCCTTGAAAGCGTCATAGAAGCGATGGAACTTCCTAAGGGCGGCGAGATTATAACCACGCCGTTCACATTCGCCTCAACAACCCACGCAATAGTGCGCTGCGGACTCACTCCGGTATTCTGCGATATCAAGCGAAGCGATTACACCATCGACGAAAGCCTTATCGAGGGACTTATTACCGATAAAACATGCGCTATTATGCCTGTGCATGTATACGGCAATGTCTGCAACGTGGAGGCGATAAAGCATATAGCTGAAAAACACTCGCTTAAAGTCATTTACGACGCGGCTCATTCCTTCGGCGTAACATACAGGGGCGTTTCCACGGCGAATTTCGGCGACGCTTCCATGTTCAGCTTTCACGCCACCAAGGTATTCAACACCATCGAGGGCGGAGCAATATGCTGCGGCGATCAAAAGATTGCCAAAAAACTGGGATATATTAAAAATTTCGGCATTGAAAATCCGGAAAGCACCCCGTTTGTCGGAGGCAACGCCAAAATGAACGAATTTCAGGCGGCGATGGGCTTATGCAATCTTAGACGCCTGAATGAAGATATTCAAAAAAGAAAAAACGCGACTGAGCGATATATTTCGCATCTCTCCGGAACAGACGGAATCGTCATATTCAATGAACAGCCCGACGTGCAAAGTAACTACGCTTATTTCCCTGTAGTATTTGAACCGGAAAAATTCGGCGCTGACAGGGACAGCGTTTTTTCCGCGCTGGCTGATAACGGCATAGGCGCAAGAAAATATTTCTATCCCCTTACAAGCGAGTTTGAATGCTATAAAGGAAGATTCAATCCCGAAAGCACTCCTGTCGCACTGGAAATAAGCAAAAAGGTTCTGACTCTTCCTCTTTATTCCGACCTGTCGCTTAACGATGTTGATACAATATGCGATATTATACTTGCTTTAAAAAAATAAAAACAAAAAAGACCGGTGCGATTTGCATTCTTATGGAATGAACCGCACTGGTCTTTGATTTTATTGATTTTTTCCCTGATCCTTTTCGATTTCGCGCATTTTTTCCAATGTAGCTTCTCTCTTGGCAATCAGCTCATCGTACTCGTCCCTGCGCGGTATGAATTGCTCCTCGGCGGATTTTTTAAGCTCCTCCGCCTTTGCGAGATCTTCAAGAGCAGCCTGTCTTCTTTCGGAGCATTCCTCGTAATCACGCAAAATAGATGATGTGAGAATCTTTCTTCTAATAAGAGCAATGACGATATTTTCATCCTCATCGTCCGAAATCTTCTCATTGTCAGAGGCGATCTCGTCCTCAAGCTCCTGAAATTCCGCGTCTACTATGTCAAATTTATCCTTCGCGGTTTCATATAAGCTCATTGAATCGTCATAAAGTCTGGAAAGATGGGCAAACATACCGCCGTTCTGTATGGACTGCAAACGGTCGTTGATCACTACAAGCTCGTCCTGAACGTCTATTGCCCTGTTGGCTTCCTCGAAATCTCCGAGGAAGGGTCTTGTGCGTTCAATATCGACAAAACCGGCTACAGTTATATCGTCCGCGCTTCCCGCCTTGCTGAGTTCGCTGAGATCACGCTCAAGGTTCTCTTCAAGAGCCGCAACGCCGTATTCGCATGCCTCCCTGAGAATTTCACGGTAATAGGCGTGCGTTTTCTCCATCGACGTGGGAAAGCTGTCCTCCACTCCGTCAGTGCCCGCAATGCAGGCTATCACAGGATTTGAGGAAAGATCTATCACAAGACTTCGCATGCTCTGGATAGTGTCAAGATCGCACATCGACGTCGTAGCCGTACCCACGCACCTGTCGTCCCACGGTATCGGCTGGGATACCCTGCCCTCGCTGTCAAAGACGTCGCACCTGCCGTCGCCCTGCTGGAGCAGAAGAAGATACCTGTCTGTGAGAAGTCCGGCGATAAGCGTGGTTCCGTACATTCTCTCAGTACGCACGCCGCGGCTGTATTCATCGCCGTATTTCGGAGCGTTCGCAAGCTCCTCCTCGGTAAGGGGATTTTCCCTGAGTTCGCCGTCAATAGCGATTATCCACCTTGAAACAATGCTGCGTTTGAGCCAGTAGAGCAGTTCGCCCTGCTTTTCCTCGTCAAAAAGCAGTTCCTCCTTGCCTATTTCCCTCAGCTCGGAGCCAAATTCCGACAGCACCTCTCCGGCTATCTCGCACGCGAATTTAGAACCGACATTGCTTCGCAGGCAGTTTGGGTCACCGTGACCGTCGGCGACAGCAAAGACCCTGAATTTTCCCTGATCCCTTTTGATACCGTAATCTTCGCAGGGGGTATTTTTTCTTATATGACTTGCTCCCCGGACGGATCTGCAAAAAAACTCATATGGCACCTGCTTCACCCTCTTTCATTCAGAGAACGGCGATCAGGACCATTCCTCATCAAGCTCTTCCCAGCCCGTGTCGCCCGCTCCTGTATCGTTGAGCGTAACGGGTATCGGATCCGGAGCGTCAAACACCGGTTGTTCGTCAGCCGACTCGAATACTATCTTGTCATCGTCAAGATTTGCCGTCGCGTTTCTCAGAATGGAAGCGCCGCTTGCCTCGTCGCCTGCCATGCGTGAAGAACCAGCCATCATTGAAGCCGATACTGAAACCGCTATTATCATATTTTTGAGGGTTTCCAGATCGCTTGTCTGAATGACGGCTTCCTTGTCTCTTACGATTTCCTCGAGAACCTTTTTGTTCGCCTCGTCGCCTATAGCAATCGCGATCTTTCTCGCTATCTGGAACCATCTGTTTGACTGGCTGATATTCTTTAATTCCTTCTCCCAGTTGTCGTTAGGCTCGCCGTCGGACATGAAGATAAGCACGGGGGCGCAGAAGCCTGTTTCGCTCACGAGGAAGGAGCTTCTGCTGAGTTTCGCGTTAAGCTCCTTGAGAGCCGCGCCCAAATCCGTCAGACCGCCCGCTTTGGCGTCGTTCCAGTAGAAATGCTCCACCGACACCAAGCCCTGCGGAGTGAGCCACTTCGCGCCGTTTGAAAACGTGATTGCGCCTATCTTTATCTCCGCCTCCGGAATTTCGGCGACCTTCTCCCTGAGAATAGGCTCCAGCTCCCTCATTGCGCGGTTAACGCTGGATATCCTGTCGCCGTCCATGCTTCCCGATGTGTCGATGACGTAAATTAACGGCAGAACCTTCTTGACGATAACGCTGTCTGTTCCTGGCATAAATAATTACCTCCTGTTTTTATAAAAACGATTAATCTATCACTGCATTCTGATCTGCTTGTCATACGCTTCAACCACGATTCCCGCCTTGAACGGGATAACCTCCTTGGGCTGAACCTGCTTCTGCTTTCCGCTTGGCGTGGTCGCCGGAAGAATCATGGAGGTCATGTTTTTCAGACCGAGAATATTCGGATTGTCCGGCTTGCATACCACCCCAGCCACCGGACTCAGAGCGTCGTCGGCATTGCATGTGCCGAGCTGGCAGCGGTAAATTCTCGATCCCCTCGCAGCCGCCATGACATAGGACGGCAGCTTTATCGTGTGGAGAATCGGCACGGGTCTGCCGCATACGTCGCAGGCGGTCGTAGACGCGTTCTGAATGAACACCTCGTTGCCGCAGGCGCACTTGACTATCTCGCTCCTGAATCGCACAAGCGCCTGTAGCCAGTAAATCTCTATCAGACGTTTCTGGGGATTTTTAAGCGCGTCCTGACTGAACGCCACAAGGAACTGCTCCTTGAGATAGGACGGCATGTATGACCAGCGTTCTATGACAGTCCTCTGAATATTCCTCACCGGCGCGTTTGCGTTGTTTGATGGGTCAAATATAAACAGAGGATCCTTGCCGTAAAGCTTGTCCGCAAGCTGATCGGTAAAGCAGGGCGCGGAAATCCACCGCTTGCCCTCGAGCGGGTGATTGCAGAAGAGTATCAGGAAAAGTATCGCGGCAAGCGAATACAGATCCGACTGGGTATCCGGCAGAACGCTTCCGTTTCCGTTGACAATTTCGGGAGCCATATAGCGCGGCTTTCCTAAAATGCCCGTATGCGTGCCGTTGGGCGCAACGTTGTCGTTGTCGCAGATAAGCACGTCGCCGTTCTTGGGATTAATGAAGAAATTGCCGTCGTTGAGATCCTGATAGCTGTAGCCGTTGTTGTGAAGAATACGGAAAGCGGATACTATCTTGATGCATGCCTGAGTAGCCGCAACAAACGAGGCGAAGTTGCAGGTAGGAGAAGCGAGAATCTTGCTGAGGTCATAATAACCGTCCGGTCTGATGTCCATAATATATCCGAATGTGCCGCCAACCTTTTCGGTGACAGCCTGCGGCCAGAGGAACGCCTTGTCAGGCGAACCCTTGGCTGTTATTTTTTTCAGATTTTCATAGAACAGATCGGGCTTTCTGAGCGCCTCCGGCTTGTACCACTTCAAAGCCTTTTTCTCGCCCTGATAATCTATGCAGTAAACCTCTCCCTGTCCGCCTTCGCCGAGAGGTTTCCCTACTGTAAAGGAAACGCCGGCGCAGGTTTTGAGAGTCTGACCCTTTTCAAGCATTGACATAGCAGTCTGTCTTCCTTTCTTAAAAAGCCCGTATTATACAAGCTTACAAAACGACAATAAGAGCATAAAAACACATAAATTTAGTAATCGTTTTCTTAAATTTTACAACAGATATTATAAAATGTCAAGTTTATTTTTGCAAACGGAGCCGAAATCAATCCGCTCTGCGCCGCCACATCACAAGGAATACAACTCCCGCGAGCGCCGTCAGCATTATGACGACGCACCACGTCGCGCTCAACCTTACGCCTGTAGGCAGCAGGGCGTTTCGTGTGTTGACTACCGCTATAGTTGCGTTGTCTTGCAGCACAAATGTCTTGGAATTGACATATTCCGGATCCTCTTGATTCAGCTTGAAGGAGGTTGTGTAATCCTCATTGTCCTCCGTTATGGTTATGGAAACCCGCTTGGGCAGAGTGATAACCACAGTGTCGCCATGCTTCATGGTGAAGGTTCCGTTTGAATGCAGCGCTGCCGTCTGTGAAACGCCGTTCTTTGTCCACTCGTACTGCTCCGGGGAATCGGCGCCCTCAGCCTTGATTGTAAACGTGAATTCCTTATCCTTGTTTCCTATAGTGCCGTTGACCGTCTTGGTAAGCGTAAGATTCGCGGGGGAATATACCGGGTTGTTCGGAACGTTAATGACATACGCGTTTTCCTCCTGCGAACCGGACACCGTAAGCATTCCTTCCTCGCCGGCGCCGGTCATGGTGACGGTTCCAAGCTCGGAAATGGTGAATATAATGTCGCCGCTGAATCCCTCATAGTTTTCCGGCGCTGTAAGCTCGGTCAGATAATATTTGCCATGGTCAAGAGTGTTGTCTATCTTGGGAATAATTCCGTCCGCGCCCGTCACGAGATCCTCATAGCCGATTATCGGGTCGTAGTCCTTGGATTCGCCGCCGATTACCTTGACGCTGTGGTAAAGCGCGAAGTGCGCCCCGCTCAGGGCTTCGCCGGTTCTTGCGCTGACCTTCCTCGCCTGAAGCGTGAACGGCTTGTTGTATACGTCGATATAGGCGATGACCGATACGCTTACGCAACTGCTCGCCGAAAAGCCGGTCAATACGGCGGAAGAGGCGATGGGAAATCTCAGCGCCGTCAGCGTCAGCTGGACCGAGTGGTCTTGCGTTTATCATCTCTCTGATTTTTCTGTCGACGTCGTGCTGGATAACAAGCATGATAAGGCACTTCATATTGACCCGACTCTGTTTGGGTAACCCTATTTCCAGCGCGTTTTGTCTTTAAAACCGGCAAAACGCGCCGGCTTTGTGTGCGTCAAAGCAGCGGATGACAGGAACGCGGCAGTTTACCCGCGCAAACGGCAGGTTGTCCTCTGAGGTATTGCAATTTCAATTTTTTCTGCTACAATAAAACCATCGAAACCGGTTAAGAGAAAACAGTGAAAGCCAAGCACTCAATCCAATGAAAAATCTCAGGAGGTACACATCATGGTCAAAGCATTCTTAGGACTCGCCATTCTCTCGGAAATTGCCCTTCTCGTTTACTGTTTCATTAAGAAAAGCCGCTCCCGTCTGGAAGCCCGCATCTGGTGTCTGGCACAGGCGGCCGCCATCGCCCTCTACTATCTCGTTTCTCCCCATTCAATGATGTTCCAGTGGTTCATGCTCTTTGTGCTGATGTTCCTATTCATCATCTTCGGCACTTTCGGTTTGATCAAATATCTCCGCAAGAAGGACGATGCTCCCTTCAAAAAAGGCAAGATCATCGGCAGAACCGTTCTCAAGAGCTTTCTCTGGCTCTTCGCCATCGTTCCGCTGCTGATTTTCCCGCCTTATAAAGACATCGCCACCACCGGCCAGTACACCGACATCGGCCGCAAGGTCTACACATGGACCGATGAGAGCCGCGTGGAAACCCTCGACGATTCCGGCAGCAAGCGCAATGTCACCGTCACCTTCTACTATCCCGAGGAAGCGTCCGAAAAATGTCCGCTGGTGATTTTCTCGCACGGCGCTTTCGGATTTGAGAAGTCAAATTATTCCTCTTATGCAGAGCTTGTTTCCAACGGCTATATCGTCGCCAGCATCAGCCACACCTATCACGCCTTCTTCACCGAGGAAGCCGACGGCACCACCAAGATCGTCAACAGCGATTTCATTCAGGAAGCGGTTGACGCTACCAACGGTCAGTACTCCATCGAGGACGAATACCAGCTCACAAGGAAGTGGATGGAAGTCCGTATGGGCGACGCGAATTTCATTCTCGACACCATCATCAAGAACTGCTCGGAAGGCAAGGACGAATTCTTTAAGAAGATCGACCTCGAACACATCGGCGCGTACGGTCATTCCATGGGCGGCGCCACTGCCGTGGAGCTTGGCAGAACCCGCGAGGAAATCGACGCGGTCGTCGTGCTGGACGGCACCTTCCTCGGCATGTACACCGGCGTGGAGAACGGCGTTTACACCTTCAATCAGGACGAATACCAGAAGCCCCTGCTCAACATGATTGCCATGGATCACTACGACAACAGTGTCAAGTACACGGAGGAAGACGGTCACGTCTATGTCAATTTCTACACCGTGGAGCACGCAAAAATCGCTAAGAACGTCGTCATCGAAGGCACCGCCCACATGAACTTCACCGACCTGCCGGTTTTCTCTCCCTTCCTCGCCGGCATGCTCGGCACAGGCGAACGCGACGCACGCGAAACGATCGAGATCACCAACAGCTGCGTGCGCGAATGGTTCGACTGCTACCTCAAGAACGACGGAGCCTACACACCTCACCTCAAGAGCGTATATTAATGCGCTCGCTAACTGATACTAATCTTCGACTAAAATCAGACATTCTTTGGACTTATTTTGCGCCCTGCTTCGTCATCGTCCTATGCAGGCGCCAGCCTGCCGTCGTCCTCTTCCTCGCAGGACACAAAATATCCTCGGCCCATTAGTATATGAAAACTTAAGATTTAAAACTGAAAAATGAAGGAGCGCTGCGCACAGGAATATATTTTCAAAGGCGCAACGCGCCTTCTTCTGTCTATTCATTATTCTCTATTATCTTAGCGCAACTTCGTTGCGCGCTGTAAGGGGAGCCTTTTCCATGAAAACAGTCATTCATCAGATATCGGACAAAGCAAACGAACTGGTCACTATCGACTGCTGTGAGGTTACGCAGGAAATCATCAATCTGCGCGATCACGCCGAGAGCGTCGGCGGCAATATCGCCGGTACGACCGACGGCAAATCGGTGATTCTGCCGCTGTCTGACATTCTGTATTTTGAGGCTGTGGACGAGAAGGTCTTCGCCTACACCGACAGCGACGTCGCCGACGTACGCGGAAGGCTCTATGAATATGAGGAAATGCTGTCGGACAAGGGCTTCGTGCGGATTTCCAAATCCGTTCTGGTGCATCTGGGGAAAATCAAAAGCATCTCCCCTTCGCCGGGACGGAAATTTGAAGCCGAACTCTGCAACGGCGAGCGCGTCATCATTTCGCGGCAATACGCCGCTGATCTCAAAAAAATTCTGCTGGGAGGCAAGGTAAATGAGCTTTAAGGAATATTTTTTCAAAAAAATGATCCCGAATTATTTTATGATCGTGACACTGATTACCATAGGAATGGCTGTTACGGGCATACTGTTTTATGGGAACAGAAAGATCGACATGGTAACGCTGTTCGTGCCGTCGGTTTTCGGTGCGCTCGGCTGTCTGCCGCTGCTGCTGGATTTCTTCTTTATGAAAATCAGGGGGTTGCGCTACTTTCTCTACAACCTCGCGGAGCTGATCATTCTGGAACTCTGCCTGCTGACCGCAGGATACTTCGTGGGCATGGTGAATTCTGTCATGACCTTCACGATCATGGCCCTGATGATCTTCGCCATTTTCGCTGTGGTCGGCGCGATCATGTATCTGCAGGACAGAAAATTCTGCGACAGCCTGAATGACGCGCTGGCTGAGTATGCCAGAAAATCCGGCGACTGATTTCCGCCGATGTCGCTTGTCACCGAGCGGATAACGGCAAAAGGTCCCAACTGAATAATTATCTCAGAAAAGTCATTGCTTTTACAGGACAGTGGCTTTTTTATTTTGAGAAAAAAGATAGCAGGGCAACCGCATGAAAAAAATATTGAAAAGAGTAAAAATATGATATAATTGACCAAGGAGATGGTCGATTATGAAAAAATATTTTGAAGAATTAA